>NZ_JBPEHL010000010.1:0-241051 GCF_051201095.1 Shinella sp. BE166 | reverse complement strand
CCAACCCCTTGACCAAGTCCTGATCAGAAAACCATACTCAGAGGTGGCTCACTTCTCGGTGGAAAAACCGGCTCAGTTCTGCGTGGAAACCAACAAACGCGAACTCGAGGCTCAAGCGGGTGTCGCCCGAAGCTCAATCGTGGCCGCAGAAAGCGAGAGCGCACCAAGCCCAGGGACGATCCTGAGGCTGCGCACGTTTTACGAGCACAAGGGGATTGAATTTCTCGGGAAAGTCGATCTCGCTACAGGTAGCGCGAGCGACGTCGGTGTACGATGGCGAATGCCAGAGCAGCTTCCGCCGATTGGCTCCACTGATGACTTCATTGCTACCCGCGGATCAGGAATTGCCTTTGCTGCGGCACGCGGTCTTTTGAACAAGAAGCAATCAGACCTTGTGAAACTGGTCAAAATATCGGAGCACAAAATTCGGTCGCTTGAAGCGTACGAGACAAAAGATCAACCTGCTCTAGTACGACTTAGAGAGTATTATGAAAAAAACGGTATAGAATTTCTCGGGTGGGGTGACGTATCACGGGCGATGTGTTTCGGCACGGGAGTGCGCTGGCGGGTCGACTACAAACCGAAAAGAAAGGGGCGCTGAATACGTCTCGACCAATCAAATTCCAGTTAGAGTATGTGGACATCACTCGAAACCGCATCCTCCATACGCCTTGTCGTGGCAGGGCTCATTGCGCTTTAAGAGAGGACTTCTTCCGCCGTCTGCAAACGCCAGAAGATTGGACCATGAAGATTATCCGTTCTCCTCATCCGAATTTGTTTCATAGAAACTCTGAAGATATTGGGGGCTTTAAGATGACCAACGCGTTAACCTACACCGCGACGGGCGCTTCGATCGGTGGGTGTGGATTGTATCCCTCAACAATGAAGTCGTCGATTCGATAGTCATCAATCGATGCTGGCTTTCGAGCGAAGCTTAGTTTGGGGAATGGTCTCGGCTCCCTTGTGAGTTGCTGTTTTGCCTGTTCAAGATGGTTGAGATACAAGTGAACGTCGCCGCCGGACCATATCAGTTCACCTGGAGCGAGATCAGTTTGTTGGGCGACCATCGCCAAAAGTGCCGCTTGCTGGCAGATATTGAACGGGTTTCCAAGGAGATGATCACTCGACCGTTGAGTAACCATCAGCGACAATTTTGGTGCCGTAGACCCAAGCCCTGAAACATAGAATTGATAGACCATATGACAGGGATGGAGCGCCATATTCTCCAGCTCTCCGACGTTCCAAGCGTGGAAAATCATTCGCCGACTGCTTGGATCGGTTCGCAGGGTATCGATGACTCCTGCAATCTGATCGTGTTCGCGGCCGTCTTTGTCGATCCACCGACGCCATTGCTTGCCATACACCGGTCCAAGATCACCCCACTGAATTGCGAAGTTCTCATCGGCAACAATACGCTCCTCAAACGACTCCTGCGTAATCTCCTCGCCTGTCTCCTTCCGATAGCGAGATAGGGGCCAGTCGGACCAGATGCGTACGTTCGCGGTCAGCAGCGACCGGATGTTTGTCTGCCCTGAAAGAAACCAGAGCATCTCCTTAACGGCCGTTTTCCAGTACACCCTTTTCGTGGTGTAGACAGGAAATACCCCGTCGGAGAGATCAAAGCGCATCATCGCCCCGAAATTCGCCAACGTTCCAACCCCTGTTCGATCAATCCGACGATCTCCCCTCTCGATCAGGCGGGACATGAGATCGAGGTATTGGTACTCAGCATGTCGGTTCATAATTGACTTCCAAAATGTGCTCGAGTGAGGTGAAACGGAGACAAGCTGGTACTCGTACCATTCTGCTAATTTCTCAATGAATCCAATCCTCAGAGACCGAAGGTACCGTCGCAATGTCGGAAAACTGCGCCACGCCGAGGAAGATGTCGGCGGAGCGCTGGTAGAGCTGGCAGGAGAGCTTGCCGTCCGCCACGTAGAACTGGAACAGGCAATGGCAGGGCGGCAGCGCCATTTCGTCGACGAGCGCCGGGTTCCAGGCCGAGACGATATGGCGGCGCGAATTCGGGTTGCGCTTGATGCCGTCGAGCACCGCGACGATCTGGTCGAGATGCCTGCCGTCATGGGTCGGCCAGGAGCGCCACTGGTAGCCGTAGACCGGGCCGAGCTCGCCCTTCTCGTCGGCCCATTCGTCCCAGATGGTGACGCCGTTTTCGTGCAGGTAGGCGATGTTGGTGTCGCCCTTCAGGAACCATAGCAGCTCATGGATGATCGAGCGCAGGTGCAGCTTCTTGGTGGTCAGCACCGGAAAACCTTCGGAAAGGTCGAAGCGCATCTGGTGGCCGAAGACGCCGCGCGTGCCGGTGCCCGTCCGGTCCGGCCGGTCGGTGCCGTTTTCCATCACATGGGCGAGAAGATCGAGATATTGCTGCATGGGCGCCGCCGATTCGTTGTCCAGCGTGAGATACTAAAGCGAGAGCGGCGGCGGCCATAGGGCGAAAAGGGATTTTCCCGGTTTTCCTCAGGCCAGCGCGCCGAGCGTTCCCAGTTCCTTGGCGGTGAGATAATAGAAGGTGACGCGCGATTTCGTGCGGTCGTCGGCCATGGCCTTGCACACGGCCTCGACGGCCTTGTCGGCGGCCTCGCCGGTGATGCCGAACTTCTTGGCGCACCACTTTTCCTTGACGCGGTTCAGCTCGTCCGGATCGGAGCAGGAGACCAGCGAGGAGTCGCGGTTGCGCAGCGCGATGCCGAGATGGCTTACGATCTTCTTGACGATGGCCTCGTCCGCACCGCTGTCATATTTGCGGACATCTGCGAGATAGTCGGTCATGGGGTCTCCTCTCCGGTCACTCGGCCGCCGCCGTCATGGTGGTCCTGCCGACGCCCATGTTTTTCACGCTGTGATGGCAAGTCAAGCGCTAATAAACGCCTGATCTGCGGCGCGTCCTGGCGTCTGCCCTCGCCTTCTGGTGGCATTTTTGTACTTTCTGAAGGAATTTCCGGTAGGGGTATCCGGATGGCCGGCCCGGTGGGCCAGGCCGCAACGAACGGTCGCCGCCCGTGAAACAGACTGAGGACTATTCGCACCGTTTCCGGCTTGCCTATGGCATGGCCTCTCTTGCCGTGGGCGCGCTGACGATCGGCTGGGGCCTGGTTTTCGCCTATATGCAGGCGTGGTCGCTGGCGGCGATGGATGCGGCCGTGGTGATGACGGCGATCGCCAGCTTCGCGCTGGCGCGCGGCAACCAGCTTTCTGCCGCCCTCATGTTCTCGCAGATCGCGTTTTTCGTCATCGTCGTCGTCTTCTGCCTGCTGTTCGACGTGCCGAGCGATGCCGCCCCGCGGGTCTGTCATCTCTTCCTGCTGGTGCTCGCTTTGCTCGGCTACATCAATTACCGGCGCGAACAGTCGGTGGCGCAGCTCGTGATCATCGCGCTCTGCCTTGCCGCCTTCGTGGTCTTCGCCAGCACCGAGGCCGCGCTTCCCTTCGCCCAGCCGATCGCCGACGAGTACCGGCTTTTCGGCGCCTGGGTGAACACGATCATCGCCGTGGTCATGCTGTGCGGCGGCGTCTATGTCATGCAACTGGAATTCGCGCGAAACCTCGACCAGGCGCGCGAGATCCGCATCGCACTCGCCAACCGCGAATTCGAGCTCTTCTACCAGCCGCAGGTGGACGAGACGGGCAGGCTGATGGGCGCCGAGGCGCTGTTGCGCTGGAAGAAGGCCGACGGCAGCTATGCGCCGCCGATCGATTTCATTCCGCTTGCCGAACAGGCCGGGCTGATGCCGGCGATCGGTGGATGGGTGGTGCTGGAGGCCTGCAAGACGCTGGCCCTCTGGCAGCAGGAGGACGGCGCGCGCGACCTCGTGCTGTCGATCAATGTCAGCGTCGACCAGTTCATGAAACCCGATTTCGTCGCCTCCGTGCTCAGCCGCATCGAGGCGCTCAAGGTCGATCCGGCCCGGCTCAAGCTGGAATTGACCGAAAGCCTGATGGCGACGGACATCGATACGATCGTGGAGAAGATGCGGGCGCTGCGTGCGGCCGGCCTTACCATCTCGCTCGACGATTTCGGCACCGGCTATTCCTCGCTCAGCTACCTGCGCCAGTTGCCCATCCACGAGATCAAGATCGACCGCTCCTTCGTGCAGGAGGCGCCGGAAAACCTGCGCAACCGCTTCCTGCTGAAAAGCATCTTCGATATCGCCCGCATGCTCGATCTCTCCGTCGTCGCCGAGGGTATCGAAACGAAGGAACAGTTTGTTTTCCTGCAATCCTTCGGCTGTACCGAGTTCCAGGGCTATTATTTCGGCCGCCCGATGCCGCTTGCGGATTTCCAGAAACACTGGGCGCAGGACAGCGCTCCGCCGCTGGCCGAAACCGCCTGAGCCAAACTTCCACATATCCTTGTCATAAAACCCTTTTCTTGGCGCAAGAGAGCGCCTATATGTGAAGTGCTGCTTCGGCAGCTACGGCAATAAACGAGCGGTGTAATAAACCCATTGGACCCGGGGGCGGTACCCGGCGCCTCCACCAAAAACCGGTCAACTTCGACCGACCGGCTTTTGATGGGGGCGAAATAGGATCGACAAGGGCGTAAAGATCGACTTTTTGCTCGGCATTGTACCACCGTTATCGGGCTAAACTTGTAGTTGCAAACGACAACTATGCGGAAGCTCGTCTCGCTGCTTAATCGCGGTGTGACACTTCACTCAAAGTCCTAAGGGGTCGCACTCTTAGGCGGGGTCCGAAGGCACCTGGCAACAGAAGCCTTCACCTTCTCCAATCCCTTGAAATGGTCTATAGCTGTGCCAGATGACTCGTGCCGGAAGGTATGAGAACGCGTTGCAATGCCTGATGACAAAGGCTGGAAGAAAGACAGGAACTGATGGCGCAAGACCACATTCGTTACGACATTCTCGCCCAGGACGCGCTGCGCAGCGTCATTCGCAAGGTTCTGTCCGAAGTTGCGGTCACGGGACACTTGCCCGGCGAGCACCATTTTTTCATCACCTTCCTGACCAATGCCCCCGGCGTGCGCATCTCGCAGCACCTGAAGGCGAAATATGCCGAGCAGATGACCATCGTCGTCCAGCACCAGTTCTGGGACCTCAAGGTCACCGAGAGCCTGTTCGAGATCGGCCTCTCCTTCTCCGATACGCCGGAAAAGCTCGTCATCCCGTTCAACGCGATCCGCGGCTTCTATGACCCGTCGGTCAGCTTCGAGCTTGAATTCGACGTGCCGGCCGTGGAGGAGGAAGAAGAGCACTCCGCCGAGATCACCGCCTATCCCGCCTTCGCGGAAAAGGTCGAGGAGACCACCACGGAAGAACCGACCCCGCCCACCGGTGGCGACGACAACAACAAGGGTGGCTCCGTCGTCTCGCTCGATTCCTTCCGCAAGAAGAACTGAGTTTTTCGCGATGAGCGGCGACGTCGTCAATCTCCGCCAGTTCCGCAAGCAGAAAGCCCGCTCCGAAAAGGAAAAGCAGGCCGAGCAGAAGCGCGCCGCCTTCGGTCGCACGAAGGCGGAGAAGACGCTGACGCGCGCGCTGAACGAAAAGGCGCAGAAGTCGCTCGACCAGGGCCACATCGAGCGGCCCGACGACGACAAAGACTGACATTTCAAACGCTTGCCGGAAATACCGGATTCGATCTGCCAATCGCCTGATTCACTGCGTAAGGATGGGCATGATCCGCAAATATTCCACTACCCTGCACGGCCACCGCACGAGCTTCTCGCTCGAACCAGCCTTTCACGACGAGCTGAGGGCCATTGCCGATGCGCGCGGCATGCCCGTCGCCGCCCTCATCCGCGAGATCGACGACGGCCGCGGCGTCGACGGCAACCTCTCCTCGGCGCTGCGCCTGCATGTGCTGGAATGGCTGAAGGAAAAAGCCGGCGCCGTTAATTGAGGCCCGGCAGCGCGTCGAAGTTCAGGCTTTGCCCGCCCTCCAGCGGCGGCAGTTCGCCGCCCCGCTCGACGCCTTCTTCCGGGTTTACCGGCAGGCGGCGCCGCGCCGCCTCGTCTTCCGCCTTGCGCGCCTCTGCCGCTGCCCGCTGCTCGGCCAGGCGACGGGCCTCTTCCTGCGCCTCCAGCAAGAGGCGGGCGTCGTCCGCGGCCTTGCGGCGCGCGCGCTCGGCCTCTTCAGCGGCCTCCCTGGCGGTGCGCTCCTTCTCGGCGCGTTCGCGCGCCTCCGCACGCCGCCGCGTCTCTTCCTCGATCTGCAGGCGCATCGCTTCCGCAAGTGCTGCGCGCGCATCCGCCCGCGAGCGATAAAGTGCCGCCTCGCGCCGCAAGCGCTGCTTTTCCAGAACGTTGGCCTGCAACGTCTCCACCCGCCGGCGCTCCGTCTCGAAGCGGCGCAGCGAAAGGTAGTTGGCGAGCGGCTGCACATCGAGCTCGAAGCCCGGCGCCTCGACCAGGCCGCGGTAAGACAGCGCCACTTCCGGCTCGGCGCCGGCCAGCGCGTCCTCGCCCGCCTTGTAGGTGACGGCGAGGCGTCCCGTCATGGTGTCGCCGGCGAGATCGATATCCGCGTCGCCCGAAAGCCCCGCCTTACCGTCCTCGGTCGCGACGCTCTGGACGCGCAGCTTGCCGCCCGCCAGTGCGAAGGGGATGCGCACCGCGCCCAGCGCCGCCTCGCCCTTCAGGATGGCATTCGACGCAAAACCGGCCACGCGCTCCTGCGTGATGTCGCCCTCGATGCGATCGGCCTCCGCCAGAAGCGACGGCAGCGCGCCGGTATCGAGCCCGCGCAGGACGAGATCGGACACCCGCACCTCGCCCGAGCCACTGGCGCCCTCGACCATCGTGCGCACGCTCTTGCCCGAGGCATCGACCGCGAGCGTCACATCCGCCTTGCCCGTCGCGGCCGCCCCTTCCGGCCCGGCCCAGACGATCTTCGACAGGTCGACGCCGGCAAGTTCGGTGCGCGCTTCGAACAGGCCGTTCTCCTCAGCATTGGCGACCTTGACGCGGCCGGAAAGCTTGCCGCCGAGCCAGTCACCGGCCATGTCGGTCATGGTCAGCTCGCCGCCCTTCCAGACGAGGTTCGCCTTGAACCCTTCGACCGCGCCGTAAAGCCCCGGCCAGAACGCACCAGCTTCGAGCGCCACGGAAATATCGGCCGCATCCTGGAGCGGCTGCACCAGCGGCGCGGCATTCAGCCCGCCTTCGAGGACATCGCTCACCGGCCCGGCAATCGCCTCCGCCAGGAAGGCGAAATCCACCGTGTCGAAGCGCAGCGCGCCGGCACCTTTCAGCGTGGCGGCCGTGCGATCGAGCGTCAGGTTGCCGGAAAAGGCGTTGCGATCGGCTTCGCCCGTGATGTCGGTGATCGCGATGGCCTGCGCATTGGTCGCAACGGACGCCTGCGCCGTCAGCGGCAGGCCGGCGCCGGCCTGCGGAACCGCGATGCCGTTCATCATCAGATAGGGCTCGATATCGTCGCTCTTGGCCGAAATCGCGAGCGTGCCGGCAAGAAAATCCTCGGCGGAGAGTGCGGCGGTGCCCTTGGCGGAGATCGACGTGCTGCCGGCGTTGAACGCCGCCGAAACGGTCGCCGCGCCCTCTTCCGGCTGGTTCACGCGGAAGGTGACGCTGCCGTCCGGGTCGGCGTCGAAAGGCAACGGATCGAGGCCGACCTGACCGGCAAGCACGACGGATTGCGGGTTGAAGATGCTGCCGTCCAGCTCGAAATTGCGCCCGCGCAGCAGATCGGTGGGCGTGGCGGTGGAAAGCTTGAACTCGACCCGCCCCTCGTTGACGGGGCCGGAAACGCTGATCGTCGCCGGGCTGCCCGCCTCGCCGGACACGGCGGCGCGAACGGCGAGATCGGCATTGTCGTAGTAGCCGGCATTGGCGACGAAACGCGACAGCAACGGATGTGCCGGCAGATGCCGCGCCAGAAGGGCCGCGACCGGCTCCATCGCCGCCGCCTTCAGCCGGATTTCGAGGCCGGCGTTCGGCGTTAAGAGCGAGCCGCCCAGCGTGCCGCTTGCCGAAAGCGCCGCCCCTTCGAGCGAGGCGACGTTGAGGCGGCTCAGCGTCAGGAGGCCGTCCTTCACGGAGAGCGCGGCGCTCACATCCGTCGCACTCTCGCCGAAGGCAAGGAACCGGTCCGCCGTCAGGTCGAGCGCTATGGAATGATCGAGAACGGTCGTCAGCGATGCATCGCCGGCGACGAGGCCGACAAGGGCGCGCAGCGAATCCAGCTGCACCTCGTTGCCGCGCAGTTCCAGCGACAGCGCGGGCGTCGCGTCCGATCGGGATTCCCGCTCCAGCCGCCCCGTCAGCGAGGCGCCGCCAACGGCGATTTCGAGGTTTTCGAAGCGCTGCAACTCATCCGTCAGGTTCACCTGCGCGGAAAAGCCGGCGGTCTTCAGCTTGCGGATTTCCGGGTCCACCGAACCGGCGAGCCAGGTGGCAAGCCCCGAGGGCTGGTTGGAGGCGATCAGCAGGTCGCCGACGAAGCCGCGGTTTTCGCGCAGCATCAGCCGCCCCTTGGCCTCCAGCGCGGTGCGGCCGGGCAGGATGGCATCCGCCCGCTCGATCCGCCAGCCGTCGCCATCCGGCTTCACGTCGAGGCGGATTTCGCGCACGGTCGTATCGCCGACCACCACGGCCGGCAGGAACAGGCTGGCGCGGCCGGGCACCTGCGGGATGGGGATATCGGCGGCAATCGCCAGCAGGGCCTGAAGCCGCTGACGGGCGGACATCTGCGGGTCGCGGCCGGTCTTGCCGGTCTCGCCGCTGTTGCCGATGCGGTTGACGTCGATCTGCTGGCCGTCGGCAATCAGCAGGAATTCCGGCTTGCGGCCGGTGTCGAGCGTCGCCTCACCGGTCACCACATAGGGATCGGCGGCAGGCCCCGCCTCCAGGCGGTATTCGGGCACGCGGATGCGCTCGTTGGAAAGCTCGAACTTGCCCGTCACGCGGATCGGATCGGCCGGCCCCTCGCCCTTCGGGCGCGGTTTTTCCGAGACGGTGAAATTGCCGTCGTAAAGCGGGCGGAAGTCGGCGACCTTGATCGCGCCTTCGAGATCGGCGGTGAAGGCGAGGCGGTCGGGCACGATGCGGGCGCGCAGCGACAGCTCGCCGTTCTCCACCTGCCCGCTCGACAGCTGGAAGGCGCCGCTTTCGCCGTCAAGCGCCCCGCGCCCGTCGATGCGCCACGGGCCGCCGAGCGATTTCGCCGAGACCTGCGCGTCGAGCCCGGTGACATGGCGCGTGCGGCCGGTCTGTTCGTCGACGAATTCGATCTCGCCACCGGTGATCGCAACGTTTTCGAGAATGACGGTGCGGGCCGGGATGTCGGACTTGCGGCCCCGCGCCCAGTCCAGCGTGCCGTCCTGGTAGAGTTTGATGCGCGCCTTGGGCTCCTCAAGGCGCATATCGAAGATCAAAGCCTCGCCGGAGAGGAACGGTGCCAGCTCCGCATCCATCGAGAAACGCGCGACCTCGACCAGCGGCCGGCCATCTTCCGGCGAGCCGACGCGCACGTCGTTGAGCGTCACGGAGGGGAACGGGATGAGCCGCGCATCCACACTACCGTGCACGACCACGGTGCGGCCCATGATGCGGCTCGCCTCGCGCTCGAAATCCTGCCGAAAGCTCGTCCAGTCGACGAAGAGCGGCGCCAGCAGCGCTGCAAAGAGCGCCACGACCACCAGGCCGCCAACGAAGAGCATGATCCTAGAAAGCACGCCGCATGCCTCGAATTTCCTTCAACCACATAAGGATAACGTCTAATCGTCCGAGAGGGTCGAAAAAATCTTGCCAGGGTTCAGAATGTTGTCCGGATCGAGCGCCCGCTTGATCTGCTGCATAACGAGAACCGACCCGCCGAGCTCCCCCGGCAGGAAAGCCTGCTTACCCTGGCCGATGCCATGTTCGCCCGTGCAGGTGCCGTCCATTGCGAGCGCCCGCGCATTGAGCCGACCGACGAAGGCTTCCACCTGCTCCACATGCGCCGGGTCCTTGTCGTCGAAGACCAGGCTGACATGGAAATTGCCGTCGCCCGCATGGCCGACGATCGGCGCGAGCAGGCCGTGCTCCTCGATATCGGCCTCGGTGTCGGCTACGCAATCGGCCAGCCGCGAGATCGGCACGCAGACATCCGTCGCGATGACGGCATAACCCGGCCGCAGCGCCTTCGCCGCCCAGTAGACATTGTGCCGCGCCTTCCAGAGTTTCGCGCGTTGCTCGGCGTCCGCGGTCCACTGGAATTCACCACCGCCGAAATCCGCCGCGATCGCGCCGAACTCCTCCGATTGCAGGCGCACGCTTTCCGCATTGCCATGGAACTCGACGAAAAGCGTCGGCTGCTCCGGCAGCGTCAGGCCGGAATAGGCATTGCAGGCCTTGATCTGCAACGTGTTGACGAGCTCGATGCGGGCGACGGGGATGCCGAGCTGGATGGTCATGATCACGGCGTCGCAGGCATCCTTCAGCGTCGGGAAACCGCAGATGCCGCCGGCGATGACCGCGGGAATGCCCTGGAGGCGCAGCGTGATCGAGGTCAGCACGCCTAGTGTGCCCTCCGCGCCGACGAAGAGGCGCGTGAGATCGTAGCCGGCGGAGGATTTTCGCGCGCGCCGGGCGGTGCGGATTTCCTCGCCGGTCGCCGTCACGGCGGTCACGGCCAGCACATTGTCCTTCATCGTGCCGTAGCGCACGGCATTCGTGCCGGAGGCGCGCGTCGAGGCCATGCCGCCGATCGAGGCGTTGGCGCCGGGATCGATCGGGAAGAACAGGCCGGTATCGCGCAGATAGGTGTTCAGCTCCTCGCGGGTGATGCCGGGCTCGACGGTGCAGTCGAGATCCTCGGCATTCACTTCGAGCACGCGCTTCATGTTGTTGAAATCGATGGAAATGCCGCCGTTCGGCGCATTGACCTGCCCCTCCAGCGAGGAACCGGTGCCGAAGGGGATGACCGGCACCTTCAGCTCCGCGCAAAGGCCGACGACCGCCTTCACCTCCTCGGCAGTCTCGACGAAGACGACACCGTCGGGAAGCTGGGCGGGGATATAGGTGGTGGTGTGCGCGTGCTGGCTCCGGATCGCCTCTCCGGTCTGGAACCGCGGGCCGAAACGATCGGCGAGCCGTGCCAGCGCCTCGGCGATGCCCGCCTCGTTGCGCGCGCCGCCCTTGATATCCGTCAATGCCATCGTTTCCCCCTCACTGCCTGTGCGGGTTTACTCAGCAAATTGGCGCCCGGCTGTCCAGCCGCAATATCAGGTCATGGCCGCAGAGGCTCATTCCGCCGCCTGCGGCAGGGCGCCGTCGCCGGCCTTGGCGAGGGCGTCGGCATGCTGCAATTCGGCGGCAAGGCGTTTTTCCTCGTCCGCATGCGGGCTGGTATAGCGGGCGATCACCAGATAGGCGACGGGCGTCAGGTAGAGCGTGACGACCGTCGCAAGGCCGAGACCGCCGACCAGCACCCAGCCGAGCGAGATGCGGGCTTCAGCACCCGCACCGCTCGCCAGCACCAGCGGCACCGCGCCGACGACGGTGGCGATCATCGTCATCAGCACCGGGCGCAGGCGGATATTGGCGGCATCCTCGATGGCGCTGCGCACATCCTGGCCGCGGTCACGCAACTGGTTTGCGAATTCGACGATCAGGATGCCATTTTTCGCCATGATGCCCACGAGCAGCACGAGCCCGATCTGGCTGTAGATGTTGAGCGTCGTGCCAGTCAGGATCATCGCGAAAACGGCGCAGGCAAGGCCCAGCGGCACCGTCACCATGATGATTACGGCGCTGACGAAACTCTCGAACTGCGCAGCGAGCACCAGGAAGATGATGACGATGGCAAAGCCGAAGGTGACGAAGAGGCCGCCGGAATTTTCCTGAAGCGTCGCGGCTTCCGCCATCGGCATCAGGCGCGAGCCCTCCGGCAGCAGGGGCTCTGCCATGTCCTGCACCAGCGTCAACGCATCGCCGAGCGCCAGACCATCCTTCAGACCCGCCGAAAGCGAGACGGCGCGCAACTGCTGCTCGCGCGACAGCTGGGGCGCGACGGCGCGCTCCTCCAGCGAGGCGATGGAGGACATCGGCACGATCTTGCCGTCGCCGGTCTTGAGGAAGATGTTCTCCAGGTCCGTCGGGTCGTTGATCGGCTGCGTCGTCGAAGAGAGCTTTACGGGATAGGCCTGCCCCTCGACATAGATGTCGACGACGCTCGTGCCCTCCAGCATGGCCTGCAAGGCGGCGGAAAGGCCGGTAATGTCGATGCCGAGATCGGCGGCGCGTTCGCGGTCGACGGTGACGGAAAGCTGGGCCTGGTTGGCCTCGTAGTTCAGGCGCACGTTCTGGAAGCGGCCGCTGTCCTCGATCTTGCGCACCAGTTCGGCGGCGGCATTGCCGAGCTTGGTATAGTCGTTGCCGACGAGCGCCACCTGCAGGCCGTTGCCGGCGCCGCGGATGCCGAGACTGTTCGGCTGCATGGCGAAGGCGCGCACAGAGGGCACCGAACCGACCGCCTGGTTGATGTCCTGTACGATCTGCTGCTGCGTGCGGTCGCGCTGGTCCCACTGGGCGAGTGTGAGCACCATGAAGCCGCTGTTCGTGGAACCGCCCTGCCCCGAAATGGAGAAGATGTTGACGATTTCCCCCTTGTTGTAGAGCGGACGAAGCTTGTTTTCGATCAGCTTCATCTGCTCCTGCGCATATTCCAGCGACACGCCCTGCGGCGCGTTCACGCGCAGCATCACCATCGAGCGGTCTTCGCTTGGCGTCAGCTCCGATTTGATGGTGAAGAAGGAAGTCGCACCGGCAGCGGTGAAGAGAAGCGCAACGACGAAGACGATGAACGGCGCGCCGAGGCAGGCGCTCAGCGTCGATCGATAGAAGCGCGAGCAGGCGCCGCCTATGCGGGCGAGAAGGCCCGTATGCCCGTGCGACATATCCTTGGTCAGCATGCGTGAGGCAAGCATCGGGCATAGCGTCAGCGCCACGAAGGAGGAAAGCAGGATGGCAAAGGCGAGCACGAAGCCGAATTCGCGGAAGAGGCGCCCCGCCTGGCCCGGCAGGAAGGAGAGCGGTATGAAGACGGCGGCGAGCGTGGCGGTCGTCGCGATGACGGCGAAGAACACTTCCAGCGTGCCGAGGATGGCGGCCGCGCGCGGCTTCAGGCCTTCTGCGCGCCGCCGCACGATGTTTTCCAGCACCACGATCGCGTCGTCCACCACGAGACCGGTCGCCAGAACGATGGCGAGCAGCGTCAGGATGTTGACGGAGAAGCCAGCCATGTAGATGGCGGCGATCGTGCCGATCAGCGCGATCGGCATGCTGATCGTGGGGATGAGCGTCGCCCGCCAGTCAAGCAGGAAGAGATAGATGACGAGCGTGACGATGACGACGGCAACGACGAGCGCGATCTCCACTTCGTGGATCGCGCCATCGATGAAGACCGCGTCGTCGCTGGTGATCTTGATTTCGGTGCCCTCGGGCAGAATGGTCTCGAACTGCGCCACCATCTGCTTCACGCCGGCGGAAATATCGAGCGTGTTCGACTGCGCCTGACGGATGATGCCAAGCCCGATGCCCTGGCGCCCGTTGGAGCGCAACGCCGTCGAGCCCTCGTCCGGCCCCATCGTCACCATGGAGACGTCGCCGAGGCGCACGCGGTTCTTAATGATGAGGTTCTCGAAATCGGCCGGGGTCGCGAGGTCGGCAGTCGCGCGAACCGTGATGTCCTGGCTCTGGCTCTTCAGCGAGCCGGCCGGCACGTCGAAGGCGGCGGTCGCCAGCGCATTGCGCAGGTCCGCGACCGTCAGGCCGCGCGCCGCAAGCTTCGACTGATCGACATCGACGCGAAAAATCTTCTCCTGGTCGCCGTAGACGGCAACGTCAGCAACGCCCTCGACCGAGGCGAGCCGGTCGGTAATCTCGTTTTCGGCCAGCAGCGTCAGGTCTTCGAGCGATTGCGTATCGGAGGTCAGCGCGAGCCGCATGATCGGCTGGCTATCGGCATCGGCCTTCACGACGCGCGGTTCGTCCGCGCCATCGGGAAGCTGGTTTGCCACGCGGCCGAGCGCATCGCGCACGTCGTTTGCCGCCTGGTTGACGTCCGTCGTGTCGGAGAATTGCAGGGTGACGCGGCTGCGCTCGAAGGACGACTGCGAGGAAATGTCCTTGATGCCCTGGACGCGCGAGACCGCCCCTTCGATCACGTCCGTCAGTTCGCGGTCGACCGTTTCCGGCGAAGCGCCGTCGAATTCCGTCGAGACGCTGATGACCGGCTGGTCAACGGAGGGAAGTTCGCGGATTTCGACGCCGTTGAAGGCGGCAAGGCCGGCAACGACGATCAGCGTGTTGAGCACGAGGGCGAAGATCGGCCGGCGAATGAAAAGCGCGGTAAAACCCGCCTTGCCGGATTCGTTGACGCCGTTCCCCTCGCCCGACATTACGTACCCTCCGTCACGGAGGACGTCACCTGGCCGTCCTGCTCGGCGGTGCGCACCGCGCCGCCCGGCCGCAGCGTCTGCACGCCCTCGGTGACGATCTGGTCGCCCTCGCCGATCTCGGCCTTGATGAGCACCTTGTCCGGGTTGCGCTGGATGATGTGGATCGGCACGCGCTCGACCTTCTCGCCCTTGACGCGCCAGACATAGGAGCCTTCGGCGCTCCACTGCACGGAGAGCGGATCGACGCTCGGATAGAGATCACCGGCAAACTGCATGGTCACCTGGAAGGACATGCCGGCGCGCAGCAGGTCCTCGGGATTTTCGATGCGCGCACGCACGCGCAACGTCCGGCTCTCCTGGTCGATGCGGTTGTCGATCGCCTGTACCTTGCCGTTGAAGGTTTCGCCCGGCCGCGCGACCGCGGTCGCCGAGACGTCGCCGCCGACGCGTATGCTCGTCGCGAACCGCTCCGGCACCCAGTAGTCGACGAGGATTTCCGAGCGGTCGTCGATGCGGGCGATCGCCGTGGTGGTGGTGACGTAATCGCCGGCATTGACGGAGATGATGCCGACCACGCCGCCATAGGGCGCAGTGATATCGCGGCGGCGCAGCGTCAGTTCGGCATTCTGCAACACCAGTTCGGCCGCCTTCAGCGCGGTCTCGGCATCCTGCAATTCGGCGACGCTCATGGAGGACTTGATGCTCTGGACGCGCTTCAGCTTCTGCTGCGCGCTTTCGCGCGCCACACGCGCCTGGTCGGCGGCAATGCGCTGCTCGTCGCTGTCGAGGCGGGCGATCACCTGGCCGTGCTCCACCCGGTCGCCGGATTCGACGAGCACTTCGGTGAGGTTGCCGGTGGCGTAAGGTGTCACCGTGACGGTGCGGATCGCTTCGCCGTCGCCGATGGCGTTCAGCCGGTCGTTGACGACGGACATGGCGACGGGCTTGGTGGCGACGAGCACCGGGCCACCGCCGAAACCGCCGCGGCGGCCGCCTTCGCGGCCCCCCTCGGTCTGGCCTTCACCGGCCGGCGCGATGGCTGCGACGAGCGTGCCGGGGAGGCCCGCGGCCTCCAGCATGTCGTTCGCCCCGGGCACGAAGCGACCCCAGAGCAAGACCCCGGCCGAAATGACGCCGAGGCTTATGAGGAGCTGTTTCCAAACCCGCATGCAATCTGTCTCCGATGGAAGCGAACCGTCACCTGTTGCAGTGCGACATAGACCAAGTATCCCGCTTTGCAAATGAACGGGCAATGAAAGAATACGATCATTACCGAAATGTAAGATTGGCGGTCTGTTCTGTTACCGAAATGTAAGAAAAGGTGGAGAAATCTTCCCTCGCCACCCCCTATCCGAGCATGCGCGTGACTGGACCGATCCGGTGCGTGTGATAGCTTTCTTGCGCCAGTATGGCCGAGCCTTATTTCAGTATTGTTTCATCAACGCATTCACCGACAGGGGGAAGAACCATGTGCGACGCCTGCGTCATCGATACCGTCAAGAACCGCATGCTTTCGAGAAGAAACTTTTTCCGTGCCGCCGCTGCGGGCGCCGCAACGGTTGCGGCAGCCAGCTCCGGGGCGCTGAGCCCGGCGCTGGCGCAAGCGCCGAGCAAGGCGACGGACCTCACCCATGAACTCTACGAGGAGTTTCCGACTTTCTTCGGGCAGCAGCAGTTCTGGCGCGAGCAGAAGTTCAACTACAAGGAACACAAGTTCAATCTCTTCGAACTGCGGGTGAACGAGCACACCGGCACCCATGTCGATGCGCCGCTGCACTTTTCGGAGGACGGCAAGTCGGTCGCCGAAATTCCGGTTTCCGACCTCGTCGTGCCGCTCGCCGTCATCGATATCCGCGAGAAGGCGGCGGCGAACGCGGATGCGCAGCTGACGCCGGACGACATCAAGGCCTGGATCGCCGCCAATGGCGACCTGCCGGAAAAGGCCTGCGTGGCGCTGCTCTCCGGCTGGGACAAGCACCTCGGCACCGATAAGTTCCGCAATGCGGACGCCGAGGGCAAGATGCACTTCCCCGGCTTCCACGTCGAAGCCGTGCAGTATCTGGCGGAAAACTCCAGCGCCGTGGGCATCGCGGTCGATACGCTCTCGCTCGACTACGGCATCTCGCCGGATTTCGCGACACACTATTCCTGGCTCGCCTCGGGCCATTGGGGGCTTGAAGCGGCCGCCAATCTGGACCAGCTTCCGGCCAAGGGCGCGACCCTCATCGTCGGCGCGCCAAAAGTGCGCGGCGGCACGGGCGGCCCTGCCCGCGTGTTCGCACTGGGCTGACCCCATTGGCCGGCGGCTTTCCCGCCGGCCTTTTTTTCCGGAGGAACCATGAGCACCGTCAAGCCAGCCGAAGACATCGAAGCCGATCCGCGCGTCAAGGCGGTGTTCGACGACATCCGCGCCACCCGCAAATCGGACTTCGTCAACAATATGTGGCGCTACCTCGCCTTCGACCCGTCGCTTCTGGAGCGCACCTGGGCGGAGGTGAAGGCGGTGATGGCGACACCCTCGACGCTCGATCCGCTGGTGAAGGAATTGCTCTATATCGCCGTCTCGGTGACGAACGGGTGCAGCTACTGCGTCCATTCCCACACGGCCGCCGCCAAGGCCAAGGGCATGACGGATGCGCAATATGCCGAACTGCTCGCCATCGTCTCGCTTGCCGGCAAGACGAACCAGCTCGCCACCGCTTTCCAGCTGCCCGTGGACGCCGTCTTCGATGCGGACCGCGCCACGCCCTGAAGGGCGCGGCTTTCCACAATCTTCTGGCCAATGTTTTTCCCCGCGGAATAAAAGCAGAACGGAAAACTGGTCTTTCGAGACCGAATCACTACATTGAGCCGCATGATCAGCGGTTACGACGACATTCCCTTCTTCGACGAGGACCCGCAGCTTTCCGGAAAGCCCCCGGCGCCAAAGGAAAAGCCGGCGGGTGGTATCGCCGCGCGCGCCATGGCGGCCCGCGATGCCCACCGCGCGCCGGACTACCTCTCCGGCCTCAACCCGGAGCAGCGCGAGGCGGTGGAGACGCTCGACGGCCCGCTGCTGGTGCTCGCGGGCGCCGGCACCGGTAAGACGCGCGTGCTGACCACCCGCATCGCCCATATCCTGGCGACCGGCCGCGCCTATCCAAGCCAGATGCTGGCCGTGACCTTCACAAACAAGGCCGCGCGCGAGATGAAGGAGCGCATCGGCCTCCTCGTCGGCGGCGCTGTCGAAGGCATGCCGTGGCTCGGCACCTTCCACTCGATCGGCGTGAAGCTGCTGCGCCGCCATGCCGAACTCGTCGGCCTGCGCTCCGATTTCTCCATCCTCGACACCGACGACGTCGTGCGCCTGATCAAGCAGATCATCCAGGCCGAGGGCATCGACGACAAGCGCTGGCCGGCCAAGCAGTTCGCCGGCATGATCGACGGCTGGAAGAACAAGGGCCTCGATCCCGCGCAAATCCCCGAAGGGGACGCCCGCGCCTTCGCCAACGGCAAGGGCCGCGAACTCTACATCGCCTACCAGAACCGCCTGAAGACGCTGAATGCCTGCGATTTCGGCGACCTGCTGCTGCACCCGATCCGCCTGTTCCGCGCCAATCCGGATGTCTTGGCCGAATACCACCAGAAATTCCGCTATATCCTCGTCGACGAGTACCAGGACACCAACACCGCCCAATACATGTGGCTGCGCCTGCTGGCGCAGCGCCCCAAGGGCACGCCGCAGAACGTCTGCTGTGTGGGCGACGACGACCAGTCGATCTACGGCTGGCGCGGCGCGGAGGTGGACAACATCCTGCGCTTCGAGAAGGATTTCCCGGGCGCCCGCGTCGTCAAGCTGGAGCGCAACTACCGCTCGACGGCCCATATCCTGGGCGCTGCCGGCCACCTGATCGCGCATAACGAGGACCGGCTGGGCAAGACGCTCTTCACCGACCGCAAAGATCCTGACGACGACAAGGTCGTCGTGCATGCGGCCTGGGATTCCGAGGAAGAGGCGCGTGCCGTCGGCGAGGAAATCGAGCAGCTCCATCGCAAGCAGCACAAGCTCAACGAAATGGCGATCCTGGTGCGCGCCTCCTTCCAGATGCGCGAGTTCGAAGACCGTTTCGTCACGCTCGGCATCAACTACCGCGTCATCGGCGGCCCGCGCTTCTACGAGCGGCTCGAAATCCGTGATGCCATGGCCTATTTCCGCCTGGTCAGCCAGCCGGCCGACGACCTCGCCTTCGAGCGCATCGTCAACACGCCGAAGCGCGGCCTCGGCGACACGACGATCCGCAACCTGCACGACTATGCCCGCGCCCGCGACATACCGATGCTCGCCGCCGCATCCGACATCATCGAGACCGACGAGCTGAAGCCGAAGGCGCGCAAGGCGCTGTTCGACGTCGTCACGGATTTCCGCCGCTGGCAGTCGCTCCTGGAAACCATGCCGCACACCGACCTTGCCGAGCAGATCCTCGACGAGAGCGGCTATACGGCCATGTGGCAGGCCGACAAGTCGGCGGAAGGACCGGGGCGCCTCGACAACCTCAAGGAACTGATCCGCTCGATGGAAGCGTTCGAATCCATGCGCGGCTTCCTCGATCACGTCTCGCTGGTCATGGATGCCGAGCAGAATGCCGAGCTCGACGCCGTCTCGATCATGACGCTGCACTCGGCCAAGGGCCTCGAATTCGAGACCGTCTTCCTGCCCGGCTGGGAAGAAGGCCTGTTCCCGCACCAGCGCGCGCTCGACGAGGGCGGCCGCTCGGGCCTGGAGGAGGAGCGCCGCCTCGCCTATGTCGGTATCACGCGTGCAAAACGCCGCTGCCATATCTGGTTCGTCTCCAACCGCCGCATCCACGGCCTCTGGCAATCGACGCTCCCCTCCCGCTTCCTCGACGAACTGCCGGAAGCGCATGTGGAAGTGGCCGAGGTGGAACAGTCCTATGGCGGTTACGGCCGCGGCGGTTATGGCCAGTCGCGCTTCGACAAGCAGGAGCCGTTCCAGAACGACTACTCGTCCCCCGGTTGGCGCCGCGCCCAGGCGAACCGCACGGAAGCCACGCGCGACAACTGGGGCTCACGCTCCGGCCACGCCGTCGAGCGCGTCGGTTATGGCGAGAGCGGCCCGCGCTCGCGCATGATCGAAGGAGAACTGGTGGCGAAATCGACCACGAGCGAACCGTCGAAATTCGCCGTCGGCGACCGGGTCTTCCACCTGAAATTCGGCAACGGCAATGTCGCGGCGATCGAGGGCAACAAGCTGACGATTGATTTCGACCGCGCCGGACAGAAACGCGTGCTGGACGGTTTCGTCGAAAGGAAATGACGGGGCCATAAGAGCGGCCCCGCCTTCATTCGATCAGGAGGCCTTGCGCACCGCGCCGAGCCGGGCGGCGCGCTCTTCCGGCGTCCAGATTTCGCTTCCGTCACGGCGAAGCGTGCGACGGTTGAGTTGGAACCGATTGACAAGGTCGCTGAGCGTTATCGCACCGTCGGCCAGGGATTGGCTCGTCGAGGTCGTCCGCTCCACCATGGCGGCGTTTTCCTGAGTAATGCGGTCGACATCCGAAACAGCGGCACTGATCTCTTCGAGGCCGCTCGCCTGCTCGGCGGCAGAGGTCGCTATCGCGTCGACATTATGGTCGATCTCTTCGACGAAGTTTTCGATCTCGCGAAGGGCCCGGCCGGTCTCGCCGACGAGACGCACACCATCCTTAACTTCAGCGCTGGAATTGGTGATCAGCGTCTTGATCTCGCGGGCCGCCTTTGCGGAGCGCTGCGCCAGTTCGCGAACCTCCTGCGCAACGACCGCAAAGCCCCTGCCCGCTTCGCCCGCCCGCGCGGCCTCCACGCCTGCATTCAGCGCAAGCAGGTTGGTCTGGAACGCGATCTCGTCGATGACGCCGATGATCTGGCTGATCTCGCTTGAAGCGGCCTCGATGCGCTGCATGGCGCTCACGGTATTGTTCACGACGTCGGCGGAGCTGTTTGCCGAGGCGCGGGCGTCCTGTACGAGCTTGCGCGTCTCCCGCGTCCGGTCGGTCGAAGAACGCACGGCGACGGTTGCCTGCGTCAGTGCGGCCGCGGTTTCTTCGAGTGCTACGGCCTGTTGGCGCGTGCGTTCCGAGAGATCCTCGGCCGCCTTGCGCATCTCCTGGCCACTACGGTTCTGGATATAGGTCTGGTCGAGCACCTGCGAGAGGGTTTCCTGGAAGGCGCCGATCGAATTGTTGAAATCCCGTCGCAGCGGCTCGAATTCGCGGATGAATTCGCGGTCGATCGTCATGCGGATGTTGCATTCGGCAAGGCGCCCGAGCCCCGCGCCGATCTCCTCGATCGCCCGCACGCGCTCCGTCACGTCGGTCGCGAACTTTACCACCTTGAAGACCTTGCCATCGGCATCAAGGATCGGGTTGTAGGAGGCCTGGATATGGATACGGCTGCCACCCTTGGTGACGCGGGTGAACTGATCGGACACGAAGTGCCCTTCGGCAAGGCGCGCCCAGAAATCCTTGTAGGCTGCACTCGCCACATAGTCCGGGGCGCAGAACAGGGAATGATGCCGGCCGACGATTTCCGAAAGCTGGTAGCCGAGGGTGGCGAGGAAATTCTCGTTGGCGCCGAGGATGTCGCCCTTCGGCGTGAATTCGATGATCGCCTGTGCCCGGCTCAGCGCCGCGAGCTTGCCCTCATCCTCCATCGCCTTGCGCTTCATGGCCGTGATGTCGGTGGCGAACTTCACCACCTTCACCGGCTTCTTGCCGCGGAAGACGGGATTGTAGGAGGCCTCGATCCAGATCTCCCGGCCGCCCTTGGCGACGCGCTTGTACTGGCGCCGGTCGAAATGCCCCTCGGCAAGCCGCGCCCAGAAGGCTGCATATTCCGCCGAGCCGGCCTCCGCCGGATCGACGAACATGCGGTGGTGCTGGCCGACGACCTCCGAAAGCTCATAGCCGACGGCCTGCAAAAAATTCTCGTTGGCGTGCAGGATCCTGCCGGAAAGGTCGAATTCGATGATCGCCTGGGAGCGGTTCATCGCGGCAAGCACGGAGCGGGAATTCAATCCGAAATCGAAGGCAGTCACGTTTGGGTCCCCACGTCGATGTGGCCTAGGCAAGCCTAGCCATCAAAAGAAGTTGGTTAAATTTGACCCGAAATTCTTAGCATTTGCTAAACCAAATGGTTATTGCTCACAACATTTGGAGAAAATCTCCGCGCTCGACCGGAGAATGCAAAAAACCGGCACCAAGGGCGCCGGTTTCAGCCGTCTCGCGAAAAATGTCAGGCGCCGGCCTTGCGGTAGAGTGCAGCAAGCTGGGTGCGCGAAGACGGCAGTTCCGGCACCACGATCATCATGGTGATGTGCCCACGCTTGAAGGCGTTGAGGAACGGCTCGTAGTTCTGGAAGGCGACGCAGCCATGCGAGCCCTTCTGGTTGCGCAGGAGGTTGGTGTGCGTCAGGAGGCCCGTGCGGTTCTTCGGGTCACGCCCGTCGATGGAGGTCATGCGGATCGCCTCGACGCCGTGGAAGCGCCGCTCGCGCATCTTCAGGCGGTAGATGCCGGCCGGCGTCGGCCCGTTCATCTTGACATGCTCGTAGCGCGGATTGTCACGCATCTTGCCGATGCCGGAATGGGCGCGCAGCTTCGTGCCGTCGGGCATGTAGACCGTCGCGTTGGAGACGTCGTAGATCGCGACCCGCGTGCCCTTGCCGAGCCAGCCCGTGCCATTGCTGCTGCCGCTGCCCCCCTTGAACAGGTTGCCGAACAGCGACCGGTCGGGCTTGGCGTAGGCGACCTCTTCCTTGTCCTTGTCCTTCGCCTTTTCGCGCTTGTTGCGCGCGACCGGCTTTTCTTCTTCCACCACCACCGGCTTTTCGATGACGACGGTCTCGAGCGCGGGCTTGGCTTCCGGCAGCGGGATCTGGCTGAGGAGGTTTTCCTCTTCCGTCTGCGGCTTCTGCATGACGAGGCCGAAGGGCTGGATGTCCTTGCGGGCGGAGGTGTCCTCGACGAGCGCGGTCACCATGGCGGGCTGGCCGGTGATTGCCTTTTCCTGTTCGACGGAGCGCTCGGCGCGGGCATAGGCCGCCTCGATCAACGCCGCCTTCGCCTTCTCGCGCTTCACGGCGGAGGCGAGCTGGACCGAGATCTTGCGCTGGTGCGCGACCTGGATTGCCTCGGCGGTCAGCTGCTTCTGGCGAAGCTCGCTTTCCGAGGGCCGGGAGAGCCGCGAGAATTTCGCGATCTTCACCACCCTATCGGCGGCCTTTTCCCTGGCGGGGGTCTTGATATGGAGCGTGCCGGCAATGGCCTTCTTGCCGTCCGAAAGCGACGTTGCCGCCTCTTGCATGGCGCCGAGCGTCGAGACGACCGCCCAGGCGGACCCGGCGATGACGCCGCAGGCAAGCAATGTGCTGAGAAGGATGCCCGCGGAACGGCCCCGACGGGATTTCGACGCGGAACGCGCGGAACTGTACACAGACGCCATGATACTCGTTACCCGATACTCGTTACTCGACGCGGCCGCGGAACAGACAGTCCGAGGGCCTTTACGCTGGCGGCAGGCATCGGGGCCACGCGCCCCGGACTTCTGCCGAACGAGCAAAGAATGACGAAATATGGTAAGCAATTCCTAAACGGCGCCTCGTGTTTTTGAAGGAATCCGCCGGGGTGTCCTCACCGCCCGGCAAGGCTGCCTGTCACGAGAATGCGGCGATGACGTGGCCTTACGCCCCGCATCCCTAAAACTGGGGAGGCCGGGCGAGCCAGTCGGTGGCCTTTTCATAGGCCGCGGCGGCCGCCAGAACGTCGCGATCGGCCCGCGCACGGCCGATGATCTGGATGCCCGCGGGCAGCCCGTTTGCCCCGAAACCGGCCGGCATTGCGGCGACGGGAAGGCCAGCGAGCGTCGGCCCGATGACCACTTCCATCCAGCGGTGATAGGTGTCCATCGCCCGCCCGTCGATCGCCTTCGGCCAGTCCAGCTCGGCATCGAAGGGGAAGACCTGGGCCGAGGGCAGGATGAGGAAATCGTAGCGCTCGAAGAGGCCTGCGACGTAGCGGTGCCAGTCGCTGCGGCCAAGCGATGCCGTATAGACCTCCGCCGCCGAAAGCGCACGGCCGTTATCGACCTCCCAGAGCATCTCCGGCTTCATGTTTGCGCGCCGCGCCGGATCGTCATAGTCGGCGGCCTGCCCGCCGGCCACGAGGAAATGACGAAGCGTGCGCCAGGTCTGCCACAGCCGCGCCATGTCGAAGCCCGGCGCGACCTCCTCCACCGTGCAGCCGAGCCGCCGGAAGACGTCGAGCGTCTCGCGGCAAAGCTCCAGCACGCCCGGCTCGAACGGCAGGTAACCGCCGAAATCGCCGAGCCAGCCGATGCGGGCGCCGGATAGATCGCGGCTCCCGTCCAGCGAGAGATCCTCGTCGATCAACGACAGCGGGTCGCGCGGATCATGCCCCGCCTGCGTCGCGAGAAGGGCCGCGACATCGGCGACGCTGCGCCCCATCGGGCCGTTGACGGCGAGCTGGCCGAGGAAAAGCTCGTTGCCAAGCGAGGGCACGCGGCCGAAGGACGGGCGGAAGCCGACGACATTGTTGAAGCCGGCGGGGTTGCGCAGCGACCCCATCATGTCGCTGCCATCGGCGACCGGCAGCAGCCGCGCCGCAAGCGCCGCCGCTGCACCGCCGGAGGAGCCACCGGCGCTCTTGCCCGTGTCGTAGGGGTTACGCGTGACGCCGAAGACCGGATTGTAGCTGTGCGAACCGAGGCCCATTTCCGGCGCGTTGGTCTTGCCGATGACGATGGCGCCGGCCGCCCGGATGCGTTCGACATGGATGTCGTCATAGTCCGGCACGAAATCCGCATAGTTGGCCGAGCCGAAGGAGCAGAGGATGCCCTTCGCCTCGGAGAGATCCTTCACCGCGAAGGGCAGGCCGTGCAGCCAGCCGCGATAGTCTCCCGCCGCGAGCGCACGGTCGGCCTCTTCCGCCTCAGCCAACAGGTCTTCCGCCGGGCGGAGGCTGACGATGGCGTTGATGCGCGGATTGATCGCCTCGATGCGGGCAAGGTAGGCCACCATGACGCTTCGGCAAGCGAGCCTGCGCTCGGCGATGGCGGCGGAAAGGGCAAGGGCGGAAAGGTCGGTTATGTCCTGCAAGGTCGGCTCCGGCGGTCTCTGATGCAAGAGCTAGCAGGCCGAAGGGGCGAGCGCCAGCCCGGCCTCAGCCGAGCGGCACCCCCTGGCGGAAGGCGAGCGCGAAAAGCCCGACGGCGGCAAGCGAGCCGAGCGTGCGCACATGGTTCCATGGCGTCCAGACATCGAGATAGCGCTGCCAGAGCGCCGCCTGCTCCGCGCTGCCGGCGGGGACTGCGGCGAGCGCATCATTGAGCGGCACGTTGAAGACCATCGTCACGCCGATGACCGCGACGAGGAAGACCACGCCGCCGGCCAAGGCCATCAGCCCGCCGGCCCCGCCCTGCAGGAAGCCGATGACGACGAGCAGCAGCGACAGAGCCGCGGCACCGAAGAAGGCAGTGGCAAACCATGGATTCAGGATGACGACATTGATGGCGTTCATCGCCGCCGCCCCTTCTGCCGGCGTCAGGCGCGCGAAGGCGGCCATGATCCAGACGGAAAAGATGAAAAACAGGCCGGCATTAAGCGCTGCCGCAAGGGTGGCGAAAAAGGTCAGGATGGGGAAAACGCTTGCCATGATCAGGTCCTCCAGAAACCGGTTGCGGCGACATCGCGGGCGAAATCTGCAAAATCGCGCGGCGGCCGGCCGAGCACCTGCTCGATGTCGGTCCTGAGCGACTCGTTGCGCCCGTCGAGCACCGAGCCGAACAGGTAGGTGACGAGCCAGATGACATCCTCCGGAATGCCGGCCTCGCGCAGGATGCCAGCATAGGCCTCGACGGTCACCGGCGTATAAGCAATCGCGCGCCCGCCCGCCGCGGAAAACTCCGCCAGCGCCTCGCGAAAGGTCATCAGCCGCGGGCCGGTCAGTTCATAGGTCCTTCCGGCATGCCCCTCCTCCGTCAGTGCCGCCACCGCCACGTCGGCAATGTCGCGCGTGTCGACGAAGGGCTCGCGCACCGTGCTGGAGGGCAGCACCAGCTCGCCCGCCAAAATCTGTTCGGCAAACAGGCCCTCGCTGAAATTCTGGAAGAACCAGCTGCCGCGCAGCACGGTCCAGGGGATGCCCGCCTCCTTCATCGCCTCCTCGCTCGCCTCCGCCGCATCCTCGCCGCGGCCGGAAAGCAGCACGATGCGCTGGACGCCCGCCTCGGCGGCGAGGCGGGAGAGCCGGCGGATATCGTCGTCCGAGCCCGGCACCGCGAGATCCGGTTGATAGGCGATGTAGAGCGCATCCACGCCCGCAAGCACCGCCGGCCAACCGGATGCATCGCGCCAGTCGAACGGGATTTCCGCCGAGCGCGAGCCCAGCCGGACCGTATATCCCTTTTCCCGCAGTCTTTCGGCAATCGGCCGCCCCGTCTTGCCTTCACCGCCCAGAAGCAGAATGCGCTTGTTCGTCATATCTCCACTCTCCAAAATGTGAGTATCACTCATGTTTGCAAAATGTGAGAAATCCTCGTATTTGTCAAGCGCGATTATTCGAGCCTTTGGAGCAGATGGTGGAACGAGAGCCGAGCGAAACGCAGATGCGCCGCGCGCCGACCCAGAAACGCAGCCGCGAGCGGGTGGACGCCATCCTTGCGAATGCGACGGAAATGATTGCCGAAACGGGCAGCGATGCGTTGCGCATGAGCGAGCTCGCCCAGCGCACGGGCATCTCGATCGGCTCGCTCTACCAATATTTTCCCGACAAGAGCGCCGTGGTGCATGCACTCGCCGAACGCTGCAACGAGGACAGCCGCGCCTGCATCGCCGAAGGCCTCGCCGCCGTCGAAAGCATGGACGATCTCGCCACCGCCTTCGCCAGCCTGATCGATACCTATTACGCGATCTTCCTCGCCGAACCCGTCATCCGCGACATCTGGTCGGCCGTGCAGGCGGATGGCGCGCTGCGGGCCATGGAGGCAGAGGAAAGCCGGCGCAACGGCGCTCTGCTCGCCGCGCAGCTCACGGCGCTGCGACCACGCGCCGATCCGCAAAAGATCGAGGCGACCGCCCTTCTCGTCATGCATCTCGGCGAGGCGACCATGCGCCTTGCCGTCTCGGTCGCACGGGCGGAAGGCGACCGGCTTGTCGAGGCCTACAAGCGCATGGCGATCCGCGAGCTGACGGCGCTTTAAGCCATCAGGCGCGTTTGCGGGCGCGGCGCTGTTCCAGCACGTCGGCGGCTTCCAGCAGCGTATCGAAGACGTAGGAGATCTTCTCGCCGCGCGTGTCGCCATACCAGATCTGCGGCACCATCACGCGGAAGCGGGTCTCCAGCAGATCGGCGAGCGCCTCGGTGTCCCCCATCCATTCGAGCATGTCGGCATAGAGGTTCATCACGCTTGGCGCCGGGAAGCGGGCAAGCAGGTCCTCGAAGCCCTGCTTGACGAGGGCCGGATCGCAGAGCGTGTCGGCAAGCTCATGATCGCCGACATCGGTGTTCGCCTGCTGGATCAGCGCATATAAGCCGAGACCGAAACGCTCCCGGGTCAGTTCGACCGCCCGCCGCGCAAAGTTTTCGAGGTCCTGCGCGTCGCGGCCGAGCCAGCGCGGCATGATCATGCGGGCATGCGCCCGGCAGAGATCGACATTGTAGCGGTCCAGCAGCCAGGCCCGCTCGAAACGCGCCTTGAAGATCTCGAAGCTGCCCTCGTTCGCCGCGCGGCGGTAATCGCTCATCCGCCAGCTGAAATTCTCCGGGTCCGGATGGCTGTCGAGCACGTCGTCCGCTTCCTTCAAAAGCTCCTCGTAGCTCTTCCACTGCTCCGGCCGCACGAAACGTCCATAGGCGGTGCCGCGCCGCGCGAAGGCGGTTACGCGCAGCGCATCGGCATAGGTGGCGGCGGAAAACGGCGACGGGCTACGCTGGAAGAACGCCCGGAACGGCTTGAGCATGTCCTCATGTGCCGGCGCCTCCTCGTCCGGCAGCTCCAGGAAGGGTTCGAAGAACCAGTCCTTCACCAGGGAATAATGCGGCCGGCCGCTTTCCGCGATCACGCCGCCGGCCCGCGCGGCCTCGAAGGCGCGCTGGTAGGCCTCGAAATCGCCGTTGCCCCAGGCGATCCGCATGGCGTCGCGCTGCGGAACGAGGGCCGGAATCTCGTCATAGAGGTCGACGAGGTAGAGATCGTAGTCGCGGACAAGCTGTTCCTGCGGCGAAAGCGGCTCCGCGGGAGCGCTCTCCGCCCGGCCGAACATCCTGTTGCGAAGCGTGCTGAAAATATCCTTGAAGCCCATCTCGATCTGCTTTCTCTGCCCGAAGGCAAGTCCCGTTCCCGGCGTCCGAAAATCGCTGGAACAGCAATCTGACGGTCGCGGGCGGGCGGCTATTCGCCGGCATCACCGATTTTTGAACTGTGCCCGTCCTTTCCTTCCGCGGTTCGTGATACATTTGCCGTCTGGGATATGCACATAGGTGACGGCCATGCTGACAACGCTTGCCTTGCTGATGAGCCTGACGGCCGGCGCCGAGATCGCCGCCGCCTCCGACCAGGAGGTCGATGTGGAGCTGGTGCTCGCGGTCGACGTCTCCGGTTCGATGGACCTGGAGGAGGCGCAGGTGCAGCGCGCCGGCTACGTGGATGCGCTTCGACACCCCGATTTCGTCAATGCCGTGCGCGACGGCCTGACCGGCCGCATCGCCATCAGCTATTTCGAATGGGCCGGCACGATCCGCGACAGTTCGCACCTGCCCTGGCAGATCATCTCCGGGCCGGAGGACGCCAAGGCCTTCGCCGCCCAGCTGGAAGCCCGCCCGATCGCCACGCGCCGCGGCACGTCGATCTCCGGCGCCATCGTCTACGGCGCGAAACTCTTCGATGGGAACGGCTATTCCGGCATGCGCCGCGTCATCGATGTCTCCGGCGACGGCCCGAACAACTTTGGGCCGCCCGTGACGCCGGCCCGCGATGCCGCCACCGCGCTCGGCATCATCATCAACGGCCTCGCCATAATGATCCGCCCCTCGGCCGCCTATGGTTCGCTCGACGACTATTATTCGAACTGCGTGATCGGCGGCCCCGGCGCTTTCGTCCTGCCGGTGCAGGAGCCGGAGGATTTCGCCATCGCCATCCGCCGCAAGCTGATCCTCGAAGTCAGCGGCGCCGAACCGCCCGCCCGCGTGATCCGCACCGCCGGCGAAAGCGCCGATTGCATGATCGGCGAGAAGCTGAGGCCCAGCTACATGGAACGCTACTACCCGGAACTCGACCGGTAACGCGCGTCAAAGCCCGCCGTTAAGCTGCGGCACCGACGCGGTTTTCGCCGAAAATCAGCCCCTCCCCGGCCGCGCCGCGACCGGGTTTTTCCTGATTCAAAAACAACAGCTCTTCGCAAGCTATTCCTTTTGAACGGAAATTGTGCTTATATTGAATGAACGTTCAGCAAAATAAGGGGAGCGACATGAACGAGATGATCCGCGATATCAATGTTCCGAACGACTGGGACAGGAGCGGACTTCCGGGCTGGTGCTACCATAGCCCCGCCCTGCTGGAGCTCGAAAAGCAGCATGTCTTCCGCGAGCACTGGCAGATCGCCTGCCACGTCTCCGACATTCCCGAGCCCGGCAACTACCTCGCTATGGATGTCGTCGGCGAGCGCGCGCTCATCCTGCGTGGGCAGGACGGCACCGTGCGCGCCTTCCACAATATCTGCCGCCACCGCGGCTCGCGCCTCGTCGCAGACGAAAAGGGCAGCTGCCGCAACGCGCTCGTCTGTCCCTTCCACGGCTGGGTTTACAATCTCGACGGTACCTTGCGCGGCGCCGCCCGCCCGCGCAGCTTCCCGCCGCTCGACAAGAACGAATTCGCGCTGAAAGCGCTCGAATGCGAGATCTGGCAGGGTTTCGTCTTCATCCGCTTCGCGCCCGGCCCCCAGCCCTCCGTCGCCGAACTGATGAAGCCCTTCGAGGACGAACTTTCGCACTACCGGTCCGAGGAGATGGTGCCGACCGGCGGCATCTGGACGCAGGAAAGCCCGGTCAACTGGAAGTCCGTGCGCGACGTCGACAACGAGGGCTACCATGTCGCGATGGCCCACCCGGCCCTTCAGGACCTCTACGGCTCGACCTATTACGACGAGCCCTTCGTCGACGGCCTCTGCCGGTCCTTCGCCACCTACAATCCCCATGCCGGCCGGCGCTGGAGCGTGCGCAACTACGTCAAGATCTCGCAGGAGAACCCGCGGCTTCCCGAACGGCTGCGCAAGGCCTGGATCTATTTCGGCCTGTTCCCCAACTGCGTCATTGCAGTGACGCCGGAGACCATGCAATTCTACCAGGAGTTCCCCATCGGCGTCGGCAAGACGCTGCTGCGCGGCGGCATCTACCGCTACCGTGACGAGGACCGCGCCCAGCGCCTCGCCCGCTACCTCGCCTATCGCATCGACCGCGACACGCAGTCCGAGGACGTGCAGCTCACCGTCTGGTCGAACGAGGCGATGACCTCCAACGCTTTCGCCGGCTTCTACCTCTCCGATCTCGAATATGGCGTGCGCACCCATCACGACCACATTCGCAAGGTGCTGCCGGTGGTGACGCTGAAGGAGGCACCGGAGGAGAAGGCGATGGCGGAAGTCAATGCCGGCCTGGTCGAAAGCCGCTAAACGACCGACATGAAAAAGAGGCCCGCTTTCGCGGGCCTCAAACGTTTGGACCAGGGAATGTCGGTCCAAACAGGGTCTTGTGCGGAAGGGCTCAGCCCTTCCAGAGCCCTTCGCGGGTCAGGTCGTCCATGGTGAGCTCGATGCCGCGGCGCAGGATGGCCGCCATGTCGTCGATCTGCGCGGTGGAGATGGTGAGCGGCGGCGACATCACGCACATGCTGATGAGCGGGCGCACCAGGAGGCCGAGTTCCTGGCAGTGCCGGTCGATGCGTTTTCCCACTTCGAGATCGAGCGTCAGCGGATTGTTGCTGACCCGGTCGGCGACGCATTCGACGCAGGCCATCAGCCCGAGGCCGCGCACCTCGCCGACGAGCGGCAGGTCTTCCAGCGCTTTGAGGCTCGTCTGGAAATGGTCGGACACCGCCCGTGCATGTGCCAAAAGACCGCCCTCCAGAATGTCGAGGTTCTTCAGCGCCACGGCGCAGCCGACCGGATGGCTGGAATAGGTCAGCCCATGCGCGAACATCGCTTCGGAATGGTTGGAGCGGCGCAGTTCCTCGAACAGCCGGCCCGCAATCATCACGCCGCCGAGCGGGAAATAACCGGACGTGACGCCCTTGGCGAAGGTGATCATGTCCGGCTCGATATCGAAGACATCCTTCGACGCGAAGATATGGCCGAGGCGCCCGAAGGCCGTCACCACCTCGTCGGCGATGAAGAGAATGTCGTTGGCCCGGCAAAGCGCATGCATGCGCTTGAGGTAGCCGGGCGGCGGCACGATGACGCCGCCGGAGGCCATGACGGGCTCGGCGATGAAGGCGCCGATATTCTCGGCCCCCTTCTCCTCGATGACGCGGCGGAATTCTTCCACGAGGAAATCGCAGAAGGCCTCGACGCTCATGCCCTCCGGCCGGCGGAAGGGGTCCGGGCAGGAAAGCTTGACGACGAGGTCGGACGCGCTGTCCATCCAGTCATGGTCACGCGGCCGGCCGTTCAGCGAGGCGGAAAGATAGGTCGAGCCGTGATAGCCGCCCTGCCGCGAGACGATCAGCTTCTTCTCCGGCCGGCCCTTCACATTGTTGGCGAACTGCATGAAGCGCAGCGCCGTCTCGACCGCCGACGAGCCGCCCGTCGTGTAGAAGACGTGGTCGACGCCGTCAGGCGCATGCTCGGCAAGCCGTGCGGACAGCACGGCGGAGGGCGTGTTCGTCGTGTACCAGGGCGAATTGTAGGAAAGCTCCATGGCCTGCGAGGCCATGACGTCGGCCAGTTCCTTGTTGCGATGGCCGGCATTGACGCACCACATGCCGGCAGGCCCGTCGATCAGCTTTCGGCCGCTGGCATCCGTCACATAGATGCCCTCGCCCGCTTCGATGCGCCCGCGCGCCTCGGCACCGATCGAGCCCGACACTGGCCAGGGCTGCACGAGATGGCGCTCGGCCAGCCGGGTGATCTCGTCGCCGGCCGCCTCGTCGGCACGCAGGTTCTCGTTCGCCGTCTTCGGAATTGCCGCCATGTCCCGCTCCATCGATTATTTACCAGGAAGATTCCGACCACAACAATATGAAAGATTTTACATTTCCCAATCATATTGAATGTTCGTTCAATCAATATTGCAGAAGTGGGGCTTGATTTCAACGGGGATTCGGGCGCATGTTGTCATTAGGGAACACACAAAGCCGAAAAGGCGCACCACATGGGAACGGGAAGTCTCACGCTCTATGAATGTTGCCGCGACCGGAGCCCCGCTCCATGACGGCGGCGGCGTTCGACAGGATCGCTGACACGCCCGCCCCGGCAAAACGCCGGGCCTGGACACGCAGCGAAGAGGCCCGCGGCCTCGCCATGATCTCGCCGACCTTCCTCTATGCGCTGGCGCTGCTTTTTCTCCCGGTCCTCATCGTCATCGCCTACAGTTTCTGGACCCAGAACTATCTCGACATCGACCGCACCTTCACGCTGGAAAACTACCGCCAGGCGCTGACCGAACCGATCTACCGCGACCTCTTCATCCGCTCGCTGTGGATCTCGCTGACGGTGAGCGTGGTCACAGTCGTCTTCTCCTACCCCATCGCCTGGTTCATCTCCTTCCACGGCGGGGTGCACAAGAACCTCTGGCTCTTCCTCGTCACCGTGCCGTGCTGGACGAGCTATCTGCTGCGCGTCATGTCGTGGAAGGTCATCCTCGGTTATGGCGGCGTCATGAACACCGGCCTCATCTCGATGGGCCTCATCGACAAGCCGGTGACCTCGCTCCTCTACAATTCCAACGCCGTCGTCATCACGCTGGTGCACAGCTGGGCCGCCTTCGCCATCCTGCCGATCTACGTCTCGCTGCAGAAGATCGACCGCACCTATATCGAGGCCGCGCGCGACCTCGGCGACAGTCGGCTGCGCGCCTTCTTCCGCGTCACCCTGCCGCTGTCGCTCCCAGGCGTCGTCTCCGCCTTCCTCATCGTGATGATCCCGACCGTCGGCGACTACGTGACGCCACGCCTCGTCGGCGGCAAGGACGGCGTGATGATCGCGACCGCCATCCAGGCGCAGTTCGGCAAGGGCGCGAACTGGCCGCTCGGCGCCGCCCTCTCCGTCACGACCATGATCCTCGTCTCGCTCGCCGCCGCCGCCGTCGTGCTCGCGCTGAAGTTCACCGTCAGGAGGATCAAATGAGCCTCCTCACGCAGCGCCTGCGCTTCATTCCGTGGCTGCCCGTCTATGTCGCGGTCTATTTCCTCTTCCTCTACCTGCCGATCCTGCTGCTGCCGGTCTTCTCCTTCAACAATGCGGCGACGACCACCTTCCCGCTCGCCGGCTTCACCACCAAGTGGTACGCCTCGCTCGCCGGCAATTCGGTGATGATGGAAGCGGCCTGGAACAGCCTGGTCGTCGGCATCTCGGTGGCGCTGCTCTCCACCGTGCTCGGCATCTGCGCGGCCCGCGCCATCACGCGCTACAGGTTCCGCGGCCAGAGGACGGCGGCCGGCCTCATCATGGCGCCGCTCTTCCTGCCGGAAATCATCGTCGCGGTCTCGCTGCTGATGATCGTGCTGGCCATGGGCATCGAGCTCTCGCTCGTCACCGTCATCCTCGGCCAGACCGTGTTCTGCGTGCCCTATGCGATGTCGGTGTTGGTCTCGGGCTTCGAAGGCTTCGACCGCAGCCTGGAAGAGGCCTCCTACGATCTCGGCGAAACAGCGATCGGCACGTTCCGGCGCGTCACGCTGCCGGTCGTGGCGCCTGCCATCGTCTCCAGCCTGCTCGTCACCTTCACCATCTCGCTCGACGAGTTCATCCTCGCCTTCTTCCTGTCCGGCACCGCGCCGACACTGCCGGTCTATATCTGGGGCCAGTTGCGTTTTGCCGCCAAGCTGCCCGGCGTGCTGGCGCTCGGCACGATTATGCTCGTCGCCTCGATCCTGATGCTGACCCTCGCCGAAATCCTGCGCCGCCGTGCCGAAAAACGCACGCAGCTGGCGCTCATGCTGCCTTAGAGCAGGTCTGGTTCAGACTGAACCAGACCTGCTCTAGATTCTTTTGTTTTCGTTTGTCTTCTCGGGAAAACCGGTTTCCACTTTTCCCTGACAAACTCTAGGAGCGATCCATGCCCGACCGTCCCATGATCGAGATCCAGAACGTGTCGAAGTTCTACGGCATCTACAAGGCGCTCGACGACGTCTCGCTGACCATCGGCGAAGGCGAGTTCTTCTCGCTGCTCGGCCCCTCCGGCTGCGGCAAGACCACGCTGCTGCGCTCGATTGCCGGCTTCGAGACGCCGACGGCCGGCGAGATCTTTATCGACGGCGCGCCCTCGCTGGCGCTGCCGCCGAACAAGCGGCCGACCAACATGGTGTTCCAAAACTACGCCATCTTCCCCCATCTCGACGTCGCCGAAAACGTCGCTTACGGCCTGAAGCGGCTGAAACTCTCGCCGGAAGACGAGAAGAAGCGCGTCGGCGACGCACTCGACCAGGTTCGCTTGTCCAGCCTCGGGAAACGTAAGGCGCACGAGCTTTCCGGCGGCCAGCGCCAGCGCGTGGCGCTTGCCCGCGCCCTCGTCATGCGCCCGAAGGTGCTGCTGCTCGACGAGCCGCTGTCGGCCCTCGACAAGAAGCTGCGCGAGGAAATGCAAGTCGAGCTGCGCACGCTGCAAAAGGCCGTCGGCATCACTTTCATCCTCGTCACGCACGACCAGTACGAGGCGCTGGCGCTTTCCGACCGTATCGCCGTGATGTTCGGCGGCCGCATCGCGCAAATCGCGACGCCGAAGGAAATCTACCAGCGCCCGCGCACGCGAAAAGTCGCCGACTTCCTCGGCGGCATGAATTTCCTCAAGGCGAAAGTGCTGGGAGAACAGGGCAACGCCGTCTCGGTCGACGCCGCCCGCTTCGGCGCCGTCAATCTCGACAAGCCGCACGGTTTTGCCGCCGAGAACGGCCACGTCACCGTCGGCATCCGCCCGGAACGCCTGCGCCTGCTCTGGGACAACGACCGCGCCCCGCACGAACTCGCCGGCCGCATCGAGAACCGCGCCTATTTCGGCGAAGTCACCCACCTGACGGTCGGCGTCGACGGGCTGGAACAGCCGCTCTCCATGGTCGAGACCAACGATCACGGCGCGGACGACTTGCCGATCGGCGCAGAAATCCGCCTTGCCTACGATCCGGATGCGTTTGTGCTTCTGGCGGAAGATGAAGCCGTGCGGCGGGTCTAAAGCAGACCGCGAATTTACTTCTCGCGGACGAAAACATGCGCCTCGACGGCGGCAGCGATGAAGGCGTTTCTCGCCTCCGATGGCGGCTTCCTACCAGCAAGCACTGCCAAGCACATCTTGCGCGCTTCCTTCAGCTGCCGACCCTTTTCCACGGGCCAGTCGTTCTCCAGCGCCCTTGCCGCTTCCTGTGTGCTGGCGATCGTCCTGTACTGGCCAAGACGGGGCGTTTCGAATGTGATCGGTTTACTCCAGCGTTTCGGGTCCATGACGCAATACCTCACGCAAAACTGAGGCAAGCAAAACGCGGGTAGCTGCGAGACGTTCCAAGAAGATCGGGCTCCCGTCTTCGTCGTTCGAAGCCGGGAGCCCCTCTGCCCCTCAATACCCCGATTTGATCTTCTCGAACTCGGCGATCATCTTCTGCCGCAGTTCCGTCGGGATCGGCGCCTGGAAGAGCGTGTTGGCGACGAAGGATTCGACATCCGCATAGCCCTTGTCGGCAAGGATTTTCGGGTCGACAGCGGCCATGCCCTTGGCGTTGGAATGGCCATAACCCCAGCTTTCCACCATATAGGCGGCAACGGCCGGATCGGTGACGGCGTTCAGGTAGTCATAGGCGAGATCGGGGCTGCCTTCGCCGCCCTTCAGCCGCGAATAGCCGCAGACCCAGGTCGAAAGCCCCTCCGTCGTATCCTTCTTGATCACCACCGGCTGGCCTTCGGCCTGCAGCGTCGTCGCCGTCTCGTTCCACGCCCAGGCGAGATCGACCTCGCCGCTCGCCATCGCCTGGCTGAGATCCGTGTTGTCCGTCCAGTAGAGACGCACGTTCTGGTGCACCGCGCGCAGGAAGGCCGACGCCTCCTGGAACTGTGCATCCGTCATCGCCGTCAGATCCTTGAGGCCGATGGCGAGGCCTGCCAGCGCATAGGCATCATCGACATTGTCGCCGATCGACACGCGGTCCTTGAATTTCGGATCGGCAAAGGCCTTCAGCGAGGCGACTTCTTCCGGCTTCACCGTGTCGGTGCGATAGGTCAGCACCGTGTTGCCCCATTCGAAGGGGATGAACCAGGCCGTGCCGTCCTCGGCCGTCATCAGGTTCTTCATCGACTTGAAGGCCGGCAGCATGTCGTTCCAGGCCGTGAGCTTGGCGGTGTCGAGCGGCTCCAGCAGGCCGGCCTCGCGCCATTTCACGATGCTCTGCGCGCAAGGATGCGCGATATCGGCCTTGAAGCCGGAACGCAGCTTCTGGAAGGCCTCCTCCTCATCGCCGAAGAACGAGAAATCCGGCGAGCCGCCATGTTTTTCCGTATAGGCGGGGTGGAAGGCGGGGTCCTCGTAGCCGGACCAGTCGAAGACGGTGAGCGTATCGGCGGCGAAGGCGGGAAGCGCGGTTGTGAGGGCGAGGAGAGCGGCCAATGCCGCCGTTGTGGTGCGCCTGGCCTTGTTAGCAGTCTTCATGCCGTACTCCTTCCCCGTTTTCGGGTTCCCTATTGTGGTTGTGGTCCTTGGATCGTGAGATGTTTCGGGAAGGCGATCGCGACGAAGGCGATCGCCGCCTCCAGCGCCTTCTCCCGGGTCGTGCCGTCGCCCATCATCAGGCGCAGCCACAGGCCTTCCAGCATGGCGCAGAGCGACAACGCCATCGGCTCCGGCTCGTAGGCATAGTCGCCCTCGGCCTTAAGCTCGGTGCAAAGCGAAATCACGGTTTCCTGGTATTTGACGTCGCGCGCGCCGCAGAGCGCCTGGTAGGTCGGTCGCGACTTCGCCTCGCCCCAGAAGGCGCACCAGGCGGCCAGCTTGCGCTTGGTGCAGATCTTGCGGTCGAAATCCGCGTGCACGATGGCCCACACGCGGCTGGCGACGCTTGGACCGGCCTTTTCCAGCGCGGCATTCCAATGGTCGCCGTACTCTTCCGACATATATTGCAGCGTCGCGATGAGCAGGTTTTCCTTGCTCTCGAAATGGAAGTTGACGATGCCGCGGGAAAGGCCGGCGCCGTCAGCCACGTCGGCGAGCGTGGTGTCAGAATAACCGCGCTTGGCGAGCGAATCGATCGTCGCCTCGATGAGCTGCTGCCGCCTCGTTTCCTTGGAGGCCTTGCGGCCCCGCTTCTCGCCGTCGCCCGAGCCCTGTTCAGCCCCGCCTGCCCGCATCTTCACCGTCACCTTGCCCTTGGGATTTCTGAGCAGCACGGTCACGGGCTCACTCCCGCGGCCGGTTTGCTGCCGCGCAGATGAGTGGGACAATGCTCCCCGCTGTCAAGAACCTTCTGCATGGCCGTCCAGGTTCGGATATTCTTCTCGACATGGGCTTCGCCCACGGCCGCCACCGCGGCGGCATAGAGCGGTCCCTTCAGCCGCGCGAGCTCGTCGCGCGCCACCTCGCGATACCAGGCATTGCGGCTTTCCACCGCGCCATCCACGAACCCCGCCGCCGCCATCGCGCGCAGATAGCGGCGCGACGAGGCCATGCCGAAGCTCAGGCCCTCGGCGGCAATATAGTCCTTCATCTCGGGGCTCGGCTCGCCGTCATGCGCGATCAGCCAGTCGGATGCGGCAAAGACCCCGCCGGGCTTCAGCACGCGAAAAAGCTCGGCAAACAGCGCCTCCTTGTCGGGCACATGGATCATCGCATCCTTGGAGAAGACGACGTCGAATTGCCCGTCGTCGAACGGCAGGCGCCCCGGCGGGCTGGAGACGAAGTGCGCGACGGATGAAAGCCCCGCCGCCGTCGCGGCCGCCCGCGCCCGGTCGATCACCGGCTGCTCGACGTCGTAGCCGACGATGTCGGCGGGCGCATAGGTCCTGGCGATATGCAGCGTGATGCCGCCCGCACCGCAGCCGAAATCGAGAACATGCCGACCTTGCAGCGCGACGCCCGAAAGCACGCGATCAACCTCCGCCGGCCCGCCGGGCGAAAGATAGCCCTCGCCCCACAGCACGCCGAGAAAGCGGATCGCCGCCTCGTCATATTCGGGCTCCAGGGCCGCACCGTCCTCAACCGTCGTCGTCATGGCCTCCGTCACCCTAGCGGCCGCCTGGCCGTGCGCTTATCGATGGGTCGAAATTCTAGCGCATAATCAGGAGATTGCAAGATACTTGCTGAATGATCATTCAGAATCTCTGGACAACATTTTGCTTTTGATGCAGCTTTTAGAAACAAGGGAGACATCGAAAATGCAAAAGTACGACGCCCTGATCGTCGGCGGCGGCCATAATGGGCTGGTCACGGCGTGTTATCTCCAGCGCTCCGGCCTCAAGGTCGCGGTGCTGGAAAAGAATGGGTGGGTCGGCGGTGCCGCGACCAGCCGCGAGCTCACGCCCGGCTTCCTCTATTCCAACTGTTCCTACGTCTGCTCGCTGTTCCGGCCGGAGATCATGCGCGACCTCGAACTGCCGAAACATGGCCTCCAGGTCATCGCCTACGAGGGTGGCGCGGTCTTCACCCGCGACGGCGACTACCTCGCCTCCTACCGCGACCACGACAGCCACCGCCGCGAATTCGCGCGCTATTCGAAGCGCGACGCGGAAGCCTACGAGCGCTACGCTCGCGACGTCACCCGCCAGTGCCGCTTCATCCAGCCGCTCTTGATGCGCACCGCACCCGACCCGTTCAGCTTCCGCCCGCGCGACATTTCCGAGCTGCTCTATCTCGCCAAGAAGTTCGGCGAGTTCAGCCCGCACGAAATGGCCGAGACGCTGCGCTTCTGGACCATGTCGATCTCCGACTATCTCGATGAATATTTCGAGACGGACGTCATCAAGGCCTACCTCGCCCTTTCCGGCATCATCGGCACCGCGCTCGGCCCGATGTCGCCCGGCACGGCCTATGTCCTGCTGCACCACTATATGGGCGAAGTGGACGGCTCGGTCGGCGCCTGGGGTTATGCCCGCGGTGGCATGGGCGCGGTGACGCAGGCCCTCGCCCGCTCCTTCGAGGCTGCCGGCGGCGTGATCCGCACCGATGCCGAAGTCTCGAAGATCCTTGCCCGCGGCGGCCGCACGACGGGCGTCGTGCTCGCCAATGGCGACGAGGTGCGCGCCGATCTCGTCGTCTCGAATGCCGATGTGAAGCGCACCTTCCTGAAGCTCGTCGACGAGGACGCGCTGCCTGGCGACTTCGTCCATCGGGTCAAGCACTTCAAGATGCGCGGCTCCTCCGGCAAGGTGAACATCGCGCTCGATAGCCTGCCGGAATTCCCAGCGCTCCCCGAGGGCTCCTCCTGCATGCGCGGCGACATGCATTTCACCGATTCGATCGAGCGCATGGAGCGCGCCTATGACGACTGGAAGGACGGCCGCTGGTCCGCCGATCCCTTCCTCGACATGGTGATCCCGACGACGCTCGATCCGACCATGGCCTCACCCGGCAAACATTTCATGAGCTGCTTCGTGCAATATTGCCCGCCGAAGGTGGAGGGCCGCGACTGGACAGATGCCGACCGCGACGCCTTCGCCGAAACCGTCATCAGCCAGATCGCCAGCTATTCGCCGGGCTTTCGCGAGCGCATCGTGCATATGGAGGTGCGCACGCCGCGCGAAATCGAGAACGAGGTGGGCCTCACCGAAGGCAACATCTTCCAGGGTGAACTCACCTTCGACCAGCTTCTCTTCAACCGCCCGGTGCCGGGTTATGCCCAGTATCGCAGCCCCATCCACGGGCTCTACATGTGCGGCTCCTCCACCCATCCGGGCGGGGGCGTCATGGGCGCGCCCGGCCGCAACGCCGCCGCCGAAATCCTGCGCGACCTGAAGCGTACCCCCGAACAGATGAGCAAAGCCCATGACGTCATTTGATGCGATCGTTATCGGCGCCGGCCACAACGGGCTCGCCGCCGCCACCCGCCTCGCCAAGGGCGGCCGCAAGGTGCTGGTGCTGGAAGCAGCGAACGAACCGGGCGGCGCGACCCGGGGCCGCGAATTCGCCCCCGGCTTCCGCTCCGCCGGCCTCGCCCATCTCGTCAACCGGCTGGATGCCGAAGTCGCCCGCGACCTCGGCCTCGATCTTGCAGGCGGCGAGACGCTGCTGCCGACGGCCGTTCTCGACGGCTCAGGCAAGGCCGTCGTGCTCAAGGGTGCCTATGGCGAGAGCATCGACGGCGTCTCCGCCGAAGAGGCCGCTGCGTTCGCCGCCATGCGCACGAAGCTCGCCTTCCAGGCCGGCGTGCTGAAGCGTTTCCTGCGCCGCCCGCCGCCGCAGATCGGCGCCATCGCGCTCGGCGATTTCGCGACCTTTGCCGCCGCCGGCCTCGGACTGATCCGCAAGGGCCGCAGCGAAGGCCGCGATTTCCTGCGCATGCTGCTGATGAACGTCGCCGACGTCGCCGACGAATATCTGACCGACGACCGCCTGAAGGGCCTCGTCGCCTTCGACGCGACGCTCGGCGTGCATCTCGGCCCGCGCTCTCCCACCTCGCTGCTCGGCCTCTATTACCGCCTGACCGGCGAGGTCGCCGGCAGGACGGGCGGCCAATATGTGCCCGCCGGCGGCATGGCGAGCGTCGCGCCCGCCTTCGTGCGCGCGGCGGAAAAGGCCGGCGTGACCATTCGCTGTGGCACGCCCGTCGGCCGAATCCTCGCCGACCGCGGCCGCGCGAGCGGCGTCGTCACCCGCGACGGCACGGAAATCACCGCCCCCATCGTCGTCTCGGCGATCCATCCGCAAACCACCTTCCTCAAACTCGTCGACCCCGCCGAAAGCGGCACCGGCTTCGTGCGCTCGGTGAAGAATGTGCGCAGCTACGGCAATGTCGCCAAGCTCGATCTTGCGCTCGACAGTGTCCCGAATTTCGAAGGCCTTCCGGCCGCGGCCCGCAACGGACGCATCGTGCTGGTGCGCTCGATGCAGCAGGTGGAAAGCGCCTTCAACCCGGCGAAATACGGCGAGTTCTCCACCGATCCGGTGATGGAGATAACCTTGCCAAGCCTTGTCGATCCATCGCTTGCGCCCGCCGGCGGCTGCACGCTCTCGGCGCTCGTGCAATATGCGCCCTATCGCCTCAAGGCGGGCTGGGAGGCTGGCAAGCCGGCCTTCCTGAAGGTCGTGCTGGACACGCTGGAGCGTCACGCGCCAGGCATCGGAAAATCCGTCGTCGCCGCCAGCCTGATGACGCCGGTCGATATCGAAGCGGAGTACAATCTGCCCGGCGGCCACTGGCATCACGGCGAATTGCAGGCCGACCAGTTGCTCATCAATCGGCCGACCAGTGCGGCCTCCGGTTACAAAACGCCAATCGAGGGGCTCTATCTCGCGAGCGCCGGCGCGCATCCGGGCGGCGGCATTTCCGGCCTGCCGGGCTGGAACGCCGCGCGCCACATCCTTTCGGGAGCGAAAGCATGAACGCCATGACGAAATCCGCCGCCGAACTGCGCCGCGCCGCCCGCGACCACATCCTTGCTCCCCGCCTGGAAACGCCGTTCCACGACCGGCTAATGGCGCTGAGCGAGGTCAACGACTGGTACAGTTGGGCGGGCTATAAGGCGCCGCATTCGCTGTTCGACAGCGAACTCGAATATTTCGCCATCCGCTCCACCGCCGCCCTCTTCGACATCTCGCCGATGGTGAAATACCGCATCACTGGCGCGGATGCCGAGCGCTACCTCAACCGCCTGACGCTGCGCGACGTACGGAAGCTCGGCGTCAACCGCGTGCATTACACCGCCTGGTGCGACGACCACGGCCATGTGCTGGACGATGGCACGCTCTTTCGCCTCGGCGACCAGGAATTCCGCCTCTGCTGCCAGGAACGCCACCTGCCCTGGCTGCTCGATAGCGCCTTCGGCTTTTCCGTCGATATCCGCGAGGAGACGGAGGAAATCGCCGGCCTCGCCCTGCAAGGCCCCACAAGCCATGCGGTGCTGCGCGACGCCGGCTTCGTCGGCACGGAAAAACTGAAACCCTTCGACATCGCCACCTTCCCGCATGAGGACGGCACGGTGACGATCTCGCGCACCGGCTTCACCGGCGACCTCGGCTACGAACTCTTCGTGCCGCGCGCAAAAGCGCTCTCGCTGTGGGACCGCCTGTGGAATGCCGGGCAGGAACACGCCATCCGCGCGATCGGCTTCGGCGCGCTGGATCAGGCGCGCATCGAGACGGGCTTCATCGTCGCCAATGCGGATTTTGTCACTGCCGAAGGGGCGTTGCGCGCCGACCGGGTGCGCATGCCTGATGAAATCGGCCTGGAATGGCTGGTCGATCCCGACAAGCCGAACTTCAACGGGCGGCGCGCGATCCTCGATGCGCGGCGGAATCAAACTCTGAAGCACATCCTCGTCGGCCTTGAAATCGAAGGGAATATTCCCGCCGAGCATGCCCTCGTCTATCATCGCCAGAAACACGAGGCCGGTCTCGTCACCGCCGCAATCTGGTCGCCGACAGCCAAGCGCAACATCGCGATCGCCAGCCTCGAACGCCCCTACGGCTCGAAGTTCACGGATGACCTGTGGGTAGAGATCTATGCGATGCGGGAACTGAAATACCAGAAGATGATGAAGCGCGCGAAGATCGTGCCGCGGCCCTTCGTCAAGCTCGCCCGCCGCACGGCCACACCGCCCGGCCTCAAGTAAAATGGACGAGGAAACCCGCTGCAACTGGCAGATCATCGCAACACCGCCGGGCGCCGAATGGTCCGGGCGGGCGCGCTATGCGGCGGCGATGTATTTCTGCCAGCGCGGCGAGATGACGCCGGAGGTGCTGGAAATCTACCGCATCTGTTCGCGGCTCGATGCGGAGGATCCCGTTTCGGTGCTCAGGCGCTGGAAGATCGGCGCCGACTGGATCGAGCGGCTGGAGGCCTATCGCGCCGATGGCGCGTGCGAGGCATAGGTTGCAAACAGCCGGTGTAGAGCGTCCTTGCCTTCGCTGGCAATGTCGAACCGGCGGCCGAACAGCAGCCATTCCGAGCACAGCCCCTTGATGACCCAGCGCAGCATGGACGCCGCGGAGCGTGGCGTCCATGCGCCGCCGAGCTTGCCCTGGCCCTCCGCCTTGGCAAAGGCCGCTTCCAGCGCCTGCATATGCTCGTCGTCGAGGTCGTTCTGGCGTTCGGAAATAGCGGCGAATTCGCCGCTGGTATCGCATCGCAGCAGGATCGAGAGGATGCGCTGGCGGTGCTCGTCGGTGGCGAGCAGTTCCAGCCATTCCCGGCCCACCCGCTCCAGAACGCCGAAGACATCCGCGTTCTCCGCCTCCAATTCGCGGGCGATGAGATCTTCCTGCGGCATGGGCAGCGAGTTGTAGAGTTCCAGCACGAGATCCGCCCGATTGGCGAAGTGCCAGTAGATGGCGCCGCGGGTGACCCCCGCGGCGCGCGCCACATCCTCCATGGAGGCGTGTGCGACACCCTTTTCGTAAAAGACCTTTTCGGCCGCCAGCAGGATCTGCTGGCGGGTTTCCTTGGCCTCTGCCTTGGTCCGGCGCATGGCGGCCTACTCCGCCGGGCTTGCGACCGGAGCCGGCTCCTCCTTTTTCTTCTTGCCGTAGCCGAACAGCTTCATCACGAAGACGAAGAAGATCGGCACGAAGAAGATGGCGAGCACCGTGGCAGTGATCATGCCGCCCATCACGCCGGTGCCGATGGCACGCTGGCTGCCCGAGCTTGCGCCGGTCGCGATCGCGAGCGGCAGAACGCCGAGCGTGAAGGCGAGCGAGGTCATCAGGATCGGGCGGAAGCGCAGGTGGCAGGCCTCGATCGTCGCATCGATCAGCGACTTGCCGTCCTCCATCAGTTCCTTGGCGAACTCGATGATCAGGATGGCGTTCTTCGCCGACAGGCCGATGATCGCGATCAGGCCCACCTTGAAGTACACGTCGTTCGACATGTCGCGCAGCGTGACCGCGATGACCGCGCCGATGACGCCGAGCGGCACGACGAGGATGACCGCAAACGGGATCGACCAGCTTTCATAAAGCGCCGCAAGGCACAGGAACACCAGCAAGATCGACAGGCCGACAAGGATCGGCGCCTGCGAACCGGACTGGATTTCCTGCAACGACTGGCCCGTCCACTCGTAGCCGAAGCCCGGCGGAAGCTGGGCGGCGAGCCGCTGCATTTCCGCAATCGCGTCACCGGAGGAGAAGCCGGGCTTCGTATCTCCGCTGAAGCGCACGGCGGGATAGCCGTTGTAGCCGACCGTCTGCGTCGGCGCCATCGTCCACTCCGCGGTCGCAAAGGCCGAGAGCGGCACCATGCCCCCGCTCGAATTGCGCACGTTGAGTTTCAAGAGATCGGCCACCTGCATGCGTTCGTTCTGATCCGCCTGGACCGTCACGCGCTGCATGCGCCCGGCATTCGGGAAGTCGTTGACATAGGTTGAGCCGAGATTGGTCGAGATCGTCGAGTTGATGTCGGCGAAGGTCACGCCGAAGGTGTTGGCCTTCTCGCGATCGATCACGACATTGACCTGCGCCGCATCCGGCATGCCCTCGACGCGCACGCCCGCAACCACATTGCTCTGGGCCGCGAGGCCGAGGAGTTGCGCGCTTGCGGCCGACAGCGCCTGCTGGCCGAGACCGCCGCGGTCCTGCAGACGGAACGAGAAGCCGCCCGTCGTGCCGAGGCCCTGAATCGGCGGCGGCGACAGCGCGAAGCTGATCGCATCCTTGATCTGGCTCATCGCCATGCTGGCGCGTCCGGCGATCGCCTGCGCCGAGTTCTCCGGCCCGCGCTCGCTCCAGTCCTTCAGCGTCACGAAGGCCAGGCCCGCGTTCTGCCCCGAACCGAAAAAGGAGAAGCCGTTGATGCCGACGATCGTTTCGACCGCGGGCTCCTTGCCGAAGATCTGCTCGACCTGGGTCAGCACTTCGTCGGTCCGGTGGCCCGTCGCTTCCGAGGGAAGCTGCATCATGACGATGGCAAAGCCCTGGTCTTCGTCCGGCAGGAACGACGACGGCAGCTTCATGAACAGGTAGCCGAGGCCGGCGAGGATGGCGAGGTAGATCACCATGAACCGGCCGGTGCGGCGGATCAACCAGCTCACGCTGCCGCTATACCCCTTCGACGAGCGGTCGAAACCGCGGTTGAACCAGCCGAAGAAGCCCCGCTTGGTGTGGTGGTGGCCCTTCGGAACCTGCTTGAGGAAGCTGCCCGCCAGCGCCGGCGTCAGCGAGAGCGCGAGGAAGGCGGAGAACAGGATCGAGACGACCATTGTCAGCGAGAACTGCTGGTAGATGACGCCGACCGCACCCGGGAAGAAGCCCATCGGGATGAACACCGAGGCAAGCACCAGCGTGATGCCGATGACGGCGCCGGTGATCTGCTTCATCGCCTTGCGGGTCGCCTCCTTCGGCGGCAGGCCCTCTTCCGACATGATGCGCTCGACGTTCTCCACCACGATGATCGCGTCGTCGACGAGAATGCCGATGGCGAGCACCATGGCGAACATGGTCAGCACGTTGATGGAAAAACCCATCGCGAGCATGACGGCGCAGGTGCCGAGAAGGGCGACCGGCACGACGAGCGTCGGGATGATCGTGTAGCGGATGTTCTGCAGGAACAGGAACATCACGAGGAAGACGAGGCCGACGGCTTCAAGCAGCGTGTGCAGCACCTTCTCGATCGACACCTTGACGAAGGGCGAAGTGTCGTAAGGCGTCGAATATTCGAGGCCCGGCGGGAAGAATTCCGCAAGCTCGTCCATGCGGGCCTTGATCGCCTCGGAGGTCGCCATGGCGTTGCCGGTCGGCGAAAGCTGCACGGCGACGGCGGCCGACGGCTGTCCGTTGAGGCGCGTCGAGAAGGAATAGGTCTCGCCGCCCACTTCGATGCGCGCGACGTCGCGAAGCCGCACGGCAGAGCCATCCGCATTAGCACGTAGCACGATGGCGCCGAATTCTTCCGGCGTCGTCAGCTGGCCCTTGATATTGACCGGGGCCGCGATCTGCTGGGTGATCGGGTTCGGCTGCGCGCCGATGCTACCGGCCGCGATCTGTGCGTTCTGCGCCTGGACGGCAGCGGTGATGTCGGCGGCCGTCAGGTTGAGGCCGAGCATCTTGGCGGGATCGAGCCAGATGCGCATGGAGCGCTGTGTGGCGAACAGCTGCGCGCGGCCGACGCCGGGCACGCGCTGGATTTCGGAGAGGACGTTGCGGTTGACGTAGTCGCCGAGGCTGATGGCATCCATCGAGCCATCGGTGGAAGTCAGCGCGACGATGAGCAGGAAGCCGGAGCCGGCTTCTTCGACCTGCACGCCCTGGCGGCGCACGGAATCAGGCAGGCGCGGCTCGACGCGGCTGACGCGGTTCTGCACGTCGACCGAGGCCTGGCTCGGATCGGTGCCCGGCGCGAAGGTGATGTTGATTTCGGCCGAACCCGAGGCACTCGAGGTCGATTCGAAATAGAGCATGCCCTCGACGCCGTTCAGCTCATCCTCGATGAGCTTGGTGACGCTCTGGTAGGTGTCCTGTGAGGACGCGCCGGAATAGGTCGTCGATACCGTGATCTGCGGCGGGGCGACGTCCGGATATTGCGCGATCGGCAAGAGCGGGATGGAGATGGCGCCGGCGATCATGATGAAGATCGCGACGACCCAGGCGAAAATCGGCCTGTCGATGAAAAAACTGGGCATCGTTCAGATCCTCACTTCGCCGGCTCGGTCTTGGCAGCGTCCTCGCCGCCTTCCGCCTTGCCAGCCTCGTCGGTCTTTGCAGCACCGTCTTCAGCCTTGCCGGCTTCACCGGCCTTGGCAGCATCACCTTCGGCAGCCGGCTGCGAGTCCCTGGCAACCGCGTTCGGGTCCCATTCGGCCGGCACGACCTCGCCGCCCGGCTGAACCTTCTGGAAGCCCTCGACGATGATCTTTTCGCCGTTCTTCAGGCCATCGGTGATGACCCAGTTCGTGCCGGCGGCACGACCGACTCGCACGCTGCGGGTGCCGGCCTTGTTATCGGCGGAAACGACGTAGACGAGCGCGCTGCCCGACGCGTCTCGCTGTACCGCCTGCTGCGGCACGATGACGGCGTCCTTCTCGATGCCCTGCTCGATCTGCACGCGCACATACATGCCCGGCAGCAGGTCGCCGTCCGGATTGGGGAATTCGCCGCGCAGCGTGACCTGGCCGGTCGTCTCGTCGACGGCGGCTTCGGAGAACAGCAGCTTGCCCGGATGCGCATAGGCCGTGCCGTCGTCCAGCACCAGCTTGACCTTCGCGGAATTGTTGTCAGCCATCAGGGCGCCGTCCTGCAACGCCTTGCGCAGGCGGATGAGGTCCGTCGCCGACTGGGTGAAGTCGGCATAGACGGGGTCGAGCTGCTGGATCGTCGCGAGATTTTCCGTGCCGTTGGCCGAAACCAGCGCACCCTCGGTGATCAGCGCGCGCCCGATGCGGCCGCTGATCGGCGCCTTGACGTCGGTATATTCGAGATTGAGCTTGGCGGTCGCCAGGCTCGCCTCGGCGATCGCAACATCGGCATCCGCCTGTGCGAGCTGCGCTACGGCGTCGTCGTAGGTCTGCGCGGAGGCGACATTCGACTTGCGAAGCTGCTCCTGGCGGTCGGCGGTGTTGCGCGCCTGGGCCTGCACGGCCCTGGCGCGGCGCAGCGTCGCCTCGGCGCTGGTGACCTGTACCTGGAACGAGGCTGGATCGATGCGGTAAAGCACATCGCCTTCCTTGACCAGCGAACCTTGCTCGAAGATGCGTTCGATGATGATGCCGGTCGCGCGTGGGCGCACTTCCGCCGTGCGGGTCGCGGCAATGCGGCCCGGCAGGTCGTTGGTGATCGGCACGTCCTCGGCCTTCACGGTGACCACGGCCACCTGCGGCGGCGGAAATGCAGCGCCTCCCTGCTGTGCCTGTTCTTCCTGGCAGCCGGCGAGAATCAAAAGGGCGCCAAAGGTCACAATCGAAATCGGTTTCGCGAAACGCATGGGTTCTTCCATAGGCAGTGCCGGCCGGAATTGGCGGCAGGGTGCTGAAAACATGAAGGTGCGGTGATCACAAGACCACCGCACCGCAACATACAAACAAGGCTGTATGTTAGTTTCTGACGTTTGACAATCGTAGATCACAGCTCGACTTGCCGCAATCCACCCTGATCACCGGATCGTGATGAGGGTCCTCAACGTATCGCTTTGCCGTTCGCATCGAAACGATGCAACTGGCCGGCGCCCGGCGTGGCGAAGACCACATCGTCAACAGCATATTGATGTTCGCCGAACAGGCGGACAGTGAAGAAGCCCACCTTTTCCGATTCGAGATAAACGATCGTGTCGGCGCCAAGATGTTCGACATGCACGGCTTTTGCCTGCCACTCGCCACTGTCGCGCGACAGGGCCAGGTGCTCCGGCCGGATACCGATGGTCTTCGCATCGGCAATACCGAGCCGGCCCGCATCGATGAAGTTCATCGCCGGCGACCCGATGAAACCGGCGACGAAGAGGTTGGCCGGCCGGTTGTAGAGCTCCATCGGCGAGCCGATCTGCTGGATCACGCCGGCATCCAGCACGACGATCTTGTCGGCCAGCGTCATCGCCTCGACCTGGTCGTGCGTGACGTAGATCATCGTCGCCTTCAGTTCGCGGTGCAGCCGGGCGATCTCGAGGCGCGTGTTGACGCGCAGCGCCGCATCGAGGTTGGAAAGCGGCTCGTCGAACAGGAAGAGCTTTGGCTCGCGCACGATGGCGCGGCCGATGGCCACGCGCTGGCGCTGGCCGCCGGAGAGTTCCGCCGGGCGGCGGGCCAGGTATTTGTCTAGCGACAGCATGTTCGACGCCTTGTCGACGCGGCTTTCGATCTCCGCCTTCGGCGTTCCCGCCTGCTTGAGGCCGAGGCCCATATTGTCCTTCACCGTCAGGTGCGGATAGAGCGCGTAGGACTGGAACACCATGGCGATGCCGCGCTTGGCCGGCGGCACGGTCGCCACTTCCGTCCCGTCAATGCTGATCGAGCCGGAGGTCGCATCCTCGAGGCCGGCGATGATGCGCAGAAGCGTCGATTTCCCGCAGCCCGAGGGGCCGACGAAGATGACGAATTCGCCGTCCTGCACGTCGAGGTCGATGCCCTTGATGACATCGACATTGCCGAAGGACTTGCGCACGGATTTAAGTTGAAGAGAGCCCACTGATATCCCCTTAAAGCTTGACCGGTTGGCCGGTTCTGACACTTTCATCGGCCGCGAGGCAGATTTTCAGCGACTGCACCGCATCGTCCATGTGGCGCGAGAGATCGATATCCTCACGGATCGCCTTCAGCACGAAGGCCTGTTCGCGGTCACAGAGTTCCTGGTGGCCGGGCTCGCCCGCCATGCGCAGGTCCTCGTCCGGCGACAGGAACTTGCCGTCCGGGCCGGTGGCCGCATTGTGCAGGCGGATGACCGCCGTCTTGGTGTGCGTATCGATGTCGTCGGACTTGGCGTTCGGGTCCATGACGATCGAGACCGAGCCGTTCGGCGACATGACGTCCTTCACGAAGAACGCCGTTTCCGAGATCATCGGCCCCCAGCCCGCCTCGTACCAGCCGAGCGAGCCGTCGTCGAAAAACACCTGGAGATGGCCGTAATTGTACATGTCCGGCGCAATCTCGTTGGAGAGGCGCAGGCCCATGCCGCGCACCTCGACGGGTTTGGCGTCGGTGATCTGGCACATCACATCGAGATAGTGCACGCCGCAGTCGACGATCGGCGGCGTCGTCTGCATCAGCGCCTTGTGCGTCGCCCAGGTCGGCCCGCTCGACTGCTGGTTCAGGTTCATGCGGAACACGTAGGGGCCGCCGAGCTTGCGCGCTTCCTCTATGAGCCGCATCCAGGACGGATGGTGGCGCAGGATGTAACCGACGATCAGCTTGCGGCCGTTTGCCCGAGCGCAGGCCACGACCCGCTCCGCATCCGTCGTCGTGGTCGCCAGCGGCTTTTCCACGAAGACATGAGCGCCGGCTTCCATCGCCGCGATCGCATATTCGGCATGGCTGTCCGAATAGGTGTTGATCGAGCAGAGTTCCGGCTTCAGCTCCTTCAGCGCCTCGTGGAAGGACGGCAGGATCTCGTAGCCTTCGAGGCCGGCCGGAACCGGAACCTTCGAGCGGTTGACGAGCCCGACGATCTCGAAGCCCGGATTTTCGTGGTAGGCGAGCGCATGGCTGCGGCCCATATTGCCGAGGCCGGCGGAAAGAACGCGAATGGCAGAACTCACTTGACTGCTCCCGAGGTGATGCCGCGGATCAGCTGCCGCGAGAAGATGAAGTAGAGGACGAGGACCGGCAGGATCGCGAGCGACAGGGCCGCGAGCACCGCGTTCCAGTTGGTGACGAACTGGCCGATGAAGATCTGCGAGCCGAGCGTCACCGTCTTGGTGGCCTCGCTCGGCGCCAGGATCAGCGGGAACCACAGGTCGTTCCAGATCGGGATCATCGTGAAGACCGCGACCGTCGCCATGGCGGGCCTGACGAGCGGCAGGACAAGGCGGAAGAAGATCGAATATTCCGAAAGCCCGTCGATGCGCCCGCCATTCTTGAGGTCGTCGGAAACGGTCCGCATGAATTCCGACAGGATGAAGACGGCGAGCGGAATGCCCTGCGCGGTATAGACGAGCACCAGCGCCGTCAGCGTGTTGACCAGCCCCGTCGCCACCATGCCTTGGAGGATCGCGACCGTGCCGAGGCGGATCGGGATCATGATGCCGATGGCGAGGTAGAGCCCCATCAGCATGTTGCCGCGGAAGCGGTATTCCGACAGTGCGAAGGCGGCCATGGCGCCGAACAGCAGCACGAGCGCGATGGAGACCACCGTCACGATGAAGCTGTTCTGGAAGTAGGTCGCAAAATCACCCTGCCCCAGCACCGTCGTGTAGCCCACAAGGTCGAAGGTCTCGAGGGTCGGCACTTGCATCGGATTGCGGAAGATCGCGTTGCGATCCTTCATCGAGTTGATCAGCGTCAGGAACACGGGGAAGATGGAGATCACCGCGTAGCCGATCAGCGCCAGATGGACGAGCCCGGTACGGGTCAGCGAATGGCGTGCTTTGGACATATCCGGCCCTCCCGATCAGAACTGGTAGCGGCGGATGCGCCGCTGGATGACGAAGAGATACAGCGAGACGCCGGCGAGGATGATGAGGAACATGACCGTCGCGATCGTCGCCCCCATCGAGCGGTCGCCGAGCTGGAGCTGGAACCCGAAGAAGGTGCGGTAGAGCAGCGTGCCGAGGATGTCCGTCGCCCCGTCCGGTCCGGCGAGCGCGCCCTGCACGGTATAGACCAGGTCGAAGGCGTTGAAGTTGCCGACGAAGGTGAGGATCGAGATGATGCCGATGGCGGGCAGGATGAGCGGCAGCTTGATCTTCCAGAACTGGCTCCAGCCCGTCACGCCGTCGCATTCGGCAGCCTCGATCACCTCTTCGGGAATGTTGAGCAGCGCCGCATAGATCAGCATCATCGGAATGCCGACATATTGCCAGACCGAGATCAGCGACACGGCGATCAGCGCCGAGTTTGGCTTGCCGAGCCAGGGCGAGAAGAACGACTTCAGGCCGACGAGATCCATCAGGTAGGGCGACACGCCCCAGATCGGCGAGAGGATCAGCTTCCAGATGAAGCCGACGATGACGAAGGACAAAAGCGTCGGCAGGAAGATCGCCGTGCGGTAGAAGGCCGCGAAGCGCAGCTTCGGGATCGACAGCATGGCGGCGAGCGCCACCCCGATCGGGTTCTGCACCAGCATATGGATGATGAAGAAGATGACGTTGTTCTTCAGCGCGTTCCAGAAATCCTCGGACCAGCGCTCGTCGCCGAACAACACCTTGAAGTTGCCGAGGCCCACGAAGGTCGACTGGCCGTCGATCGTGTTGAACAGCGAGAGGCGCAGCGTCTCGATGAGCGGCAGGATCATCACCGCCGAATAGACGATGAAGGCGGGCAGCAGGAAAACGCCGATATGCCAGCGCTTCGGCCGCTTGATCAGCCCTGTTGCATCATGGGAAGAAGGTATGTCGGTCATGGCCCAGCTCGCCCCTCCGGTTCTTGTTCGTTGACGTCCGCATGCACGAACGCCGTGCGCGGCGGTTGTGCCGCACATGACGATTTCAGCATACACGATAGTGCCTGGGTCGCTCCCCGAATTTGCCCTTCGGCACCCTCTGTCCACCGGGACGAAAAGGGATATGGCATGCGCCGGTCGCTTCGAGCAGCACTGCCTCAAATCCCTCCCCCCAAGATCGATGGGGAGAGGGCCGGCGCAGGCATCGCCTGCGCCTCAAGCAGAATTCAGCAGCCGAAACGAAGGCTTACTTGGCCGGCTTGTACCAGCTGTCGAGGCCCTTCTGGAGCTTCTCGCCAGCCACTTCCGGCGTATCCGTGCCGTTGATGACGTTGGCGGATTCCGTCCAGGTCTCGTTTTCGAGGTTCGGCGTGCCACGCGACAGGATCTGGTAGGTCGAGCGGATCGACGGCTGGCACTTTTCACGCCAGGAGACGAATTCCTGGGCAAGCGGATCGGCCATCTTCACCGCCGTCGAATTCAGGCTGAAGAAGCCCGGCAGCGAGTTGGCGTAGATGTCGGCGAATTCGGGCGACGCGATGAAGGTCAGGAGCTTCTTTGCGGCTTCCGAATTGGCGCTCTTGGCATTGAGGCCGACGCCGATGTCGTTGTGGTCCGAGATGTAGCAGGTGTCGCCGGCATTCTTCACCGGCGGCGGGAAGGCGCCCATCTTGAACTGTGCCTGGGTGTTGAACAGGCCGATTTCCCACGAGCCGGCCGGATAGATGGCAGCGCGGCCGAGCGTGAAGAGGTTCTGGCTGTCCGGATAGGTCTGGGCTTCGAAGCCGTCGCCGAGGTAGTCCTTCCACTTGGCCAGCACGCGGTAGGGCTCGACCCAGCCTTCGTCGGTCAGCTTCTGCTCGCCCTTGATCAGCGCCTTGCGGCCTTCCTCGCCCTTCCAGTAGGTCGGGCCGATGTTCTGGTAGCCCATGGTCGCGGCTTCCCAGAGGTCCTTCGTGCCCATGGCGAGCGGAATGAAGTTGCCGTCGGCCTTGATCTTGTCGAGGGCAGCGAAGAATTCGGCTTCCGTTGCCGGAACCGCGATGCCGAGCTGGTCGAAGGCATCCTTATTGTAGATGAAGCCGTGGATGACCGAGGCCATCGGCACGCAGAACGACGTCGCGCCATCGTCCGTCGTCCAGGCGGACTTGGCGACGTCGGAGAAGTTTTCCATGCCCGGCAGGTCGTTCAGGCTGGCAAGATGACCCTTGTTGAAGAGTTCCAGCGAAGCGTCGAACGGACGGCAGGTGATGAGGTCGCCTGCCGAGCCGGCATCGAGCTTGGCGTTCAGCGCGGCGTTGTATTCGGTCGGCGCGGTCGGCGAGAAGACGACCTTGATGCCGGGGTTCTTCGCTTCGAAGGCCGGGATGATCTTTTCCTGCCAGATCGACAGGTCGTCGTTGCGCCAGCTTTCGATGGTGAGCGTCACGTCCTGCGCCTGCGCGAGCCCGGCCGTGCCGAGAATGCTCGTGGCAAGGAGCAGCCCCTTGATTGCGTTGCGTGTCATTTCATTCTCCCCTTTTATGCGCCGCAGCGCGTTTTGAGACCATGTTATCCGAGAGCCTTGAGGGCGCGCCGGAGGCTTTGCCCCGACCGCTCCAGCACCGCCGCGGCGACGCTGGCGTCCTCTACCCCCGCGGCGAGCAGGACGGCCGTCTTGACCGAGCCTTCGGAACGCGCAAGCAGGCGTTCCGCCTCGTCGAGCCCGACACCGGAAATGTCGGACACGATGCGGCAGGCCCGCCCCTTCAGCTTGATATTGTCGGCCTTGAGATTGACCATGTGGCCATCGTGCACATGGCCGAGATGCACGCCGACCAGCGTGGAAAACAGGTTGAAGGCGATCTTCTGGGCCGTGCCCGCCCCCATGCGCGTCGAGCCGGAAATCACCTCCGGCGGCGTCTGCAACAGGATCGAGACATCGGCGCCATCGAAAAGGGCGGCACCCGAATTGTTGGCCAGCGCCACGACGGAGGCGCCCTTCTCCCGCGCATAATCGGCGATCGCCAGAACATAGGGCGTGCTGCCGCTAGCGGAAACGGCGATCACGCAGTCTCCCGCACCGATCGAAGCGGCAGAGGCGTCGTTGAAGGCAAGGTCGCGGTCGTCCTCATAACCGCCGGCGAGATCTTCGAGGCTCGCAGCGCCGCCAGCCAACAGGATGACGATGCGATCACGGGCGATGCCGTAGGTGCCGGGAAGTTCGAGCGCATCGGCCATGGCCATCAGGCCGGAGCTGCCGGCGCCCACATAGACGAGGCGCCGGCCGGCCAGAATCGCATCGGCGGCGAGACGCGCCGCGGCGGCGATATCGGCGAGCGCGGCATCGACCACGGCAGCCGCGGCCTTCTGCGCATCGGCCAGCACTTTCAGGACATCGACGGGCTGGCGCTCGTCGAGCCCGCTTGCCTGATCATGCCTGCCCTCGGTCCTGCCTGCAGTCATCGCCATATCTCCTCTGCCCGAAATTAATGCCAAAAAAATACCAATTGTCCATAGGAAATTAATTTTTGAGACCACTTTTTTGGCCTTCAATATTTTTATTATGTAAAATCAATAATTTGCAAGAAAGCTTATTTTCGATACCACCATACCCCTTGGTTAATGGTATTTTTTTGGTATCGTTGTCTCCGGAGGTGCCCATGACGGATTACATTCTCGGTATCGACGGGGGAGGAACGAGTTGCCGTGCCGCGGTCGCAGACCCGCATGGCGTCATTCTCGGCCGCGGCAAGAGCGGCGCGGCGAATATCCTGACCGACCCCAACAATGCGATCATTTCCATCACGGAAGCCGCCAAGGCCGCCTATCGCGATGCCGGATTCGACGAGACCGGTGTGACGGGCGCCTCCGCCTTTCTCGGCCTTGCCGGCACCAATGTCGGCGATCTAACCCGTTATGTGCACGACCGCTTACCCTTCCGTCATACGGACATCGATTCCGACGGCCTGATCGCCCTCCAGGGCGCGATCGGCGACGAGAACGGCGCGGTGGCGATCCTCGGCACCGGCTCCATCTATATGGGGCGCAGGAACAATGTGGTGCGCTATATCGGCGGCTGGGGTTTTACCGTCGGCGATCTCGGCGGCGGCGCGCGTATCGGCCATGCCCTGTTGCAGGAAGCGCTGCTCGCCCATGACGGCGTCATTCCCCGCTCGGGCGTCACGGATGCCGTGCTGGACGAGTTCAAGCATGATCCGCGCGGCATCGTCGAATTCGCCCGTCTCTCCAAGCCCGGCGATTTCGGCCGCTACGCCCCTTTGGTCTTCGACCATGCCCGCCAGGGCGACCCGCAGGCGATCGCCATCGTCAAGGCGGGTGCCGCCTCGGTGAACGCCTCCCTCGACGCCATCATGGCGCTTGCCGGCGCGCCGCGCCTCTGCCTGCTCGGCGGGCTGGCACCGCTCTATCCGGAATGGCTGTCCGAGCGGCACCGGTCGATCCTGGTGGAGGCCGAAGCGGATGCCCTGACAGGCGCCGTGGCACTTGCCGCCAACCGATATAGACAGCGCACGGGAGCCGCATGAGCACGCCCCTCGCCGCGATCCTCACTCCGGAAAGCCTGCAATCGGGCGTGCCCGGCCCGCTCTACCTGAAACTGCGCCAGACGCTGGAAGACGCGATCACCTCCGGCAAGCTGAACCACGGCGATGCGCTGCCGGCCGAACGCGACCTCGCCGACCACGCCAATGTCAGCCGCGTCACGGTGCGCAAGGCCGTCGACGACCTCGTCAAGGATGGCCTGCTCGTGCGCCGACACGGCTCCGGCACCTTCGTCGCAAAACCTGTCGCCAAGGTGCAGCAGTCGCTCTCCCGCCTCACCTCCTTTACCGAGGACATGGCGCGCCGCGGTCTCACGACCAAGGCTGAATGGCTCGACCGCGGCCTGTTCCACCCCTCGCCCGACGAGATGATGATGCTCGGCCTGCCCGCCGATGCGCTGGTCGCCCGCCTCGGCCGCCTACGCGTCGCCGACGACATGCCGCTCGCCATCGAGCGCGCCTGCATCTCGGCAGAATTCCTGCCGGATCCGTTGCAGGTGCAGGGTTCGCTCTATACGGCGCTGGAAAAGCGCGGCTGCCGGCCGGTGCGCGCGGTGCAGCGCATTTCCGCCTACAACATGAAGGACCCCGATGCCGCCATGCTCGGCGTGCCCGCCGGATCGGCGGGGCTTTCCATCGAGCGGGTCTCCTATCTTCGTTCCGGCCGGGTCGTCGAATTCACCCGGTCGATCTATCGCGGCGACGCCTACGATTTCGTCGCCGAACTGACGCTTTCCGAGACGTAAGCGTCCAAACAGACAAAGGTAATGCCATGCAGACCAACATGCGGAAAGAAATCAACGAGATCCCGGAAGCGGCGGCCCGCCTGCTGGCCAACTCCGCCAGCGCCATCACGGCGGCCGGCAAGGCGCTGCGCGAACGCGACCCGCAGTTCTTCGTGACCGTCGCCCGTGGCTCGTCCGACCACGCCGCCCTCTTCCTGAAATATGCGATCGAACTCACCGCCGGACGGCCGGTCGCCTCCCTCGGCCCGTCGCTCGCCTCCATCTACGGCGCCAGGCTGAAGCTCGGCGGTGCTGCCGCCATCGCCATCTCCCAGTCCGGCAAGAGCCCGGACATCGTCGCCATGGCGGAGGGCGCCACGAAGGGCGGCGCGATCTCGATTGCGCTCACCAACACGCTGCCCTCGCCGCTGGCGGACGCCTGCCTGCATTCGCTCGACCTCTCGGCCGGCCCGGAAATCAGCGTCGCCGCCACCAAATCCTACGTGAACTCCATCGTCGCCGGCCTTGCCGTGCTCGCCGAATGGACGGGCGACACCGACCTCGACCGCGCCGTCAAGAACCTGCCGGAACAGTTCGCCAAGGCCGTGGCGCTCGACTGGAGCGAGCTTGCCGGCGACCTCAAGGACGCCCAGTCGCTTTACGTGCTGGGCCGCGGCCCGGGCCTGGCGATCGCCAGCGAGGCGGCGTTGAAGTTCAAGGAAACCTCCGGCATGCATGCCGAGGCCTACTCTTCCGCCGAAGTGCTGCACGGCCCGGTCGCCCTCGTCGGCCCGTCCTTCCCGGTCGTGGCCCTTGCCGCCCGCGACGCGGCGGAAGCCTCCGTCACCGGCATGGCCGACAGCCTCGCCGACCGCGGCGCCTATGCCGGCGTCACCGCCGCCGGTGCGAAAAGCGCGCGCAAACTGCCCTTCGTCGCGACCGGCCACCCGATCACCGATGCGCTCGCCCTCATCGTGCCCTTCTACGGCTTCGTCGAAGCCTGGTCGCGCGGCCGCGGCCTCGATCCCGACAAGCCGGTCAACCTCAAGAAAGTGACGGAAACCCGATGACTGCGCGCACCGCCATTACCGGCGCCCGGATTTTCGACGGCGATCTGTGGCATGATGACAGCGCGCTCCTGATCGACGGCGGCAAGGTCGCCGGCATCGTCGCGCGGAAAGAGGTGCCGGGCGATGCCCGCATCGTGCCTATGGACGGGCTGTCGCTCGTCCCCGGCTTCATCGACCTCCAGGTCAATGGCGGCGGCGGCGTGCTGCTGAACGAACGGCCGGACCTCGAAGGCATCCGCACGATCTGTGCCGCCCATGCCCGCTTCGGCACGACCGCACTGCTGCCGACGCTGATCACCGACAACCGCGCGGTGACCGCCGAGACGATCGCCGCCGGCCTTGCGGCCCGCAAGGCGAACGTGCCCGGCTTCCTCGGCCTGCATCTCGAAGGCCCGCATCTCTCCGTCGCGCGCAAGGGCGCCCACGACCCGCAGCTGATCCGCCCGATGGAGCAGGCCGATCTCGACCGCACCATTACGGCGCGCCAGGGCCTCGAAGCGCTGCTAATGACGCTCGCGCCGGAAAACGCCAGCAACGCGCAGATCGCGGCGCTCAAGGCCGCCGGCGTCACCGTCAGCCTCGGCCACTCGGATTGCGGCTACCGCACGGCCGCTGCCGCCGTCGAGGCGGGCGCCAGCATGATGACCCACCTCTTCAACGCCATGAGCCCGCTCGGCCATCGCGAACCCGGCATGGTCGGCGCCGCATTGGACCTCGGCCACCTCAATGCCGGCCTAATCGCCGATGGCTTCCACGTCGATCCCGCCTCGATCGGCGTCGCATTGCGGGCAAAACGCGGCCCCGGCCGCATCTTCCTCGTCACCGACGCCATGTCGACCATCGGCACCGACATGACGAGCTTCTTCCTCAACGGTCGCGAGATTTTTCGCGAGGGCGGGCGCCTGACGCTGGCCGACGGCACGCTGGCCGGCGCCGACATCGACATGGCCTCCTGCATCCGCTTCATGCGCGACCACGCCGGCATCGGCCTGGAGGAAGCGTTGCGCATGGCTTCGCTCTACCCGGCGGAAGCCATCGGCATGACCGGCCGCAAGGGCCGCCTCACCCATGGCCACGATGCGGACTTCGTCGTCATCGGCCGCGATGTCGACGTCGTCTCCACCTGGATTGCCGGCACGCCGATCTTCGCCGCCTGAGAGCGACCGCCATCGCCTTGCAGGCATCGGCGGAATCGGTTCTACCCAACCGATCGGATGCGTTTCTTTTTCGGAGCGGCACATGCAATTGATCTTCGACGGCCATAACGACGTTCTCCTGCGCCTTTGGGAAAACGCGCAAAAGGGAGCCGACCCGATCGCCGAATTCGTCGAGGGCACGGACAAGGGCCATATCGACGCGCCCCGCGCCCGCAAGGGCGGCCTGGCCGGCGGATTCTGCGCCATGTTCATCCCGCCGAAGGAAGACTATCCGGCCCGCGAGGTGGACCAGAACGGCCATTACAGTGTCCGCATGGTCGGCCCGCGCGATCAGGCCGAGGCGCTGAAGATCGCGCTTGAAATGACGGACATCGCCTCAAGGCTGGAGCAAGCCGGCGGCCTCGCCATCTGCCGCTCCACGGCAGACATCCGCGCCGCGATGGACAACGGCCGCTTCGCCGCCGTCCTCCATATCGAGGGCTGCGAGCCGATTGCCGAGGATCTCTCGAACCTCGAAACCTTCCATGCCAAGGGCCTGCGCTCGCTCGGCCCCGTCTGGAGCCGCCACAACCTGTTCGGCCATGGCGTGCCCTTCGCCTTCCCCTCCTCGCCCGATACCGGCCCCGGCCTCACCGATGCCGGCTTCGAGCTGATCAAGGCCTGCGACCGCCTCGGCATCATGATCGACCTCGCCCACATTACCGAACGAGGTTTCTGGGACGTCGAGCGCACCAGCACCCAGCCGCTCGTCGCCACCCATTCCAATGCGCACGCGCTGACGCCGATCTCGCGCAACCTCACCGACCGCCAGCTCGACGCGATCCGCGAGCGCAAGGGCATTGCCGGCCTCAACTACGCCACCACCATGCTGCGCGCCGACGGCCTCGAAAATGCCGATACGGCCCTCTCCGACATGGTGCGCCACATCGACCATATGGTGGAGCGCATGGGCATCGACTGCGTGGCGCTCGGCTCGGATTTCGACGGCGCCACCATCCCCGCCGCCATCGGCGACGCCAGCGGCAACCAGGCGCTCGTCGAGGCGCTGCGTGGCGCCGGCTACGGCGAGGACGACCTTGCAAAACTCTGCCGGGAAAACTGGCTGCGGCTCCTGAAAACCGTCTGGCGCGAAGCCTGACCTCGAAGACCGGAAAAACGCCATGACCAAGCCCCTCATCGAACTCTGCGTCGAAGGCATCGACGGTTTCCTCGCTGCGCAGGATGCCGGCGCCGACCGGGTGGAGCTCTGCGCGAGCCTGGTCGAGGGCGGCCTGACGCCGAGCCTCGCCACCATCCGCGCCGCCGTGAAGTCGGCAAAAATCCCCGTACACGTCATCATTCGCCCCCGCGGCGGCGATTTCCTCTATTCGGAAACGGAATTCGAGACGATGGCCGAGGACATCAAGGCGCTGCGCGAGGAGGGTGTCGCGGGTGTCGTCATCGGCTGCCTGACACCGGACGGCCGGATCGACGAGGCGCGCACCAAAACGCTGGTCGAGGCTGCGCGCCCGATGTCCGTCACCTGCCACCGCGCCTTCGACATGACGGTGGATGCCCGCGAGGCGCTGGAAGCCCTCATCCGCTGCGGCGTGAACCGCGTGCTGACCTCCGGCCAGCGCGACACCGCCGTGGAAGGCATCGCCATCCTGAAAAGCGCCCACGAACAGGCGGCCGGCCGCATCACCGTCATGGGCTGCGGCGCGCTCGACGCGCAAAACATCAAAAAGGTCCGCGACGAGACCGGCCTGACCGAACTGCACTTCGCGGCGCTGACGACCGTGCCGAGCGGCATGACCTTCCGCAATCCGCATGTGGGCATGGGCGGCACGGAGAAGGACCGCGAATACGAACTGACGCTGACCGACAGGGACGCCGTGCGCGCCACCATTGCCGCCGCGAAATCCTGACGCGGCACCTTGCAAGCGGCGGTCCGTCCCTTACGTGATAGCGGAACAAGGAGACCAGACATGCCGCTCAAGACTTTTGCCTTTTTCCGCCCCCGCACGGTCGTCACCGCCGGCCTGCTGGCGCTCGCCGCCATGCCCGCGGCCGCCGAGACCGTCGGCAAGGTCGGCGTCGACTGGATCGGCAACGACATCTATGTCGACGCGGTGACCGACCCCGAGGTCTCCGGCGTCACCTGCCACGTCACCTATTTCGACCGTTCCGTCATCGACCGGCTGAAGAAGGGCAACTGGTTCGAGGACCCGTCGAACAACGCCATCTCCTGCCAGCAGACCGGCCCGATCACCATCGGCGACATCGAGCTCGACCGCGAGGGCGAGGAAGTCTTCAAGTCCGGCCTGTCGCTGATCTGGAAGGCGCTGATCGTCACGCGCATCTACGACAAGAAGAACGACACGCTGATCTACCTCGCCCATTCGCGCGAGCTGACCGAAGGTTCGGCAAAGATGTCGATCTCCACCGTGCCGCTCTACGGCGAGACGGTCACCTGGGAAAACGGCAAACCATAAAAAACGCCCCGGCACCTGAAAGGCCCGGGGCATTTTTTTGCGGACTAGCCATTTACTTAACGTAGACGACCTTGCCGCCCGTAGCAGAGGTCTGGATTTCCACGACGTTCTGCAGCTGGACGTTCTTGGAAGCCAGCGCGTCAGCCAGGCCCGGCACGCCCTGCAACTCGCTCTGAACCTTTTCCATGGTGGCCGGATCGTTTGCCTTCAGCGTCAGGCGCTCGGCCTCGCCGCGCTGGCTGTCATCGGCCTCAAGCGAGGAAATCTTCACGACGTCGACGCTATCGGCAGCGATGGAACCCGTCGACATGCCGTCGGATGTCATGGGTGCCGTGGCATCCTGCGCATAGGCGATGCCGGCGGCCGGAGCGATGGCGAGAAGCGAAGCAAGGGCGATGGTGACTGTCTTATTCATGGGAATTCTCCATTGTTTCTCTTTGGAAGCATGGAGGAAACGGCAACACCTTCGCTTGGTTCCTAATAAATCATCACAAGATCGTGCATTCAAAAGCGCAAATATTCGAAACTTCAGATGGAACTACTTGCCGACATGCAAAAGCACCCGACCGAAAAACGGTCGGGTGCATGAGGCCCGAGATACTTCCCTAGCCCCGATCAGGCGGCCTGGGCGAGTTCGTCGGCGATGACGGTGTCGAGGTTGAGGAAGCAGACCATCGACTTTTCCAGCGCAACGATGCCGCGGCAGAAGGCGCGCTGGGCTTCCGGAATGATTTCCGGCGCCGGCTGAAGGTCCTCGCTCTTGATGGTCATCATGTCGGAGACCTGCTCGACCAGCAGGCCGACCAGCTTGCCGGCAATGTCGGTGACGATGATGGCGGAACGCTCGGACGGCTCCGTCATCTTCATGCCGAGGCGGCAGGCCATGTCGATGACCGGAATAACGGCACCGCGCAGGTTGATGAGGCCGAGCACGTAGGGCGGCGTATGCGGCATCGGCGTCACCGGTGCCCAGCCGCGGATTTCGCGGATGGCCATGATGTCGATGCAGAATTCCTGTTCCCCTAAGTGAAAGGAGACGATTTCGAGAAAGGCGCCGGACTGTTTGATGGCGTTAGACATGATCAGAACTCTTCCCAGTTCTCGGCGGCGGCCTGGGCATTGCCTCTGGACGCTGCACTGCTGCTGAATGCTCCGGCAACCTTGGAGACAAGGTTTCTTGCCGGGGACGGGGCGGGACGGGAGGCGGTGGAGACCGCCCTCGGGCTACCGACGGAGGCGCGTGCGCCCTCGCGGATCTGGAACTGGCCGACGAGGCGCGAGAGGTTTTCCGCGTCCTGGGCCAGCGTATGGCTTGCCGCATTGGTCTCCTCGACCATGGCGGCGTTCTGCTGCGTCACCTGGTCCATCTGGGTGACGGCGACGTTGATTTCCTGGAGGCCGCTCGTCTGTTCGCGCGCGGCGGTGACGATCGAACTCATGTGCTCGTGGATGCGCAGCACGTCACCGCCGATGCGGCCGAGCGACTCACCGGTCGCCTGCACCAGGCGGGAGCCCGTCTTCACCTCTTCCGAGGAGCGCGTGACGAGGCTCTTGATGTCCTTGGCCGCACCGGCCGCGCGCTGGGCGAGTTCACGCACCTCCTGCGCCACGACCGCAAAGCCCTTGCCGGCCTCGCCCGCACGGGCGGCTTCAACACCGGCATTCAGCGCCAAGAGGTTGGTCTGGAAGGCGATCTCGTCGATGACGTTGATGATCTTGCCGATCTCGCTGGATGCGCCTTCGATGCGCTGCATGGCCGCCATGGCGTCGCTGACGATGCGCTCGGATTCCACCGCGCTCGCCTTGGTCGAATCGACCATCTGGCCGGCTTCTTCCGCCCGCGCCGTCGCGGTGCGCACGGTGGTCATGATCTCTTCGAGCGCCGCGGAGGTTTCCTCCAGCGAGGCGGCCTGCTGTTCGGTCCGGCGCGCGAGGTCGTCGGCGGCAGCACGCATCTGCCCGCTGTTCGACTGGATGGAGCCGGTATTGTCCTTCACCTCGGCCATGACATTGCGCAGGCGCTCGACGGTGTTGTTGAAGTCGCTGCGCAACTGCTCGAGATCGGCGCGGAAGGGATCGAGGAGAACGACCGTCAGGTCACCGTCCGACAGACGGTTGAGGCCGCGGCCGAGCGCCTCGACGGCCACCTTGACCTGCTGCTCGTCGTCGCGGGCGACGGCCTCGCGGCCGTGCCGCTCGGTCTCGATCTTCGCACGGGTCTCTTCGTTCGCCTGTTCCAGCGCGCGCTTTTCGACGGCGGCGTGGCGGAAGGCTTCCGCGGAGCGCGCCATCTCGCCGATCTCGTCGCCCCGTTCGGTGGCAGCGACGGCGGTGTTGAGGTCGCCGGAAAGAATCCGCTGCATGCTGTCGCGCACGGCGAAGATGCCCCGGCGCAGCATGTTGCCGTGATAGACGATCAGGCCGAGCAGCGTGATCATGCCGAAAAGGCCGATGGCGATCTGGTACTGGATGGATGTCGACGAGGCATGCTGCGCATCATTGACGCGCGCCTGAAGCAGCGCCGAGCCTTCCTCGGCCAGTGCGCCGAGCACCGTCGTCATGCGCTCGCCGCCGCTGTCGATGGCGTCGTCGATCGCCGCGAAGGCTTCGATCGGCGCGCCTTCCTCGATCATCTTCTTGAGATCAACGGCTATCGCGGTTTCGATCTGCTGCAGATCGCCCGTAAACGAATCGAGAGCGGCCGGCTTGCCGAGCTCTACGGCCAAGGCCTTAGCCCCCTCCACACCATCTTTCAGCGTCTTCAGCGATGCGGCGATGGTTTCCAGCCGCGCCGGCTGGATGGCTTTCTCGTCGCGATCGATGATGCTGTCCATTGCGACGAGCACCAGATCGACATTGGCAAGCCGCATGGCCTCCACAACATCAACGTGATTCTGGATGGAGACGGCGGCCTCGGAGGCCGCGCGGATCGTCGTGCCGCCGTACCAGCCGGCGGCGAGCATCGCGCCGAAGCCGAGGAAAGCGGCGGCGCCGAGCGTCGCAAGACGGGAACTGACGGAAAGGGTCCGGCCCTTCGCTGAAATTTCGTGAGACATGATGCGGTTCGCCCGATCGAGCCCGGCCCTCGCCGCGGCATCCCTTCTGGATCCTGGGTGAAATACGCTTCCTCGCCGTCTCCCGCGGTCGATGGACATCATGCCCGATGGACCGATTCCGGCCCTTATGCGTATCCGGACCGTGACAAAGAGAGATTAAACAATGGCTAAGGATTGAGTGCGGGAACCTGTATTTTAGTAAAAATTGATAGATTCCGATCAGCCGGATTACCACACGTTGCGTGAGGGGGAGCGGTTCCAAAACCTGCCGTTTCACGCTATACTCGCGCGCATGGAAAAGACCACCAGCCGATATATCGCCCTGCCCGCTGCGCTCGTCGCGCTCGGCCTTGGCGTCATGGCCGCCACCGCCGCCTTTGCCGGCTGGCTGGAGCATGGCTCGGCGATCTTCCTGAGCCTTGCGGAATCCGGCATGGCCTGGTGCTTCTGATCACAATCCCGCGAGCATTTCCCGTTGCGGCAATTGGCGCCTTTGCTCCCGCCCCGGCGAAGGACTATGACACCGGCGAACACCTGCCGACATAGCCCCATCGAAGGACTGCCATGAAGACCCTGCGCCTCGTACTCTGGATCGCCGTCGCCCTCGTCGCCGCGCTGCTCGGCTGGCTGACGCTGGAAATGACCGGCGCGAAGAACGAGGTGACGGGCGGCCCGTTCGGCGTGCCCTTCACGCTCGTCGCGCAGGATGGCAAGCCGATCAGCGAAAAGGCCTTCACCGGCAAGCCGACCGCCCTGTTCTTCGGTTTCACCCATTGCCCGGAGGTCTGCCCGACCACGCTGTTCGAGCTGAACGGCTGGCTGAGCAAGGTCGATCCGGACGGATCGAAGATGCAGGCCTATTTCATCACCGTCGATCCCGAGCGCGATACGCCGGAACTGATCGGCCAGTATGTCGGCAACGTCTCCAAGCGCATCACCGGCATTTCCGGCCCGCCGGAAAAGGTTCTGGAGATGGTCAAGGGTTTCCGCGTCTACTATCGCAAGGTGCCGCTCGACGAAAAGAAGCCGGATGGCGACTACACGATGGACCATACCGCATCCGTCTTCCTGCTCGACTCGACCGGCCGCTTCACCGGCACGATCGCGTATGGCGAGAATGCCGACGTCGCCGAACAGAAGCTCGCGAACCTCATCAAGGGATAAGCGGCGCGGCGGGCGATCCGCCTTTGCCCTCGGCTTTCGGACATGCTAGGCGGAGCCCTGACAACAGGGACCCCAGCCGTGAGCGAAATCCGCCTCTACATCACCACGACCGAGAAGCTGGCCGATGCCGCACTCTCGCTGATGACCGACGCCTTCGAGGAAGAAGGCTACGCCATCGCGACGATGGAGATCGACGAGAAGCGGGACATCTGGGAAGCGTCCATCTATATGTTCCGCCCGGACGAGGCGGACATCCACGCGCGCTTTGCGGCCCTGCTGGCCGCCGATTTCCCCGATGCCGAAATCCAGCGCGAGGAACTGCCGGACATCGACTGGATCGCCAAGTCGCTGGAAGGGCTGAAGCCCGTGCGCGCCGCCCGCTTCGTGGTGCACGGCTCGCATGACCGCGGCAAGGTGCGCGCCGGCGAGATCGCCATCGAGATCGACGCCGGCCAGGCCTTCGGCACCGGCCATCACGGCACGACGGCGGGCTGCCTTGAGGTCATCTCCGACGTGATGCGGTCCCGCAGAGTCAGGCGCGTGCTTGACCTTGGGACAGGCAGCGGCGTGCTGGCGATCGCCGCGCGCAAGCTCGGCCCCGTCCAGGTGCTCGCCACCGACATCGACCCGATCGCCACCCGCGTCGCGTGCGAAAACGTCCGCCTCAATGGCATCGCTTCCGGCATCGCGCTGGAAACCGCGCCGGGCTTCCACTCCACCGCCTTCGGCCGCCACGGCCCCTTCGACCTGATCATCGCCAACATCCTCGCCCGCCCGCTGATGCGCATGGCGCCGCAGCTTGCCGCGCAGCTCGCGCCGGGCGGCGACGTTATCCTGTCGGGCATCTTGGCCTCGCAGCGCTGGAAGGTGCTGGCGGCCTATAACGGCGCCGGCCTGCGCCATGTGCGCACCATCTGGCGCGAAGGCTGGGTGACGATCCATCTCGATCGTCGCTGAAGCGGGAAAAGAAAAAGGCGGTGCCAGAGGCACCGCCTATGGACCGGCGAACCGGCCATGCCCGCGAGCTTGAGGAGGAGGAGCGCTCAAGCGGGCCTATGTGTTCCGAGCGCCTTCCCGGAGGAGGGAGGAGGAGTGACCGGCAAGACGCCTGATCGGAACACCTAGCTTTTTGCGATTCGAAGGACTGGAGGAACTTTCACTTCGTTTCGCTTGAAGCGCGTTTTAAGTTCGCTCCGTTGGCGCTGCTTATAATCGATTCAGAAAATCGCGACAGAGCCTTTGTGGAATAGGTGCCATGCGCAAGATGCATAAGTCCAATCCAAGACCTCTTCAAACCACGGACGGACCCCTCTGACCATGGCTGCGACCATCATCCCGCTCATCGCGCTCGCCGTCATCGTCTTCGTGCTCTGGATCGCGATCCGCGCCACCATCCAGGCCCGCCGCAACCCGCAGGCCATTGAAAGCACGACGCGTTCGGAGGAAGACCGCCGTCGCGTTTCGGAATCCTTGCGCGATGCGCTGGACAAAAAACCGCTCGGCGCGCCGCTGGCCGAGCGCATCTGGCGCAAGCTGATGCAGGAACAGCCGAACCACGGCGTGATCTACGATTTTCACCGCGATTTCTGCGGTCAGGGCCTCATCCGCACCGAAGGCGGCGTGATGCTGGCGGATGTGCAGGATGGCGGCGTCTATTTCGGCACGCCGATTGCCGAATGGGCGATCGAAGCGGAGTTCGTCGCCTTCTTCGCCCGCCAGTCGGATTTTTCGATGAGCGGCTGGGATGCGGGCGAACCCGTCTTCTTCACCGATGACGACTGGTATCGCAACAACCAGCGCCTCACCCGCGCCGTGCTGGAACGATACCTTTCCCGCCTTTGACGCGGGGGAACGATCGGCTAGATTGCCGGCACGATTCATCGCCTTACCGGAAGTCCCCCATGTTCCAGAGTTTCGACGTCACCTCCACGCCCCAGTTCGGCCGCGAACGCGCGGATGCGCTGCGCGCCTCCTTCGACGCGCTCGGCATTGACGGTTTCCTCGTGCCGCGCGCCGACGAATACCAGGGCGAATACGTGCCGGCCTCGGCCGAGCGTCTGTCCTGGCTGACGGGTTTTACCGGCTCGGCCGGCGTCGCCCTCGTCATGCGCGGCCAGGCGATCGTCTTCGTCGATGGCCGCTACGTCACCCAGCTTGCCGAACAGGTGGACGGCGGCGTCTTCACCGGCGGCGACCTCGTCGGCGAGCCGCCGCATCTCTGGCTGCAAAACCACGCACCGAAGGGTTTTCGGCTCGGCATCGACCCGTGGCTGCATACCGGTGCGGACGTGCGCCGGCTGGAAAAGGCGCTAGCGGGCCTCGGCGGCACGCTCGTCTTCCTGCCGCACAATCCGCTCGACAAGGCCTGGACCGGCCGCCCGGCCGAACCGCTCGGCCGCGTCACCATCCAGGCCATCGACCAGGCCGGCGAACTCGCCCGCGATAAACTCGTGAAGATGGCGGAAGCCACCGCCAAAGCCGGCGCCGACGCGCTGGCCGTCACCGACCCCTCCTCAATCGCCTGGATCTTCAACATCCGCGGCAGCGACGTGCCGCACACGCCGCATCCGCTCGCCCGCGCCATCATCCCGGCAAACGGCCGACCGCAGCTCTTCCTCGACAAGCGCAAGACCGGCATCGAGCAGGAAGCCTATCTCACCCAGCTCGCCGACCTTGTCGCGCCCTCGCAGTTCGACGAACGCATCGCGGCGCTGGCGGCAGAGGGAAAACGCATCCTCATCGATCCCGACCAGGCGCCCTTCGCGCTCGCCGAGATCGTGCGCGCCAAGGGCGGCACGCTGGTCGAGGCGGTCGATCCCGCCCGCCTGCCCCGCGCCTGCAAGAATGCCGTCGAGCTTCAGGGCTCGGCGCGCGCGCATCTGCAGGATGGTGCTGCCATGGTCGAGTTCCTGGCATGGCTGGACAGCACGACGCCGGGCTCGCAGACCGAAATCGCCGTGACCAGGAAACTGGAAGAGGTGCGCCGCAATGTCGGCGAGCGCCAGCAGAACCCGCTGAAGGACGTCTCCTTCGACACGATCGCCGGCGCCGGCGCACATGCCGCCATCATGCACTACCGCGTGACGACCGAAACGGACTCGACCCTTGAACCGGGCACGCTGTTCCTCATCGATTCCGGCGCGCAATATATCAACGGCACGACTGACATCACCCGCACGGTGGCGACCGGCGCGGTGCCGGAGGAACAGAAGCGCTTCTTCACGCTGGTGCTGAAGGGCATGATCGCGATTAGCACCGCCCGGTTCCCGAAGGGCTCGCGCGGCTGCGACCTCGATCCGCTGGCCCGCATCGCACTGTGGAAGGCGGGCGCCGATTTCGCCCATGGCACCGGCCACGGCGTCGGCTCCTACCTCTCGGTGCACGAGGGCCCACAGCGCATCGCGCGGCTGTCGACGCAGGAGCTTCTCGCCGGCATGATCCTGTCGAACGAGCCCGGCTATTACCGCCCCGGCGCCTTCGGCATCCGCATCGAGAACCTGATCCACATCTTGCCGGCAGCCCCCGTCGAGGGCGGCGATCTCGACATGCTCAGCTTCGAGACGCTGACCTTCTGCCCGATCGACCGCCGCCTCGTGGTCGCATCGTTACTGACGGACGAGGAACTCGCCTGGCTCAACGCCTATCACGTCGAAACGCGCGAAAAGCTCCTGCCGCTGCTGTCGGATGACGCAACGAAACGCTGGCTCGAACAGGCGACGGCAGTGATCAGCCGATGACGTGACGCAGAGTCATCACGACGATCCAGCCGATCGCCAGCATCGGCAGGACGGAGAGGCGCAGGCCCACCACCAGCGCGACGAGCAGGGTGAGGCTCACGTCGAGTCCACCCGTTACGGCAGCCGGCGCCACCAGCGTGGTGAGCACGGCCGCCGGAACGGCATTCAGCGCCGCCTCGACGCGCGGCGGGATACGCTTCATGCGCGTGATGAAGACATAACCGCCGATGCGCGTGAGATAGGTGGCGATGGCGCCGGCGGCGATGATCAGCAGCGTCTGCGTGTGAAAGAACGTTTCCATGTTCACGCCTCCCCTTCCGCGGTCTCGCCGAGGGTCGCGGCCTCCTTGCCCTCGAGCGGCAGCACGGCCGCAACGAGGATGCCGGCAAGCGCCCCGAGGCTGACATGCCAGGGCGAACCGACGAAATGCAGCGCCAGGATCGAGCCCGCGCCCGAGGCGAGCACCACCGGCAGCCAGTTCGCCCGGCTGCGGAAGCCCAGAACGAGGCCCATGAAATAGATGGGCAACAGCACGTCGATGCCGATCGCCTTGGGATCGCCGATCAGGTTGCCGAGGAAGCCCCCGATAATGGTGAGGCAGAGCCAGGGCACATAGACGCTGAGGCCAAGCACCATGGACCAGATATAGCTGACGCGGATGCCGGAATCGGCCCGCCGCTCGGTTTCGGCGAACTGCGGGTCGGTCAGCAGGAACAGCGACGTCGCCTTCTGCCAGAAAGTGAGATGCCGGATATGCGCAGCGATCGCCGCCGAATAGAGCACATGGCGGAAGTTGACGGCGAAGATCGACAGCACCACCAGCCACGGCGCCACATGATGGTTGAAGAGCTCGACGCCGACGAGCTGGCTCGCCCCGGCATAAAGCGTGGCGCTCATCAGCGCCGCTTCCGCGATCGTCAGGCCGTTATCGACGGCGACGGCGCCGAACAGCACGGCGAACGGGGCGGCGGCGATTGCGACGGCACTGCCACGCCGGAAGGCGTCGCGGATTTCTTCTTTCGTGGCGGGGGTCATGGGTCTGCTCAATGTTGCAATGGCGAAGCCATAGAGCAGCAACGGCCCACCCGCAAACCAATATGACTGATGGACCGTTCAGCGCCGTTGATCATTCAACGCCGTTTTCAGCCTGGCGCTGATGGATGCCAGCTCACTCTCCTCCGTCATCCTCGGGCTTGACCCGAGGATCCACGCCACGAATTCAAGGCGTGCCGCAGGTGTCCTCGGGTCAAGCCCGAGGATGACGGAGGAGAGGTTCTACAAAGCGGCGCTGAGATCAGCTCTTTTTGAGCTGAAACGTGTGCTCGGGACCGGGGAAGCTGCGCGCCTTCACCTCCGCGGCATAGGTCGCGAAGGCTTCGCTCATGACCGGGGCCAGGTTGGCGAAATGCTTGACGAAGCGCGGCTTGAAATCGGTGAAGATGCCGAGCACGTCGTCGACCACCAGCACTTGACCGTCGCATTCCGGCGAAGCGCCGATGCCGATGGTCGGGGCCTTGACCTTGCCGGTAATTTCGCGCGCCAGCGGCTCCACGGTGCCCTCGATGACGATGGCGAAGGCGCCGGCATCGTCGATGGCCGCGGCATCCCGGCGGATCTTCTCGACTTCCTTGTCATTGCGGCCGAGCGAGCGATAGCCGCCCGTCGTGTTGATGAGCTGCGGCATCAGGCCGACATGGCCGAGCACCGGAATGCCGCGCTGGGTGAGGAAATCCACCGTCTCGGCCATTTCCGCGCCGCCTTCCAGCTTGATCGCCGAACAGCCGGTTTCCTTCAGCACGCGCGCGGCCGTGGCGAAGGCCTGTTCCTTCGACTGCTGGTAGGAGCCGAACGGCAGGTCGACGACGACGCAGGCATTGGAGGAGCCACGCATGACGGCCTGGCCGTGGGCGATCATCATCTCGATCGTCACGCCGACGGTCGAATCCAGCCCGTAGAGCACCATGCCGAGGCTGTCGCCGACCAGCATGAAATCGACATGCGGATCCATGAGCTTGGCGACCGGCGTCGTATAGGCGGTGAGGCTGACGATGGGGCGGTCACCCTTGAGGGCGCGGATGTCGGCGGGCGCCAGACGGCGTTTCGCAGTGTGTACGCTCATGTCACGCTACCTTTGCAATTTTCACGTTTTTCGGGTCGATGACCCGGTTGTCGAGGAGTTTCGTGCTCCCGAAGCGCACGAAAAGCAACAAAAGAACCGGCTTTTCACCGATTCCGTCTATAGCGGCCAGCGTTTCCGGGTCGCGTAGCGCAACCACTTCGGGCCTGGCCAAGGGCTCGGCGCGCAGGAAGGCGGTGACAGCCTCCTCCACCCGCGCCGCATCCGTTTCGCCGGTGGCGATCAGCCGTTCGGCCTCGTTGAGCGCCCGCGGTACGATGGCGGCGGCGGCGCGTTCCTCCGGAGAAAGATAGACATTGCGCGACGAACAGGCGAGCCCGTCGGCCTCGCGCACCGTCGGCACGCCGATCACCTCGACGGGCTGGGCGAGGTCCTCGGCCATGCGGCGGATGATGGTGAGCTGCTGGAAATCCTTCTCGCCGAAATAGGCGCGGTCAGGGCCTGCAATGTTGAAGAGTTTCGTCACGACCGTCGCGACGCCGGCGAAATGGCCGGGGCGCACGGAGCCTTCCAGCTCGGCGCCGAGCTTCGGCACGTCGACCACCGTCTCCATCGGCCGCGGATACATGTCCGCCACGCCGGGCGCGAAAAGATAGTGCACGCCCTCGGCTTCCAGCATCGCCTGGTCGCGGGCGAGATCGCGCGGATAACGCGCCAGATCCTCGTTGGCGCCGAACTGCAGCGGATTGACGAAAATGGTGGCGACGACGATGTCGTTTTCGGCGCGCGCCCGGCGGGCGAGCTCCATATGGCCGACATGAAGATAGCCCATGGTGGGCACGAGGCCGATGGTGCGGCCGTCGAGCCGGTGCGGCGCAAGGGCCGCGCGCAAATCCGCGATGGTGGTGAACGTCTGCATCGGCGGCTCCTCCTTGCTCTCGCCCTCTCCCGCAGGCGATGCCCCGCGCGGTCTCTTCCGGACCATCTTGAGGGGGCGCCGTTTTCTATCTTGTGCAGCGCAAAAAGACAATCGGCAAACACCTTTGCCGGCGATCCGCCGACCCGCTGGGCAGCGTTGCGTTTTGCGCACTGTACATTTCGGCCAATCGCCGGTAGAGAGCGCACCACACGCCCGTCACGGATGGGCTGAGAGTGCGACGCCAGTCCGTCGCGGAACCCGAATTCCGAAAGACCCTAGATGACAAGTTTTGAAGGCCTCGCTCCGGCGATGGCAAAGGCGTTGGAAAAACGCGGCTACACCACGTTGACGCCCGTCCAGATCGCCGTCTCCGACCCCAAGCTCAGTGACGCCGACGCGCTGGTCTCCGCGCAGACCGGCTCCGGCAAGACCGTGGCCTTCGGCCTGGCGCTCGCGCCCACGCTGCTCGGCGGCGCGGAACGCTTCGAGCGCGCCGCAAGCCCGCTCGCCCTCGTCATCGCGCCGACCCGCGAACTCGCCATGCAGGTCAACCGCGAACTGGACTGGCTCTACGAGATGACCGGCGCCGTCATGGCCTCCTGCGTCGGCGGCATGGACATGCGCACCGAACGCCGCGTGCTTGAGCGCGGCGCGCACATCATCGTCGGCACGCCCGGCCGCCTGCGCGACCACATCACCCGCGGCAACCTCGACTTGAGCGCCATCCGCGCCGTCGTGCTCGACGAAGCCGATGAGATGCTCGACCTCGGTTTCCGCGAGGACCTCGAATTCATCCTCGAAGCTGCACCCGAAGATCGCCGCACGCTGATGTTCTCGGCCACCGTGCCGAAGGAAATCGCGGCCCTTGCGAAAAACTACCAGCGCAACGCGATGCGCATCTCGACCGCCGCCGAACGCGAGCAGCATGTCGACATCGACTATCGCGCCCTGCTCGTGGCGCCCTCCGACCGCGAGAACGCCATCATCAACGTTCTGCGCTTCTACGATGCCCAGAACGCCATCGTTTTCTGTTCGACGCGTGCCGCGGTGAACCACCTCACCGCGCGCTTCAACAATCGCGGCTTCTCGGTCGTGGCGCTGTCGGGCGAACTCAGCCAGAACGAACGCACCCACGCGCTCCAGGCGATGCGTGACGGCCGCGCCCGCGTCTGCATCGCGACCGACGTCGCGGCCCGCGGCATCGACCTGCCGAACCTCGAACTGGTCATCCATGCCGACCTGCCGACCAACCCGGACACGCTGCTGCACCGTTCGGGCCGCACCGGCCGCGCCGGCCGCAAGGGCGTCAGCGCCCTCATCGTGCCGCTGAGCGCGCGCCGCAAGGCCGAGCGCCTGCTCCAGATTGCCAACCTCAAGGCGAACTGGGCAACCCCGCCCTCGGCCGAGGACATCCTGCGCCGCGACGACGAGCGCCTGCTCGCCGACCCGACGCTGACCGACAAGATCGGCGAAGACGAGATCGAAACCATCGACGCTCTCGTCGCGCGCTACGATGCGAAACAGCTTGCCGCCGCCGTCGCCCGCTTCTTCAAGGCCGGCCGTTCGGCGCCGGAAGACCTGATCGAGGTCTCGCTCGAACAGCGCAAGCCGCGCGAACGCGGCAACGATTTCATCCCGGCCGAAACCAAGCGCCCGCGCGACGGTTTTGGCTCCAGCGTCTGGATTTCCGTCTCGGTCGGCCGCAAGCAGCGCGCCGAGCCGCGCTGGCTGATCCCGATGCTCTGCCGCAACGGCAACATCACCAAGAACGAGATCGGCGCGATCAAGATGCAGCCGGAAGAGACCTTCGTGGAACTCTCCGCCGCCGCCGCCGATGGTTTCCTCGGCCATCTCGGCCCGACCAGCATGCTGGAGCGCGGCATCCGCGTGACGAAGCTCGACGGCCAGCCGGATCTCACCCCACAGCCCTATGAGCGCATGCCCGGCGAGAAGAACCCGCGCTACGACAAGCCGGAGCGCCGCCCCGACTGGAAGCCGAAGGGCGAATTCGACAAGAAGCCGCGTTTCGAGAAGCGTGACGGCGACAAGCCGGCGGGTGCCGCCGCCAAGCCGCACTGGAAGGACCGCGACGGCGACAGCAAGAAGCCGGCAAAACCCTTCACCGGTGCAAAGCCCTTCAAGGGCAAACGCGATGAAAAATTCGCCAAGCCGGACGGCGCCCCGCGCAAGCCCAAGGCAAAGAAGCCGGATTACTCCTGACGGCCTTCGGCGGCGCGGAACTATCATGACCGCGCCGCGTTACCCTCGCGCTTTTGCGTGGGGGGTTTTTTGAATGGCAGGCGAAGCGGCATCCGCCCGGGACGAGAGAAGTGAATTCAGCCGCTTCGTGACCGGCCTCGGCCGCGGCGTCGCCGGCGCGCTGTTCCTGGCGCTGCCCATGCTGATGACCATGGAAATGTGGTATCTCGGCTTCTATATGGCGCGCGAACGCCTGCTGCTGCTTCTCCTCATCAACATTCCCCTGCTCGTGCTGCTCGCCCATCGCATCGGCTTCGAGGAGACCTTCACCTGGCGCGAGGCGTTCCGCGACGCGATCATCGCCTATGGCATCGGCATTCTCACCAGCCTCGTCGTGCTGTCGGCGCTAGGCCTGCTGAAAGGCGGCATGCCGGCAAGCGAACTCGTCGGCAAGGTCGCGCTGCAATCGGTGCCCGCCAGCATCGGCGCCATGCTCGGCCGCAGCCAGCTCGGCCATGACGACGACAAGGACAGCGACGACGCGAAGGAAACGCGCTACCCCGCCGAACTCCTGATGATGGGAGCAGGCGCGCTCTTCCTCTCGCTCAACATCGCGCCGACCGACGAGATGATGGTGCTCGCCTACAAGATGACGATCTGGCACGCCATCGTGGTCACCGTCCTCTCCATCGCGCTCATGCACGGCTTCGTCTATGCGGTGTCCTTTACCGGCGGGCACGAACTCTCGCCGGAAACCCCCTGGTGGCACGCCTTCGTGCGCTTCACCTTACCGGGCTATGTCATCGCGCTGTCGATCAGCGTCTTCACGCTGTGGATCTTCGAGCGCCTCGGCGACAGTTCCGCCGTCGAGATCATGCTCTCCGTCATCGTGCTCGGTTTTCCCGCTTCGCTCGGCGCTGCCGCCGCGCGGCTCATCCTGTGAGGCGACCATGACGAAGACCGAAAAGGGCCGCCACCAGGAACGCCACGATCCGCACTGGATCGAATGGCTGACCGGCCTCGTCTCCGCCGTGCTCATCGCCGGCATGCTCGGCTGGCTTGGCTGGGAGGCCTTTACCCGCGAGGCGACGCCGCCGGACCTCTCCATCACCGTGCTGACGACGGAAAAGGCCGCGACCGGCCACCGCGTCACCTTCGACATCTACAATACCGCGACCACCACCGCCGCGGCCGTCACTGTCATCGGCCGGCTGACGGAGGGCGACAGGGTGATCGAGGAAAACCATGTCGTCTTCGACTATGTCGCAGCCGAATCGAAAGCGACCGGCGCCATCCTGTTCCAGGCCGATCCGGCCGGCCGCACGCTCGATATCCGTCCGGCGGGATATACCGATCCGTAAGTCAACGACAAGCTGTGGACGGTGGCCGGCAAGGTGGAACCAATTTCGCCCCGATGGATTGAGCAGGAGGCAACCGTCCGTGTCCGCCCGCGAGAAAAGGGCATGGCAGATCCCGCAAGGCTCGAACCATGGAAATGCCCCTTCTCATCCTGCTGACGACGCAGGTCCTCCTGCCAGCCTTCTTTCTTCTATGGCTATGGCTGCCGCGCCCGCCCGACAGGCTGGGCTGGATCATGCGCGTGCTCTACGGCGCATCCTATTTCGCCTTCATCCCCGTCATCGGCCGCTGGGATTTTCTGAGCACCACGCTGGCGATCCTGCTGCCGGTCGCCTTCACCGCCTGCGCCGCCCTCTCCTACCAGCGCCTGCGCGGCCGCGACTGGAACCGCTCGCCCTCGACGATGCGCGCGCATGGTTTTACCGCGGCGATGGCGGTGTTCTTCCTGGCGCTCACCGCCCGCGCGCTGTCGGGCTACGGCTATCAGGATAGCGCCGTGGAGCTCGCCTTCCCCTTTGCCGCCGGCCACTACTATATCGGCCAGGGCGGCAGCGCCACGGCGATCAACAACCACCACGCCGACCAGAGCCAGCGCTTCGCGCTCGATATCGTCGCGCTCAACGGCTTTGGCGCCCGCGCCGATGGGCTGATGCCGAAAGAGCTGTCCGACTACGAGATCTTCGACCGGGAGGTGAAAAGCCCGTGCACCGGCGTCGCAATCTCGATCCATGACGGCGTCGACGACAACCGCATCTTCGAAACCAACACCGAGCAGCCGGCCGGCAACCACGTCATCCTCGCCTGCGGCACGGCGCGCATCCTGCTCGCGCATTTCCGCAAGGGCTCGATTGCGGTCGCGGCCGGTTCCATCGTCAGCGAAGGCGAGGCGCTCGGCCGCGTCGGCAATTCCGGCAACTCGACCGAACCGCACCTGCACATGCACGCCTATCTTGGCGGCACGCTCGACTACAATGCAGGCCAGGGCGTGCCGATGACCTTCGACGGCCGCTTCCTCGTGCGCGGCTCGACCGTCACTGTCCCCCAGAATTAGGATTTGATCCGCTCGAACCAGCCGTCCTCGTCGATCACCTCGACATTGAATTCCTTCGCCTTGTCGAGCTTGGAGCCGGCGCCCGGTCCTGCCACCACGAGATCGGTCTTCTTGGACACCGAGCCCGCCACCTTGGCGCCCAGCCGCTCGGCCATCGCCTTCGCCTCGTCACGCGTCATCTTCTCCAGCGAGCCGGTGAACACCACCGTCTTGCCGGCGACCGGGCTTGAGGTGACGACCACCGCTTCGGCAGCCTCCGGCGTCACCTCCTGCAACAGCCGGCCGATCACGTCGAGATTGCGCGGCTCCTTGTAGAACTCCACCATCGCCCGGGCGACAACCTCGCCGATGCCGTCGATGCTGTTGAGCTCGCTCCAGGCCTCGCCCGAGAGCGAGACGGACGCCGTCATCGCTTCCGCGAAAGCGGCATACGTGCCGTAGGCACGCGCCAGAAGCTTGGCATTCGTCTCGCCGACATGGCGGATGCCGAGCGCGTAGATGAAGCGGTTGAGGGAAATCGACCGGCGCGCATCGATGGCGTCGTAGAGTTTGCGCACGCTCACCTTGCCGAAGCCGTCGATGTTTTCGAGCTTGGTGAGCGAATCCGCCTGCCGCTTTTCCAGCGTAAAAATATCAGGCGCGGTGCGGATCGTCAGCGACGGGTCCTCCGCCTCGAAGAAGAAGTCGATCTGCTTCGAGCCCAGCCCCTCGATATCGAAGGCGTTGCGCGAGACGAAATGCTTGAGATGCTCCACCGCCTGCGCGCGGCAGACGAAGCCGCCGGTGCAGCGCGTGACCGAATCGAGCCGGCCCGTCTTTTCGTTGCGCTCGCGCACCGCGTGACTGCCGCAGACCGGGCAGGTTTTCGGGAATTCGTAGGCGACGGCATCGGCCGGCCGCTTTTCCATCACCACGTCCAGCACCTGCGGGATCACGTCGCCCGCGCGCTGCACGATGACGGTGTCGCCGATGCGGATATCGTGCCCCTCGGCACGGATACGCTCGCCGCTATTGCCGATGCCCTCGATATAGTCGGCGTTGTGCAGCGTCGCATTGGTGACGACCACGCCACCGACGGTAACGGGCGTGAGCCGCGCGACGGGCGTCAGCGCGCCGGTGCGGCCCACCTGGATGTCGATCTTCTCCACGGTGGTGAAGGCCTGCTCGGCCGGGAATTTATGCGCGGTCGCCCAGCGCGGCGACCGGGAGCGGAAACCGAGCCGCTCCTGCAGCGCCAACTCGTCCACCTTGTAGACGACGCCGTCGATGTCGTAGTCGAGATCCGGGCGGGCAAGGCCGATCTCGCGGTAATGCGCGATGATATCATCCACGCGCGACAGCCGCTTCGTCATCGGATTGACGGGGAAACCCCAGGATTTCAGCACCTCGATCATGCCATATTGCGTATCGGCCGGCATAGCCGACATCTCGCCCCAGGCATAGGCGAAGAAGCGCAGCCTGCGGCTCGCCGTCACCGTGGCATCGAGCTGGCGCAGCGAGCCTGCGGCGGTGTTGCGCGGGTTGACGTAGGTCTGCTTGCCGTCCGCCGCCATCTTCTCGTTCAGCGCCAGGAAGTCGCTCTTGGCCATATAGACTTCGCCGCGCACCTCCACGACGTCAGGCGCGCCGGCCGGCAGGCGGTTGGGGATTTCGCCGATGGTCAGCACATTGGCCGTGACGTTTTCGCCCGTCGTGCCGTCGCCGCGTGTCGCGGCGCTGACCAGCCGGCCGTTCTCGTAGCGGATCGACATGGAAAGCCCGTCGATCTTCGGCTCGGCGGTAAAGGCGATCGATTCGTCCGGCAGGCGGCCGAGGAAGCGGTAGACCGAATTGACGAAATCGCGCACGTCCTCGTCGGAAAACGTGTTGTCGAGCGACAGCATCGGGCGGGAATGGGTGATCGGCGCGAAGGTCGGCAGCGGTGCGGAACCCACCCGGCGCGACGGGCTGTCATCGCGCACCAGCGCCGGAAAACGCGCCTCGATCTCCTCGTTGCGCCGCTTCAGCGCATCATAGTCGGCATCCGAAATCTCAGGCGCATCCTGCCCGTGATAGAGCTCGTCATTGCGCGCGATCTCCGCCGCCAGAAAGGCCAGCTCGGCCGCAGCCTCTTCTTCGGTCAGGGTCTCGACGGGTGTTTTCGCGTTCGCCATGGCATGCTCCGGATTTGGAGTCGTTTTAGAGCAAACTTGGCGAAAGGAAAGATGGGAGCGATGCTCAGACGCCGCCGGACAACAACCGCGCCGCCGCAGCCCTCGCCTCGTCGGTCACCGAGGCGCCGGCGAGCATGCGGGCGATTTCTTCCGTGCGGGCGCTGTCGTCCATGCGGGCGACGCGGGTGGCGACGGTCTCGCTGCCTTCGACGGGGCCTTTGGAAATCAGCAGATGCGTCGCCGCGCGCGCGGCGACCTGGGGGGCGTGGGTGACAGAGAGCACCTGCACTGTTGCGGAAAGGCGCTTCAGGCGCTGGCCGATAGCATCGGCGACGGCGCCGCCGACACCGGTGTCGATTTCGTCGAAGACCAGCGTGGGGGCCGAACCGCGGTCGGCCAGCGCCACCTTCAGCGCCAGCAGGAAACGCGACAGTTCGCCGCCCGATGCGACCTTCATGATGGGGCCCGGACGCGTGCCGGGGTTGGTCTGGACGTGGAATTCGACCGTGTCGATCCCCTCCTCCGCACCACCTTCAGGATCGGTGGCGATCTGGACGGTGAAGCGCGCGCGCTCCAGCTTCAGCGCCGGCAGTTCCGCCATGACGGCGGCGGCGAGCGCCTCGGCCGTGTGGTGGCGTTTTTCAGAAAGCGAACGGGCGGCAAGCTCGAAGGCGGCGCGCATCTCGGTGAGCCGCGCCTGGAGCTGCACCAGCTTCTCCTCGCCGGCATCGAGGTCGGCCAGATCGGCGATCATCTTCGCTGCAAGCGCCGGCAGGCCGGTGACGGGCACGGAATATTTCCGCGCCGCGGCGCGCAGCGCAAAGAGGCGTTCTTCCGTGCGCTCCAGTTCTTTCGGGTCGTATTCCGTCTTGCGCAGAGCCGCCTCGACGGCCATCTGCGCGTCGGAAAGCTGGCTCAGCGCCTGGTCGAGCAGCTCGACGGTTTCTTCCAGCAGGCCCGGCGCCTCGTGGCTCTTGCGCTCCAGCCGGCGCACGAGCGCGGCGATCAGCGGCACGGGCGAGGCATGGCCGTTCAGGAATTCGCTCGCCTCGTTGATGTCGCCGGCAATGCGCTCGGCCTTCATCATGCGGGCGCGCACTTCCGCCAGCGCATCCTCCTCGCCGTCCTGCGGCGAGAGCGCTTCCAGTTCGTCGACGGAGGAGCGCAGGTAATCGGCCTCGCGGGCGGCGGCCTCGACCTTGTCGCGGTGGCGCCGCAGCGTGCGCTCGGCCTCCTTCCAGCGATGGTAGAGCGTGCCGACCTCGGTCGCCGCCTCGCCAAGACCGCCGAAGGCGTCGAGCAGCAGGCGGTGCGCATCCGTATCGACGAGCGCGCGATCGTCGTGCTGGCCGTGGATTTCGACGAGAAGCTGGCCGGCCTGGCGCATCAACTGCACGGAGACCGGCTGGTCGTTGACATAGGCCTTGGTGCGGCCGTCGGCGGATTGCTGGCGGCGGAAGATCAGGTCGCCATCGTCGTCGATGCCGTTGTCGCGCAAAAGCGCCCGGGCGGCATGGGCGTTCGGCACGTCGAACACGGCCGTCACCTGGCCGCGCTCCGTACCGTGGCGCACCAGCGAACCATCGCCGCGCCCGCCGAGCGCCAGCGAAAGGCTGTCGAGGAGGATGGATTTACCCGCGCCCGTCTCGCCCGTCAGCACGGAGAGACCGGGCTCGAACGCAAGGTCGAGCCGTTCGATCAGGACGATATCGCGGATCGATAGCTGCGCCAGCATGGCCCTGTCATATCTCTTTTGCGTCAGACGCCGAGCAGATTCTTGCCTGCACGCGAAATCCAGGACCCACTGTTTTCACGCGGCTCCAGACCCTTGGACTGAAGCAGCTTGTAGCTGTCGGCATACCACTGGCTATCGGGATAGTTATGGCCGAGCACGGCGGCGGCGGTCTGCGCCTCGGTCTCAACGCCCATTGCATAATAGGTCTCGACGAGACGGGCGAGCGCTTCCTCGATCTGGTTGGTCATCGGGTACTTTTCGACGACCACGCGGAAGCGGCTGGCAGCCGCGATGAATTCCTTGCGTTCGAGATAGTAGCGGCCGACCTGCATTTCCTTGCCGGCGAGCTGGTCGCGGGCGAAACGGATCTTGGTCTGCGCGTCCTCGACATATTCCGAATCGGGGTAGTTCTCGACGACGGCCTGCATGGCTTCCAGCGTCTGCGCGGAGGCGCGCTGGTCCTGCGTCACGCTCGGGATCTGCTTCCAATAGGCCAGGCCGACGATATATTGCGCGTAGGCCGCATCGGACGAACCCGGATAGAGATTGAGGTAACGCTTGCCGGCGGCGATCGCCTCTTCGTTGCGGCCCTGGCGATAATTCGTGAAGGCCGACATGACGAGCGCCTTGCGCGCCTGTTCGGAGAACGGATGCTGGCGGTCGACGGCCTCGAACTTGCGGCCCGCCTCCGTCACCTTGCCGGCATTGAGGTTGGCAAGGCCCTGATTGTAGAGCGTATCGGAAGATTCGGTTTCTGCCGAAAGCTTCGTGATGTCGATGTCCGGATCCGACTGGCATGCGGAAAGAGCGACGGAGGATCCCGCCGCGAAAAGCGTAAGATAGACAATGCGCGCCGTCTTCTTCACACCAACAGACCCTGCAACAACCATGTGATAATCCCAGTTCAACGGCGCCCCATGCGGTCAGCCCGACACACGCGCGCCCCGCGTTCTATCTCCAAATGCCTGAAGACCGCAACGCCATGCCGGCGCATTAACGCATTTTTATGGCGGAGGTGTCGGGAAAGCGGCAACCGGAACCGGCCACTGGCTTCAAAGAGACCAGGGGGCGAATTCCGGCGCGTTGACGGCGATCAGTTCGCGCTGTCCGGCGCGCGAGCGCGGGACGGCCGCTTCGACCACTTCATAAGCGGTGCGGTCGCTGAGCAGCGCCTTCAGCGCATAGGCGTTCATCTTGTGGCCGCCGCGATAGGAGCGGTAGCAGCCGATGAACTGCGCGCCGGCAAGCGCCAGGTCGCCCACGGCGTCGAGCGTCTTGTGGCGCACGAACTCGTCCTTGGCGTAGCGCAGGCCCTCGACGTTGATGACCGTGTTGTCGTCGGAGATGACGACGGAATTTTCCAGCGACGAGCCGAGTGCATGGCCGGATGCCCAGAGCTTTTCCACATCGCGCATGAAGCCGAAGGTGCGGGCGCGCGACAATTCGTTGCGGAAGGTCAGCGGCGTCAGGTCGCCCTTCCAGGCCTGGCGGCCGATCAGCGGGCAGTCGAAATCGATCTCCACTTCGAATCGCGTGCCGTCATAAGGCGAGAACTCGGCCCAGGAGGCGCCTGCCTCGACACGAACCGGCTTGATGATTCGGATGTAGCGGCGCTTGACCGACAGCGGGATGAGACCGACCTGGTCGATCGCGTCGATGAAGGGCGCGGAGCTGCCGTCCATGATCGGCATTTCGGCACCGTGCACCTCGATCAGCACATTGTCGAGGCCGAGCGCATAGAGCGCGGCCATGACATGCTCGACCGTGGCGATCGACGTGGTCGGCGAGAAGCCGAGAACCGTGCAGAGATCCGTGTTGCCGACCTGCGAGGAGACCGCGCGATATTCGCTGACCGTGCCGTCGTCATGCTGGCGCTGGAAGACGATGCCGAAGTCGGCTTCGGCCGGGTTGAAGGTGATCGACACGGCTGCGCCGGAATGGACGCCCGTCCCGGCAATCGTCACCGGGTGGGAAATCGTCGTCTGGAAACCGAGCATACCGATCGTCATGTGCATTCGCCTCGTCTTACTATCGGCTGATTCTTCGCCGACATCTTATTTCACGGCCCAAGGATACCCTTGGCCGGGCGCGTTGCGCCCACCGACAAAGTTCGCCCGAAAGTCTGGAGTGATTTGGTGCGTTCCGGCTTGCGCCGACGATCCGATTCCTGACTGGCCCCTGTGCCCACGCTGAATGTAGTAGGTCCCTCAGTGTCAGACAAATCACTGTTTCTTTCGCTTTGTTACGCTTGCTTCAGCCCTCAAGCCCTTGAAGATAAAGCACAATAGAAAATGCCCGGACCTAAATCCGGGCATTCTGTAACACGACCCTGCGGGCGGCCTCAGTTCGACTGGCGACGGAGGAACGCCGGGATCTCCAGCTGGTCGTCCTCGCCGAGCGCACGCGGCTGCGGGTTGGCGCGGCCGTGGTCGTCGAGCTGGCCGCGACGCGGGGCGTAGAGGCTGGCTTCCGGCGAGAGCGGGCGGCGCTGCTGCTGGGCGGGTGCCGCGGGCTCCTGGGCGGCCTGCGTTTCCTCATGACGGCCGAGCGACGAGGTCAGGCGCTTCAAGAGGCCCATCGGACCACGCTCTTCGTGGTGCGAGGCGACCGGCTGCTGGGCCGAACGGTGGTCCATCTCTGCCTGCACGACCGGCGGAAAATCCTCGATCTTCGGCATGCGCATGGTCTGCGGCTCCTGGCGGATGATCGGAGCGGCAGGCTCGACGCGCTGCTGCATGACCGGAGCCTGCTGCACCGGCTGCTGCTGGACCGGGCGCTGCACCGGCGTTTCGGCCGGGGCGGAGAACAGGCGGTTCTGCAGGCGCGGCTCTTCCTGGATGGAAGCGACCGGCTGCTGCATCTGCGCCGGGCGGCTTACCGGAATGGCAAGCTCGCGCTCGAGGCTCTCTTCCGAGGCGCGGATGGCTTCGGCGATCGGATCGACCATCGGCTGCTGGACGACCGGCTGCTGCATGACGGGCTGCTGGGCGACCGGCTGGGGAGCCGGTGCGACGGCCTGGACCGGAACGGCGGCGGACGGGCGAACTACCGGCTTGCTGAGGTTGCGAAAGTCAGCATTACGTGCAGCCACCTCCGAGGCCGCGCGGTCGATACCGGTTGCAACAACGGAAACGCGGATCAGGCCTTCGAGCTCTTCATCGAAGGTAGCGCCGAGTATGATGTTTGCGTCCGGATCGACTTCCTCGCGGATACGGGTTGCGGCTTCGTCGACTTCGAAGAGGGTGAGGTCACGGCCACCGGTGATCGAGATCAGCAGGCCCTGCGCACCCTTCATCGAGGTTTCGTCGAGCAGCGGGTTGGCGATCGCGGCTTCGGCAGCGGCCATGGCGCGGCCTTCACCCGAGGCTTCGCCCGTGCCCATCATGGCGCGGCCCATCTCGCGCATCACCGAACGGACGTCGGCGAAGTCGAGGTTGATCAGGCCTTCCTTGACCATCAGGTCGGTGATGCAGGCGACGCCCGAATAGAGCACCTGGTCGGCCATCGCGAAGGCGTCGGCGAACGTGGTCTTGTCGTTGGCGATGCGGAACAGGTTCTGGTTCGGGATGACGATCAGGGTGTCGACCGACTTCTGCAGTTCCTGGATGCCCTCTTCGGCAAGGCGCATGCGGCGGCCGCCTTCGAAGTGGAACGGCTTGGTGACGACGCCGACCGTCAGGATGCCCTTGTTGCGGGCGGCCTGGGCGACGACCGGTGCTGCCCCCGTACCCGTGCCGCCGCCCATGCCGGCGGTGACGAAGCACATGTGGGTGCCGTTCAGGTGGTCGATGATCTCATCGATGCACTCTTCGGCGGCAGCGCGGCCGACTTCCGGCTGCGACCCGGCGCCGAGACCTTCGGTGACGGCCACACCCATCTGGATGATCCGCGTCGCCTTGGTCATGGTGAGCGCCTGGGCGTCGGTGTTGGCAACGACGAAATCGACGCCTTCCAGGCCCGCGGTGATCATGTTGTTGACGGCGTTGCCGCCGCCGCCGCCGACGCCGAAGACGGTGATGCGGGGCTTCAGCTCGGTGATGTCCGGCTTCTGGAGCTTGATAGTCATTGCAGTGTTCCTTTCGTTTCCGGCCGCTTCGCCCAGCCGGTCTATTCCCAAAACTCAGATGTCGGTCTTTCCCGGCACTACGCCGCCGGGAAACCCGTCAGAAACTTTCCTTCAGCCACTGGCCCATGCGGGCGATACGGCCGTTGCCACCCGTGAGCTGCGAGAGCATGCCGCCCTGCACAGCGTGTTCTTCCAGTTCCGCCACCTGCGGATAGATCATCAGCCCGACCGCCGTCGAAAAGGCCGGTCCCTTCGCCGCCGTCGGCAGGCCGGACACGCCGAGCGGGCGGCCGATGCGGACGTTGCGGGCGAGGATGCGGCGGGCCACTTCCGGCAGGCCGGTAAGCTGGCTGGCGCCACCCGTCAGCACGATGCGTTTTCCGACGATCGGCGAGAAGCCGGAGCGCTGGATGCGGTCGCGGATGAGCTCGATGGTCTCTTCGATGCGGGCACGCACGATGCGCGACAGCAGCGCGCGCGGCACATGGGTCGGCTGGTCGCGGTCGTCGTCGCCGATCGGCGGGACGGTGACGATGTCGCGGTCGTCGCTGGCATTCGGCAGCGCCGAGCCGTGCACGACCTTGAGGCGTTCGGCATCCTCGATGCGGGTCGAAAGACCGCGCGCAAGATCCGTGGTGACGTGGTGGCCGCCGAGCGAGACCGCATCGGAATGCACCAGCTTGCCTTCGGCGAACACCGAGATCGTCGTCGTGCCGCCGCCCATGTCGATGCAGGCGCAGCCGAGCTCGACTTCGTCGTCGACGAGCGCCGAAAGGCCGCTCGCATAGGGCGTCGCAACCATGCCCTCGACGGAGAGGTGCGCACGGTTGATGCAGAGTTCGAGGTTCTTCAGCGATGCGCGTTCGGCGGTCAGCACATGCATGTCGACGCCGAGCACGTCGCCGAACATGGAGAGCGGATCGCGGATGCCGCGTTCGCCGTCGAGCGAGAAGCCGGTTGGCAGCGAGTGCAGGATGGCGCGGTCTTGGCGCAGCGACTGCTGGCCGGCAACCGCAAGCACCTTGCGCAGGTCGTTCGCGTCGACTTCCTGGCCGCCGAGATCGATCGTCGCGGTGTAGACGTCGCTCTGCAGGCGGCCGGCGGAGACGTTGACGATCAGGCTTTCGATGGTGAGGCCGGCCATGCGCTCGGCCGCATCGACGGCGAGCCGCACGACGCTTTCGGCCGCATCGAGATCGGTGATGACGCCGTTCTTCACGCCGCGGGATTTCTGGTGGCCGATGCCGATGACTTCGACATTGTGCGTGCGGCCGGGCAGGATCTCGCTCTCGGCGCGCGGCGTCAGCCGGCCGATCATGCAGACGACCTTGGTGGAGCCGATGTCGAGGACCGAAACGACATGCGCCCGCTTGGAGGAAAGCGGCTTCAGGCGCGGCAGGCCAAAATGGGACGAACCGAAAATGCTCATGTGCGCTTCGCTGCCTTCTTCAGGTCCTTTGCCCTCTGCTCGACCGCCGCATTGCGACGTTCCAGCGCCCCTTCCGTCAGACGGACCGTCGTGCGGTCTTCCAACCGCAGGTCGACCGCCGCGATATCCCGCTCCAAGAGCCCCTGCTCCGCTTCCAGCGTCGCCAGCACGTCCATGGCGCGCGGCACATTGTGCTCCGGCAGTTTCACGACGATGCCGTTGTCGAGGCGCAGATCCCAGCGGCGGCCGGCGACCCGCACATAGGCCTTCACCCGCGCCTTGATTTCCGGCCAGCTATCGAACTCGGCCGCGAAATCGGCCGCCGCCGTCTCGGCATCGCGGCCGACGAAAAGCGGCAGCGTGGAAAACTTGTTGTCGCGCAGCGGCGCGATCACGCTGCCGTTCTTCTCGATCAGCGACAGGTCGGTGCCGTGCTGCCAAATCCCGAAGGCTTCACGCTCGTTGAGCGTGATCTCGATGGTGCCCGGATAGACCTTGCGGACCGAGGCATCCTCGACCCAGGGCAATTCGATCAGCTGCTTGCGCGCTTCATTGACGTCGAGCGCGACCAGCGAGGTCGTGCCGTCGAGGCCGAGGCGTTCCAGAATGTCTATTTCCGAGGTCTCGCTGTTGCCCGAAACCTTGACGTCCTCGATGGCAAAGCCGATCGCCGTCGTGGAGGCCTGGGCGACATCCTGCGAGTGACCGCCGAGCGACATGCCGTAGAGGCCCGTGGCGCCGAGGAAGAGCGCGGTCGCGACGCTGCCGGTGTGGCTCGGGATATAGATGCGGCCGGCCGCGAGGCTGACCAGGAAACGCACGATCCGGCGCAGCGGGCGCGGCAGCACGCGACCGGCTTCCGTATCCGGAAGTCCGACGGGGCGCACCCTGCTCTTCTTGACGCTCAACGCAAACACGACGCGTCCTCCACCATCCACCGCAAGAATTCACCAAAGGAATGGCCGGCATGAACGGCCATTTCGGGCACCAGGGAGGTAGGGGTCATGCCTGGCTGGGTGTTGATCTCCAGCCATACAAGCTCGCCATTCTCGGAGAATCGATCGTCGTAGCGGAAGTCGGAACGGCTGACGCCACGGCACCCGATCGCTTGATGCGCCTTAAGGGAGAGTGTTTGTACTTTTTGGTAAATATTCGGTGAAATTTGCGCCGGGATGACGTGTTTCGAGCCGCCTTTCACATATTTGGAATCATAGTCATAGAAGGCGTGGCCCTGCGGCACCACTTCCGTGACGCCCAGCGCGACACCGCCCATAACGCCGCAGGTGAGCTCGCGGCCATAGATGTAGCGCTCGACCATGACGCTGTCGCCGTAGCGCCATTCCGAGGACGTGATGATCTGCGGCGGATGCGACTGGTCTTCCTTGACCATGACGACGCCGAAGGACGAGCCCTCGCGCACCGGCTTCACCACATAGGGCGGCTTCATCGGGTGGGCGGAGGTGAAATCGAAGCGGTTCATCAGCCGCTGTTCGGCGATCGGAACGCCGGCCGCCTTGGCGATGATCTTCGCCTGTGCCTTGTCCATGGCGAGTGCCGAGGCGAGCACGCCGGAATGGGTATAGGGGATTTCGAGAAATTCGAGGATGCCCTGGATGGTGCCGTCCTCGCCGAAGGGGCCGTGCAGCGCATTGAAGGCGACGTCCGGCTTCAGTTCGCCCAGCACGCTTGCAATGTCGTGGCCCACGTCGACGCGGGTCACCTGGTAGCCCTCGGCCTCAAGCGCGTCGGCGCAGGCGTTGCCCGACGAAAGGCTCACCGGCCGTTCCGACGAAAAACCACCCATCAGCATCGCGACATGCTTCACGCTCATAGAACCCCCAACTTAAGTCCCAACACTGCCCCTCGTCGCTTGTGCGGACCTGATTTGCGTCTGCGATCCGACTCGGCGAACGAGATGGGATCACTAGAGCGTCATTAAGGTTAATGAAGCGTTTACTTTCGTTAACCGGACGCGACCCTGAGAAAATTTTCCTCGGGCCGAATCAAGTCACGCTTCGATTCTCTCCCTGGAATCAGAGAGTTGCGAAGTGTGCAAGAGGATGGCCGAAACCGGGACGCGAGAGCGGCTGGTAAACGCGACCGCGAAGCCTTGGTAAATAAGGCGGCCGGGCGGGCGCACGAAAAGTACGATTTTCCGCTCTTTCGGGCACATTTATTGTTTCATCGACCAGTCGGTTGGCGTATGAGCCCCCTGCTGCCTCCCAAGACGGCAAGGAAAAACAATCAAAAAGGCACCCATGATGAGCGATTCACTCGCATCCGGGTCGCCGACCGCGACGCATGCCAACCGCGCCGGGCTTAACTCCCCGGCGCGTGTTCTCTTTGCAAGCCTGGTCGGAACGACCATCGAATTCTTCGATTTCTATGTCTACGCCACGGCCGCCGTGCTGGTCTTCCCGACGCTGTTCTTCCCGAACAGCGATCCGACGACCGCACTTCTCGCGTCCTTCGCGACCTTCTCCATCGCCTTCTTCGCCCGCCCGCTCGGCGCCATCGTCTTCGGCCATTACGGCGACCGCGTCGGCCGCAAGACGACGCTCGTCGCGGCGCTTCTGACCATGGGCGTCTCGACCGTCATCATCGGCCTGCTGCCGTCCTATGAGACGATCGGCGTCCTGGCGCCGCTGCTGCTGGCGCTCTGCCGTTTCGGCCAGGGCTTCGGGCTTGGCGGCGAATGGGGCGGCGCGGTGCTGCTCGCAACCGAAAACGCCCCGCCGGGCAAGCGCAGCTGGTACGGCATGTTCCCGCAGCTCGGTGCACCGGTCGGCCTGTTCCTGTCCTCCGGCGTCTTCTGGCTGCTGCTGCATGTCATGTCGCAGGAATCGCTGCTCGCCTGGGGCTGGCGCGTGCCCTTCATCGCGTCGATCGTGCTGATCGCCGTCGGCCTCTGGGTGCGCCTGTCGATCACCGAGACGCCGGCCTTCCAGAAGGCCATCGAGAAGCAGGAGCGCGTCGAAGTGCCGGTCGTGGAGCTCTTCCGCAACCACAAGCGCAGCCTCGTGCTCGGCACGTTCGTGGCGCTGGCGACCTTCGTGCTGTTCTATATCGGATCGGCCTACCTTCTGTCCTACAACATCAAGGTGCTCGGCATCCCCTTCGTCGAGGCGCTGGAAATCCAGCTCGTCGGCTCGGTGCTCTTCGGCATCTTCATCCCGATCGCCGGCAAGCTGGCGGAACGGTTCGGTCGCCGCGAGGTGCTGATCGCCACGACGGTCCTGATCGGCATCTTCTCGTTCTTCCTGCCCGGCCTGATGACGAGCGGCGAAACGGCGATCTTCATCTTCGTGATTCTTGCTATGGCGCTGATGGGCATGACCTACGGCCTGATCGGCACGGCGCTTGCGGCCCCCTTCCCCACGAAGGTACGCTACACCGGCTCCTCGATCACCTTCAACTTCGCCGGCATCTTCGGTGCGTCGCTCGCGCCTTACATCGCGACGTGGCTGCAGGCGAATTACGGCATGACCTATGTCGGCTATTACCTCGGCATCGCGGCACTCATCACGCTCGCCTGCATCCTGCTTTCGGGCAAGGAAGAGGTCTGAGCCTTCGACAATCGAAAAACCCGCCGCGGCGACGCGGCGGGTCTTTCTTTGCCCTGCGATCAGTCGTCTTCGCCGACGATCTTCCAAGCGACCGCGCCGATCACCGCGCCGACGATCGGGGCGAGCCAGAACAGCCAGAGCTGCGACAGCGCCGCCGTCTCGGCGAAGAGGGCCACGCCCGTGGAACGCGCCGGGTTGACCGAGGTGTTCGTCACCGGGATCGACACGAGATGGATCAGCGTCAGGCCGAGGCCGATGGCGATGGGCGCAAAGCCGACCGGCGCGCGGCCATGCGTCGAGCCGAGGATAATGATCAGGAAAAACGCCGTCAGCACCACTTCGGCAACGAGCGCCGCCGTCAGCGAATAACCGCCCGGCGAAAGCTCGCCGTACCCGTTCGAAGCAAAACCACCGGCCTGGAAACCGGTCTTGCCGGAGGCGATGAGGTAGAGCACGCCAGCGGCCACGACCGCACCCACGACCTGCGCCACGATATAGGGCACGAGGCTTGCGGCCGGGAATTTGCCGGCAACCGTCAGGCCCACGGAAACCGCCGGGTTGAAGTGCCCGCCGGAAATGCCGCCGACCGTATAGGCCATGGTGAGAACGGTCAGGCCGAAGGCGAAGGAGACGCCGACATAGCCGATACCGAGTCCCGGGAACGCGGCGGCGAGAACGGCACTGCCGCAGCCGCCGAAGACGAGCCAGAACGTGCCGAGAAATTCGGCAGAAAGTTTTTTAAACATGAAAGCCCCCTATTCCGAGCGCCGCTGGAGCAGCGCCAATCACGCAACCATCGCGCGATTGGAATAGGTGTCGCTAAACTTCTCTGAACGGAAGCTGAATAAAAATGGAAATCTGCACGATTTCTAATAATCATACAATTCCCGTCATGCGGTCTTTTCCCCCTCCCACTCAACCGTCCTCGCCGACCACCTTCCAGATCACCGCACCGATGACCGCGCCAAGCATCGGCGCCAGCCAGAACAGCCACAACTGCGACAGCGCCGCCGTCTCGGCGAAGAACGCGACCCCCGTCGAACGCGCTGGGTTCAGCGAGGTGTTGGTGATCGGGATCGAGACGAGGATGATCACCGTTAGGCTGAGGCCGATGACGACGGGCGCTATGTCCTTCGTCGCGCGGCGATGGGTGGAGCCGAGGATGATGAAGAGGAAAAGCGCCATCAGCACCACTTCGGCGACGAAACCCGCCGCCAGCGAATAGCCGCCCGGCGAGAGATCGCCATAACCGTTCGAGGCGAAGCCGCCCGGCTGGAAGCTCGCCTTGCCGGACGCCACGAGATAGAGCACAGCCGCCGCCGCAGTCGCCCCCGCGACCTGCGCAAGGATATAGGGCAGGATGTGGCGGGCGGGAAACTTGCCGGCGACCGCCAGGCCCACGGTAACGGCCGGGTTCATGTGTCCGCCGGAAACGCCGCCGATCGCATAGATCATGGCCATCAGCGCAAGGCCCGCGGCCAGGGAAACGCCGAGCAGGCCGATGCCGACCTCGGGAACCGCGGCGGCCAGCACGCCGCTGCCGCAGCCGCAAAAGATCAGCCAGAACGTGCCGATGAACTCGGCGGAGAGTTTTTTGAACACGAAATGCCCCCATCCACCCCGCAAAGGCGGGGCGCGTCGCGCAGCGGATGCGCGACCTCACACAGTTTTTGAGACACTTGCCTGATGGGGGAGAGGGAGTGGCGCGACGTTCGAAAAACGCCCGCAAACTCCCCAGCAAGGGTACGACGTATCAGGCCGTTGCGCGGCCCAGGAATTCCTTTACCTCATAGCCCGGCATGAACCTGCCGAGGCGCTTGATTTCCCATTGCAGCAGGATGCCGGAATGCTCCTGCACGCGGCTGCGCACGGTCTCGCCGAGATATTCGAGCTCGTAGCCCGTCGCCTGCCCGGTATTGATCATGAAGTTGCAATGCATCGGCGACATCTGCGCGCCGCCGATCATCATGCCGCGGCAGCCGGCCTCGTCGATCAGCTTCCAGGCGGAATGGCCTTCCGGATTCTTGAAGGTCGAGCCGCCGGTCTTTTCGCGGATCGGCTGCACCGTCTCGCGGTGCTGGCGCACGGCATCCATCTTGGCGCGGATCTCGGTCTTGTCGCCCACCTCGCCCTGGAAGACGGCGTGCGTGAAGATCAGGTCGGGGGACGCCGCGGAATGGCGGTAGGTGTAACCCATGTCGGCATTGCTCAGCACATGCTGGTTGCCCTTGCGGTCGACAGCGTGCACCTCGACGACGACATCCTTCGTCTCGCCGCCGTTGGCGCCCGCATTCATGCGCAGCGCACCGCCGATGGCACCGGGAATGCCGTAATAGAATTCGAAGCCGGCAAGGCCGTGGTCGAGCGCCATGGCGGCCAGGTTCTTGTCCGGGCAGATGCAGCCCGCCTTGATGCGGTTTTCGCCGGCAAGCTCCACATCGCCGAAACCCTTGGCCGAAAGCCGGATGACGATGCCCGGAATGCCGCCGTCGCGCACCAGCAGGTTCGAGCCGACGCCGATGACGGTGAGCGGAACCTCTTCCGGCACGATCTTCAGGAAGGTGACGAGATCGTCGACATCATGCGGATGGAACATCAGCTCGGCGAGGCCGCCGGCGCGGAACCAGGTCACGCGGTCCATCGGTGCATCCGGCGTCAGGCGGCCGCGGACTTGCCCGATCCCCTCGCCCAGCGACGCCAGTAGTTTTGCACCATCCACCTGCTTCATGCCACCTGTCCCGAAATGTCTGCCAGTTCCTTCGGCAGCGCCTGCGCCCAATATGTAATGCTGCCAGCCCCCAAGAGAACCACAAAGTCGCCCGGCTTTGCAATGGTGGCGACGATCGGCGCCAATGCTTCCGGTGATTGCAGGAAGCGCGCATCGCGGTGGCCGCCGGATTTGATGCGCGAAACCAGCTCTTCCGCGCTCACGCCCTCGATCGGATCCTCTCCCGCCGCATAGACAGGCGCGATCATCACGGTGTCGGCATCGTTGAAGCAGCCGGCGAATTCCTCGAACAGGCTCGCCACGCGGCTGTAGCGGTGCGGCTGGTGGATCGCGATGATGCGGCCGGCACAGGCCTCGCGCGCGGCACGCAGCACGGCCTTGATCTCGACCGGATGGTGGCCGTAGTCGTCATAGACGCTGACGCCGTTCCAGTTGCCGGTGAGCGTGAAGCGGCGCTTGACGCCGCCGAAACTTGCCAGTCCCTTGGCGATCGCTTCCGGCGACATGCCGAGGCGCTGGGCGACGGCGATCGCCGCCGTCGCATTGGAAACGTTGTGGCGGCCCGGCATCGGCAGGCGCAGGTCCTTCAGCGAAATCACCTGGCCGGTGCGGCGGCGGCGGATCTCCACGTCGAAGACCGAGGTCGCGCCATCCATGCGGATATTGCCGAAGCGCACGTCGGCCTGGGGGTTCTCGCCATAGGTGATGACCTTGCGGTCCTCGATGCGGCTGACCATCGCCTGCACTTCCGGATGGTCGAGGCACATGACGCCAAAGCCATAGAACGGCACGTTCTCGACGAACTGGCGGAAGGCCGCGCGCACGGCATCGAAATTGCCGTAATGGTCGAGATGTTCCGGGTCGATATTGGTGACCACGGCGATGTCGGCGGGCAGCTTCAGGAAGGTGCCGTCCGATTCGTCGGCCTCGACGACCATCCACTCGCCCTCGCCCATGCGGGCGTTGGTGCCGTAGGCATTGATGATGCCGCCATTGATGACCGTCGGATCGAGCCCGCCGGCTTCCAGCAGCGTCGCAACCATCGAGGTCGTCGTGGTCTTGCCATGCGTGCCGCCGATGGCGATGGCATTGCGGAAGCGCATCAGCTCTGCGAGCATTTCGGCCCGGCGCACGACCGGCAGCAGCTTTTCGCGCGCCGCGACGAGTTCCGGATTGTTCTTGCGGATGGCGGTCGAGACGACGACGACTTCGGCTTCACCGAGATTTTCCGGCTTGTGGCCGACGAAGACCTCGATGCCCTTTTCGCGCAGGCGCTGCACGTTGGCGCTCTCCGCCTGGTCGGAGCCCTGCACCTTGTGGCCGAGATTGTGCAGCACCTCGGCAATGCCGCTCATGCCGATGCCGCCAATGCCGATGAAATGAACGAGCCCTATGCTCTGCGGCATCTTCATGGCCGTTCTCCCTTGAATTGTGCGATCGTCCTGCCGCCCGCAATAGCCTCAACCATCGATGCGAGCAAGCGCGCGGCGTCCGGTTTTCCGGCCTTTCTGGCGCTCTCGGCCATGGCCGTCATGCGGGCCGGGTCATGCATCGCCTTGGTAACGATGCTGGCAAGCCGCTCCGTCGAAAGCTCCGCCTGCGCAATGACCTTCGCGCCGCCACCCGCAGCCAGAGCCGCCGCATTCGCCGCCTGGTCGTGATCCAACGCATAGGGATAAGGCACGAGCACGGCCGGACGGCCGATGACGGAGACTTCCGAAACCGTCGAGGCGCCCGAGCGGCTGATGATGAGATGCGCCCGCCCGATGCGCGCCGCCATGTCGTTGAAGAAGGGCGAGACATCGGCCGGAATGCCGAGCTCGGCATAGGTGCGCACCACCTCGTCGCGGTCTTCCGTCCGCGCCTGCTGGGTGATTCTCAACCGTGCACGATCGGCGGATTCCATGGCGGCAATCGCCGAGGGGATGGCCTTGGAGAAGAACTGCGCGCCCTGACTGCCGCCGAAGACGACAAGCCGGAATTCGCCGTCCGTCGAGGGCTCATAGGGAACGGCCGCGGCTTCAAGCACGGCGGGGCGAACCGGATTGCCCGTCGTCACCGTCTTGTCGGCATAGGGGCCGCCGGTCTCCGGCAGGAACCCGCCGGCAATCGCCTTGACGCGGTTGGCGAGCGCCTTGTTGGCACGGCCCATCACGGCGTTCTGCTCGTGGATCATCGAGGGGATGCCCATGCCTGTGGCAGCAAGCAGCGGCGGCACGGTGGGATAACCGCCGAAACCGACGACGACCTTGGGCGTCAGCCGCGCCATCAGTTTTCGCGCGGCGCGCATGCCCTTCCACAGCGTGAAGAGCGAGCGGGCGACGCTGATCGGGTTCTTCGAGCCGATCGTTGCAGATGGCACGACATGGATCGCATCCGCCGGGAACTTCCCTGCAAAGCGCTCCGCGCGGCTGTCGGTCACGAGATGCACCGACCAGCCGCCGGCCTTCAGCTCATGCGCCAGCGCCTCTGCGGGAAAGAGATGACCGCCGGTGCCACCCGCGGCGAGAAGAACGATGCCTTTGTCCATGCAAAACCCTTATTCGGCCGGCGCCACGATGCCGCCGCGGAAGAGGCTGCGCTCGGAGGCGCGCTTTTCCGGGCGGTGGCGGGTCAGCGCCAGGATGAAGCCGGCCGTCACGCAGATCGCGATCATCGACGAGCCGCCGTAGGAAATCAGCGGCAGCGTCATGCCCTTGGCCGGCAGCAGTTCGAGGTTCACGCCGATATTGATCATCGACTGCGTGCCCATCTGCAAGACGAGGCCGGCGACGGCAAAGCGCGTGAAATCGTTGCGCTCCTTGAAGGCATGGTTGAGGCCACGCATCACCACGAAGGCGAAGATCAGCACGATGACCATGCAGAACAGGATGCCGAACTCTTCGGCCGCAACGGAAAAGATGAAGTCGGTGTGGCTGTCCGGGATGATGCGCTTGACGGTGCCCTCGCCCGGCCCCTGGCCGAACCAGTCGCCGCGAATGATGGCTTCGCGCGCCGTGTCCATCTGGAACGTATCGCCCTCGCCGGTCATGAACTTGTCGATACGGCCCGCCACGTGCGGCAGGAACGTATAGGCCGTCAGAAGGCCGCCGACGGCCGCCCCGCCGAGCACGATGATCCATAGCCAGGGCATGCCGGCCATGAAGAACATGCCGCCCCAGACGGCGGCCGTCAGGATGGTCTGGCCAAGGTCGGGCTGGGCGACGAGAAGGGCCGCGACGATGCCGAAGAGGATGATGGCGAAGAGGTTGCCGGGGATTTCCGGCTGGCGGGCATGTTCGGCGAACAGCCAGGCGCAGATGACGACGAAGGCCGGCTTCATGAACTCCGACGGCTGGATGGAGAAGCTGCCGATGGAAATCCAGCGCCGCGACCCCTTGACCTCGACGCCGAAGAATAGCGCCAGCACCATGGCCGCAAGCGAAATGACGAGGAGGATCATGGCCGCGCGCCGCACCTGGCGCGGCGACATGAAGGAGATGCCGAACATCACGGCGATGGCCGGCAGCAGGAACACTGCATGGCGCTTGACGAAGTGGAAGCTGTCGAGCCCGAGACGCTCGGCGACAGGCGGGCTTGCCGCGAAGGACAGCATGAAGCCGAGGCCCATCAAAAGGATGAAGGCCGCGAGGAAGAACCGGTCTATCGTCCAGAACCAGTCCGCCAATGCACCACGTTCGGCACGACTAACCATGTCTCTTTCCTCTGTTGCAAAACAATTCCAAACGCCGCCGCCGCACACGTTTACGGGAATTGCTTCCGTTCAAACTTCAATAAGCATGGACACGCCCGGCAGCGCCGCGACATGTTTCACGAAGGCATCGCCTCTGACTTCAAAGTTCTTGTACTGGTCGAAGCTTGCGCAAGCCGGGGATAGAAGAACGGCCACGGGGCCGCTCCCATCCCGCCCGGCATCCGCCGCCGCATCCTCGACGGCGCGCTGCAGCGTGCCGGATACATCGAACGGCACCGCTTCGCCGAGCGTCGCCGCAAAGGCAGGCGCCGCCTCGCCGATCAGATAGGCCTTGGCAATCTTGGGGAAGAATTCGCCGAGCGTGGAAATGCCGCCTTCTTTCGCGACGCCACCGGCAATCCAGTAGATGCGCTCGAAGCTCGACAGTGCCGGGGCCGCGGCATCTGCATTGGTCGCCTTGGAATCGTTGACGAACAGCGTGTCGCCCTTGCGCCCGACGGGCTGCATGCGATGTTTCAGCCCCGGGAACGAGGTAAGGCCTGCACGGATCTCGTCTTCGCTGACGCCGACTGCCAGGCAGGCGCCGACAGCCGCCGCAGCGTTCTGGGCATTGTGCGCGCCACGCAGCGTCTGGATCGGCGAGAGATCGGCGACTTCATGCGTCGCGCCACCCCGGGCGAGCACAAGACGAGCGCCATCGGCATAGATGCCATCGGCGAGCACGCTGCGCTTGGAAATGCGCACGACCTTCGTGCCGGCCCGCTCGACGCGGTCGGCGATGCGTTCGCAATAGCTGTCGTCGACGCCGACGATCGCGGTCCCGCTGCCGGCGACCAGGCGTTCCTTGACGTCGGCATAGTGTTCGATGGAGCCGTGGCGATCGAGATGATCCGGCGTCACGTTGAGCAGTATGCCGGCCGACGGGTTCAGCGTCGGCGCGAGGTCGATCTGGTAGGACGAGCACTCGACCACGTAGAAGCGGCCGGCCTTCGGCGGATCGAGCGTCAGCACGGCCGTGCCGATATTGCCGCCGAGCTGCGTATCGCGGCCGCTCGATTTCAGGATATGGGCGATCAGCGCCGTGGTCGTCGACTTGCCGTTCGTGCCAGTGATGGCGATGAAGGGGCAATCCGGCGCATGCGCCCGGCGCTCGCGCACGAAAAGCTCAATATCGCCGATCACATCGACGCCGGCGGTACGCGCGAGATCGGCGCTCCAGTGGGGCTTCGGATGGGTCAGCGGCACGCCGGGCGAGAGCACCAGTGCGGAGATGGTGGTCCAGTTGAGGCTGCGCAGGTCCCCGGTCTTAACGCCAGCGGCGGCAGCGTTCTCGACGCTCGCCGCGCTGTCATCCCAGGCGGTGACATCCGCACCGCCGGAGGCCAGCGCCAGCGCCGTCGCAAGGCCGGAGCCGCCGAGCCCGAAAAGCGCGACCGCCTTGCCCTTGAAGGTGGTGACGGGGATCATCGAAGCCTCACCGCAGCTTGAGCGTGGAGAGGCCGACCAGGCCGAGCACGACGGCGATGATCCAGAAGCGCACGACGACCTGGCTTTCCGTCCAGCCCTTCTTCTCGAAATGGTGGTGGATCGGCGCCATGAGGAAGACGCGTTTTCCCGTGAGCTTGAACGAGGCGACCTGGATGATGACCGACAGCGTCTCCATGACGAAGAGGCCGCCGATGATCGCCATGACGATCTCGTGCTTGGTGGCGACCGCCACCGTGCCGATGAGGCCCCCGAGCGCCAGCGACCCTGTATCGCCCATGAAGATGGCGGCGGGCGGCGCGTTGAACCACAGGAAGCCGAGGCCGGCCCCGATGACCGCGCCGAGCACCACGGCAAGTTCACCCGTGCCGGGCACGAAATGGATCTGCAGGTAGTTCGCGAAGACCGCGTTGCCGGCGAGATAGGCGATGACGCCGAAGGAGGCGGCCGAGATCATCACCGGAACGGTGGCGAGGCCGTCGAGGCCGTCCGTCAGGTTCACCGCATTGCCGGCCGCCACGATGACGAAGCCGCCGAACAGCACGAAGAAGATGCCGAGATTGACCATGAAATCCTTGGCAAAGGGAAAGGCGATCGAGGAGCCGAACGTCGAGCCGGCCGGTCCCGTTGCAAGCGAGGCGCGCATCATGAAATAGGTGGCGGCACCCGCGATGATGAATTCCAGGGCGAGGCGCGCCTTGCCGGAAAAGCCCTTGTCGGTCTGTTTGGTGACCTTCAGGTAGTCATCGTAGAAGCCGATGGCGCCGAAGCCGAGCGTCACGAGCAGCGTGGCGACCACATAGACGTTGGAGAGATCCGCCCAGAGCAGCGCGCTGCCGACGATGCCGGCGAGGATCATCAGGCCGCCCATGGTGGGGGTGCCGGCCTTCTTGAAATGGGTCTGCGGCCCGTCGGCGCGGATCGGCTGACCCTTGCCCTGGCGGATGCGCAGGGAGGCGATGATCATCGGCCCGAACAGGAAGACGATGGTGGCCGAGGTGAACAGCGCAGCGCCCGTCCGGAAGGTAATGTAGCGGAACAGGTTGAACACCTGAACGGTGTCAGCCAGCTCGACGAGCCAAAGCAGCATTGTCACCCTTTCCCCAAAAGGTTCCCCGAATCATCCCGGCGTGACCGGCCGAGATGGGAAAATCACATAAAAAGCGAGGTCCGGCGGGCTTTTTGTCTGACGCAATTCCGGACGCAAAACCGCTTTCGCACTTTTGCTGGAATTGCTTTAAGCCCGGCCGAACCTCCTCAACTCTCGCGTCCCCTCTCGGAGAACGCCGGATATTTGTCAAGCAGGGCCGCCACGATGCGGCTAAATCCCGTGCCCTTCGACGATTTGACGACCAGCACGTCGCCCGGCCGCACTGCGCCAAGCGCGAAGGCGGCGAGGTCGTCGGCGGTGTCGCGATATTCCCTCTGCACGCCCTCCGGCAGCGCATCCCTCAGCGCCGCCATGTCGGGGCCGGCAAGCCAGACATCGCCAATGCCGGCTTCGACCAGCGGTTCGGCAAGGCCGGCATGGACGGAGGGCGAATGTTCCCCCATTTCCAGCATGTCGCCTAGCACGGCGATGCGCCGCCCGCCCTCATGCGGTTCGGCATCGCGCAAGAGCGCGATTGCCGCGCGCATCGAGGCCGGACTGGCATTATAGCTTTCGTCGATCAGCGTGAACCAGCCGCCATCTTTGGCAAGCTGGTAACGGCGCCCGCGGCCTTTTTCAGCCTGCATGGTGGCAAGGCCCGCCATCGCCTTCTCGATATCGCCGCCGGTCAGGTGTACGGCGCCAAGCACGGCCACGGCATTTTCGGCAATGTGCCGGCCGGGGGCGCCCATCGGCACTTCCAGCGTCTGCCCGCCGATCGCCGCGCGAAGCAGGCCGCCCTCGGCGCTCGGCATGAAATCGAGCAAGCGGAACTCCGCCTTCGGATCGGCGCCGAAACTGTGGATGTGGGAAACGCCGGCTGCCTTCGCCGCCTTTTCGAGGAAGGCGAACTGCTCGTTGTCGCGGTTGAGGATGGCATGGCCGCCCGGCACAACGCCCTCGAAGATTTCCGCCTTGGCGGCGGCAATCTCTTCGAGGTCGCGGAAATTGCCGAGATGGGCCGGCGCGATCGTCGTGATCATCGCCACATGCGGGCGCACCATGGCGACCAGCGGGCGGATCTCGTTGGCATGATTCATGCCGATTTCGAAAATGCCGAAATCCGTGGTTTCCGGCATGCGGGCGAGCGTCAGCGGCACGCCCCAGTGATTGTTGAAGGAGGCGACGGAGGCATGCACGCTGCCGGATGGCGCGAGCGCCTGGCGCAGCATCTCCTTGCTGGTCGTCTTGCCGACGGAGCCGGTGACGGCGATGATGCGGGCCGCGGTGCGATCGCGCGCGGCACAGCCGAGATCGACCAGCGCCTGGAGAACGTCCGGCACCACGATCATCGGCGTCACGAGCCGGCCGAGCGCCGGCAACTTGCCCTCGCTGACGACGAGCAGTGCGGCGCCATTGGCGACGGCGAAGCTTGCAAAATCATGGCCGTCGACGCGATCGCCCTTGATGGCGAAGAAGGCTTCGCCGGCTCCGATCGCGCGGCTGTCGATGGAAATGCCGGTCACGCCCTGCGGCAGGTTGCCGATGGGACGGCCATGCATGGCCGCGACGAGATCAGCGCTGGTCCAGAGCCATTTCACCGGTCGAGCTCCTCCAAGGCCTTGCGCAATTCCGCATGGTCGGAGAATGGCAGCGTCACCGCGCCGACGGTCTGCCCCTCCTCATGCCCCTTGCCCGCGACGATCAGCGTATCGCCCGACTGCAACATCCGAACGGCACTGCGGATCGCCTCCGCCCGGTCGCCGATCTCGGTCGCGCCCTTGGCGGCGTCCATGATCTCGGCGCGGATGGTGGCCGGCACTTCGGAGCGCGGATTGTCGTCGGTGACGATGACCACGTCGGCAAGCCGCGTGGCGATTTCGCCCATGATCGGCCGCTTGCCCTTGTCGCGATCGCCGCCGCAGCCGAAGACCACGATGACGCGGCCGGTCGTGAAGGGACGCACGGAGGTCAGCACGTTTTCCAGCGCATCCGGCTTGTGGGCATAGTCGACATAGGCGAGCGCGCCGTTCTTCGCGTGACCGACCAGTTCGAGGCGGCCGGAAGCGCCGATGAGCTTTTCGAGGGCGGCCATCGCGACGGGGGCCGGAACGCCGGTCGACATGGCAAGACCAGCCGCGACCAGCGCATTCGCCACCTGGAAATCGCCGGCGAGCGGAATGTGCACTTCATAGATATCGTCGCCGACATGCACTTCGGCGGTCTGCTTGTGGCGGAAATGCTCGACGCGCTTCAGCGCCAGATAGTCGCCCTTGCGGCCGACCGTGCGCACGTCGAGCCCGGCCTTGCGCGCGGCATCCGTCGCAACGCCAGACCATTCGTCGTCGGCATAGATGATGGCGGGAAAACCCTTCGGCAGCAGCGTATCGAACAGCCGCATCTTGGAGGCCATGTAGTGCTCGACCGTCGGATGGTAATCCATATGGTCGCGGCCGAGATTGGTGAAGGCCGCGGCGGCGAGCTTCACGCCGTCGAGGCGCGCCTGGTCGAGGCCATGGCTTGAGGCTTCCATCGCCGCATGTGTAACGTCGGCATCGGCCAGTTCGGCGAGGAGTTCATGCAACGACACCGGATCGGGCGTCGTCAGCGAGCCGTAATCGTTGCGGCCGGGCGCGACGACACCGGTCGTGCCGATCATCGCGGCCGCATGGCCGGCATGCGCCCAGATCTGGCGCGTGAAGGAGGCGACGGAGGTCTTTCCCGCGGTGCCGGTGACGGCGACCATGGTCTCCGGCTGGCGGCCATGGAAACGGGCGGCGGCGAGCGCCAGGAAACGGCGCGGCTCGGCAACGGCAATGACCGGAACGGCGGCTTCGACGGCCGCACCAGTGGAAACCACGACGGCGGCGGCACCCCGGGAAACCGCATCGGCAACGAAGGTGCTGCCATCGGCCTTGGTGCCCGAAAGGGCGACGAAGAGGTCGCCCGGCTTCACCTTCCGGCTGTCGCTGGTTATGCCGCTGATGTCTATCGCGGCGGCGGCGCCCAGGTCGTAGGTTTCGGGTCCGGCGAGGTCACTGATCTTCATTGTCTGCTCTGTTGCTTTCCATGGGCCGCCGTTTCACTTCCGAATCGGCGTCCCGTCTTCTCCATTCAATAAGACACAAGCAAGGCAGACCCGTCCTCACCAAATTTCGGCTTTACACCGAGAAGGGCTGCCGAGCGGCGGATGATCTCTCCGACCATCGGGGCAGCGTTAAGGCCGGCGGTGCGGCCCCCGCCCTCGCCCGTCTGCGGCGCATCGATGAAGGTCAGGACCACGTATTTCGGGTCGTCGATCGGGAAGGCCGAGAGGAAGGCGTTGAAGTTCTGCGTGTTGGAATAACGCCCGCCGACGACCTTGTTGGCCGTGCCCGTCTTGCCGCCGACATTGAAGCCCGGAACGAGCGCGCGGCGGCCGGAACCGTCGTTTGCGTTGAGCTTGAAGAGATAGCGCATCTGCTCGCCGGTTTCCGGCTTGACGACCACCTTGGCCACCTCGTTCGCCTCTTCGGCCGTGCGCGGCAGGAAGGTCGGGTTGATGAGCAGGCCGCCGTTCATCAGCGCTGCCGCCGCCACCGCCGTCTGCAACGGCGTCGTCGAGACGCCGTGGCCGAAGGAGATGGTGATCGAGTTGATCTTCTTCCATTCGCGCGGCTGCGACGGGGTCTTCACCTCCGGCAGTTCCGTGTCGAGCTTGGTGAGCAGGCCCATGCGGGTCAGGAATTCCTTGTGCCCGGCAATGCCGACGACGTCGGCCATCTTCGCCGTGCCGATGTTCGAGGAATACTGGAAGATTTCCGGCACGGTCAGCACGCGGTGTTTTCCGTGGAAGTCCTTGATGGTGAAGCCGCCGATGCGGATCGGCGCGCGCGCGTCAAAACTGTCGGTAAGCTTCACCTTGCCCGAATCGAGCGCCATCGCGGTGGTGAAGCTCTTGAAGGTCGAGCCCATCTCGAACGTGCCGTTCGACATGCGGTTCATCCAGCCGTCCTTGGCGCCGGCGGCCGGGTTGTTCGGGTCATAATCCGGCACGGAGGCCATGGCGAGGATCTCGCCGGTGTGCACGTCCATCACGACGGCACCGGCGGCCAGCGCCTTGTATTTCTCCATGCCCGTCGCAACGACATCGCGCACGATGGCCTGGACGCGCAGGTCGATCGAAAGCCGAACCGGCTCCAGCTTGGCGTCGCTCGTCATGCCGATGGCGGCAAGGTCGGCGAGGCCCTGGCTGTCGATATAGCGCTCCATGCCGGCAATGCCGCGGTTGTCGATATTGACGTGGCCGACGATGTGCGAGGCGGTGACGCCGCCTGGATAGAAGCGGCGCTTTTCCGGCCGGAAGCCGACACCGGGAATGCCGAGGGCAAGAATGCGGCTCTGCTGCTTGGGCGTGAGCTGGCGCTTCAGCCACTGGAAACGGGATTTCGAGGTGAGCTTGCGGTAGATGCCGCGCCGGTCGAGTTCCGGCAGCACGGTGGCGAGCATTTCGACCGCCTCGTCCGCGTCGACGATCTTGTGCGGTTCGGCATAGAGCGAAACGGTGCGGATGTCGGTGGCGAGGATTTCGCCGTTGCGGTCGACGATGTCGGGGCGCGAGGCCATCAGGTGGTCGGCCGGGCCGATCGAGGACACGGTTTCCGGCGAGGCCATGCCATATTGCACCAGGCGCCCGCCGATCACGGCATAGACCATGCCGAAGCAGCAGATGATGACGGCGACACGGCTGCGGGCCTGCGAGCCCGTGCGCTTGCGCGTGCCCTCGAAGGCCTGGCCGCCATTGCCGCCGGTCCTATTGTTATTGTTGCCGCCGGCGTTGAAATGCGCCTTGCTCTTGACGTCCATGATGCGGGAGAGAAACGACATCAGTTGGCCACCGATCCGGTTTGGATTGCGTCCGTGGTCTTCTTCTTGGTCTTCTTGCCGTCCTGGGCGACCTTTTCGTCCTTCTCCGGCTCCAGCGCCGGCAGCTCGGCCGTCGCCATGGGCAACTCGCTCGGCTGCGCAAGCTGGGTCGATTCGGTCGGCACGAGCTTCAGGTCGGTCTCGTAGGCTTTCACCAGGCGGTTGAGGCGGTTCGGCTGGGTCAGCAGCGCCCAGTCGGCCTTCAGCAGGTCGATCGTGTCTTCTTCCAGCTTGATCTCGGCATCGAGCTTGCGCACCTGCTCGAGCTTGTTCTCGGCCTGGTGCTTGATCGAGTAGGTGACGGTGGCTGCTGCGGTCATGACGGCGATCATCACGACATCAAGGGTACGGAACATCACTCAGCTTCCCATCTTCTCAAGGCTGGCAAGGTTGGGCAGGTCGAAAATGGACAGATCATCCGTCCCGGCAGGAGCGCTGGTGCGCTCGCCTGCCCTAAGCTTCGCGGATCTTGCGCGCGGATTGACCGCACTCTCCTCGTCGCTGGCCGCCACCATAGGGCGCCCGACTGGTGCGAAGGTTGCGGCCTTGTCGTGAACTTCGGGCAAATGCCGGGATCCGGCAGCCTTTCCGGCGCGATCCTGGAAGAATTTCTTGACGATCCGGTCTTCCAGCGAGTGGAAGCTGACGACGACGAGCCGTCCGCCCGGCTTCAAGGCACGCTCGGCAGCAAACAGCGCTTCCGCGAGCTCGCCGAGCTCGTCATTGACGAAGACGCGTAGCGCCTGGAAGACGCGCGTCGCCGGATGGATCTTGTCCTTGGCCTTACGGGGCGTCGTCAGCTCGATGAGGTTGGCAAGCTGGCGCGTCGTGGTGAAGAGTTCTTTTTCGCGCGCCTTCTCGATGGCGCGGGCGATGCGGCCGGACTGCTTCTCCTCACCGAGGAAACCGAAGATACGGATGAGGTCGGAGACCTTGGCCCGGTTGACGACATCGGCCGCCGAAACGCCCGAGGCAGACATGCGCATGTCGAGCGGGCCGTTCTTCTGGAAGGAGAAGCCGCGCTCGGCCTCGTCGATCTGCATGGAGGAAACGCCGATATCGAGCACGACGCCATCGAGACCGCCTGCGGGCGCATGATCGGCAAGCTCGGAAAAGCGGGAATGGATGAGGGAAAGTCTGCCACCCGAAGCTTCGACCAGCGGTTGGCCGCCGGCAATCGCGTTGGGATCGCGGTCGAGCCCGATGACATTCGCCCCTTCGGCCAGGATGGCAGACGTATAGCCGCCGGCGCCGAAGGTGCCGTCAAGAATGACCTGGCCGGGTTTGGGCGCGAGCGCCGCGATGACCTCGGAGAGAAGAACCGGAATGTGACGGACCGGTCCGTCATCGGCTTCAGTAAAACCTCCGCCAAGATCCGCCGTCATTCCGATTCTCCGTCTTACCCCGAGCCCAGACCTCGCAACCTGAACTCTTCCCGGGCGGCCGCCTGCGTCTCTTCGAATGCTTGCGGTGCCCAGAGCTGAAAATGATCCGCCCGACCGACAAAGGTCACGTCCGTGGTGATGCCCGTATAGTCCCGGATGAAATCCGTGACCGGCAGGCGCCCCTCCGAATCGAGCTTCATGAAGACGCCGCCCCCGTGAATGAGGAGCGACATCCGATTGGCTTTCGGCGAAAAAACATCCTCGCTGGCGATCTGGCGCTCCAAACGATCGAGCAAATCCAGCCCACCGACGCTGATGGCCGGAAAGGTGAAATCCTGAAAGCAGTACAGCTCCCGGATGTCGCGCTGCGACAGAACGGAACGGAATGCCGAGGGGACGGAAACCCTCCCCTTTGCATCGATCCTGTTTGTCGCATTCGACAGGAATCGGTTCATGACACGCTACAGCCGCTTCCCCTACCGGAACGCTGTGCATCCGCCCCGGCATAACCAACACAACACCACGCGCATGGACCAGCCCAGATGCAACGCATTCGCGTCGCACCGTCCCCAGCCGGTTAGCCTCAAAGCTTTGCGATGGTCGGACGCTCATGCGTCCTCGTGCAGTGTGATTTTGGGATACCATGGGACCATATGGGCGTCAATGGGAAGGAACCTCTTTCCCGGTCATCGGACCGTCAAACGTTTATAAGGCGTTAAGTTTAACAAATGGTTAGAAAACGCCGCCCAAGGCCTTGTATTTACACATTCTGAAACACCGGCCGCGTACGTTTCAACGCGCAGCAAGGCATGCGCGAACCCCAAGGATTTCAGCGCATTAGCACGTCATAAAAAATCATCGTCCGGAGGAGGTTTTTTGCCAGTTGGCCTGTAAGCCGGGTTCTGTATGGCTCCGACTGACGCCGGAACGTGGCAGCCATTCATCTGGGACCGGACTTGCGCCCGGCCTCTTGCAACCCACCCGGATGACCGGCCCGGAAACGGGCTGAAACGCTTGCGCGTTTCGCGTCATCCCTATTCGGTTTTGCTCCCGGTGGGGTTTGCCTTGCCAGCCCTGTCGCCAGGACCGCGGTGGGCTCTTACCCCACCCTTTCACCCTTACCTTCCGAGGAAGGCGGTTTGCTTTCTGTGGCACTTTCCCTGGGGTCGCCCCCGCCGGACGTTATCCGGCACCGTGTTTCCGTGGAGCCCGGACTTTCCTCACCCTGCGGCCTTTCGGCACTTGCAAGGCGCGGCTGCCCGGCCAACTGGCAGGCGCTGACTAGCCCATGCGGAACGGAAAGACCAGAGAGAAACGGAGCTTAGCGGAAATGAACGGCGAAATCCGTTTTGTAGTCCGGTTCGTCCATCCGGCCGCGAATCACCAGGTCCGCGCCGATGCGGCCGATCTCGTCGGAACTTTTCGCCGCCGCCCCGTTGCCGCCCGTCAGAAGCGCCACGCGCTCACCCCCGACGAAGCCGGCATAGGGATAGCCGTGCACGGTATAGGTCGTGACGCAGGGAACGGAAATCAGCCGCACCGGATCGAGGTCCGGAATGGAACGGGCCAGCAGCCGCTTGAGATGGGCGGCCGCTTCCGGACCACCCTCGCCGTGGAACCAGTCGCGGATCGCCTGCTCCTCCTCGATCTCGATGTCCGTCGGGTCACCACCGATCTTGAGATAGGACTGGCCGTCGGGATAGACGATCGGCGGCAGGAAGTAGAAATGCTCCGAGGGGATGGTGCTCTCGTCGATCCAGGACGGCATGTCCTGGTAAGCTGCCGCCTGCCCCGGCGAAAGCTGCGCCAGCACGACCGTGCGCGCCTTGATCGTCAGCGCCGGCACCTTCGGCAACAGCCCTGGTGCCCGCGAAAAGCCGCCGGTCGCCACCAGCACGCGCCCGCCCGTCACGACCTCGCCCGACTTCAGCGTGACCGTCGCCCAGTCGCCCGCATCGGTCACCGAGACCACATCCTCAAGAATAGAAACACCGCCCGCCTTCTCGAAGCAGACGATCTGCGCGGCGACGAGCTTGCGCGGGTCGATATAACCGGCACCCTTCGCCTCGAAGACGCCCGCCGAGGTTTTCGGCAGGTCGAACCAGGGGAAACGCGAGCGTAGTTCCGCGCGGTTGAGCACGGGTGCGTCGAGCCCGTGGCGCTTCGCCACCGCCTCGACCGAATTGACGAAATCGCCGCCGACGGGACCGCTGATCAGGCAGCCGGTCTCGCCGTAGAAGGCGATGCCGCTCTCGGCCTCGATCTCGCGGTAGCGCGCGATGGAGCGGTTGGCGAGCAGGGCCCAGTCGGGGTCCTGGTCAATGGTGCGGGTGATGCGGCCGCTGTCGTAATGGCTGGAGAAGACACCGTCATGGTTTTGCCAGTCGACAGGTTCGCCCCGGCCGACGAGCGCCACGGAAGCGCCCGTTCCCGACAGGTGCCGCGCTGCCGCAGCCCCCATCATGCCCCTGCCGACGACGACGAAATCGAAATGCCGATCCATGCTGCACCCTCACCTGAATGCTCACGGCATAGCATGCTCGCGGGCCGATTCCAGCCCGCGAAACCTCGCTCGTCGACATTAGTCGATGATGCTCTGGACCTTGCCGCAATAGCGCTTGGAGACCGGGTTCATGCGCTTGGCACCATGGCCGGCATTGTATTTCAGGATCGTGCCGCAGGTCGTGCCGCCGCCAAGTTCATGGGCCATGGCGAGATACTTCATGCCGAACTTGATGTTGGTTTCCGGATCGTAGAGCCCCTTGGCGCCACCGCTGTAGCCCATGGCACGCGCCGTCGCCGGCTTGATCTGCATGAGGCCGATTTCGCCGGCACTGCCGCGCGCCCGCGGGTTGAAATTGCTCTCGACGCGAACGACGGCATGGGCGAGATCCACCGGCACGCCATAGGTCTTCGCATAGGTCTGGATCAGGTTGGAATAGCTTGCCGACTTCAGGTCCGCCGTCAGCGGGTTTTCCGCCTTCGGATAACCGGTCGTGCTGTTGAAGGTCTTCAGCTTGCCGACGACCACGCCGTCCTTGTCGACGACCGTCGTGCGCTTGGAGCGCTTGCTCGCCACTTTGCGGGATTTCGTCTTGCTGGCTACCTTTTGCGATTTCGCCTTGCTGGAAACCTTCTGGGGTTTCGCCTTGCTGCCCGCATCTTCCTTGGCGGAGGGCTGGAAGAGATATTGTTTTTTCGTCGGCCCGTGGGTGGCCTCGGCATGCGCCATTCCGGCGGAAAAAACGGACACACAAAAGCAGGCCGCGCTAAGGGCAGCAAGAAGTCTTCTCATCTAGTTTTCGTCTCCAAAAGGCGCAAAGGCAGAGCCCTGGCCGGCGGCATCTCAAGCCGCACAGACCGCGCAAACGTCTCGATCCTCGTTGATAGCGATCAGGCCCTGACCGCATGTTGCGCTGCACTGAACGCAGCCGGAAAAGACATGGCCAATCGGGTCAGGATGTGGCGAAGCGGTAAACTTCTGTTACAGTCTTTAATATTCGAATATTCGGAATGGCTCTCAGGCGGCCAGCCGCGGCAGGGCGGAAAGCAGCCTGTGCAGCGTGTCGATGGTCGAAAAATCGGCGATGCCATCGACCCGTTCCGGCCGGAAATGGCGCTGGAAAGCGGCGACGTCCCCCTCGGTTTTTTCGGAGTAAAAGCCATTGATTTCAGTGCCATAGCCGTAGAGCGACAACATCGTCTGCAAGGCTTCGACGGGTTGGCCCGAATCGCCGCGCTGGAAGAAGCGCCCGCCGGCGATCGGCGACGGCGCCACCCAGTGCCCGACACCCGCCGCGTGGAGACGCATCCAGGGGAATTTTTCACCCGGATCGACCTTGCGAATGGGGGCCACATCGCTGTGCGCCAGCACCCGCTCGGGGGCGATTTCCCACCTTCTGCCACAATCGAGACACAGTTCGACGACCGCTTTCACCTGCATTTCGGGGAAATCCGGCAGCCCGCCGGGATGGCCGGCATTGGCGATCTCGATGCCGATGGAGGCCGAATTGATGTCGGCCTCGCCCTTCCAGATGCTCTTGCCCGCATGCCAGGCGCGGTCCGCCTCGCGCACGAGCTGCTCGACGCGCCCGTCTTCGTGCACGAAGTAGTGACAGGAGACCTGGCTTTCCGGCGCGCGAAGCCACTTCAGCGCGCCGTCTGCCGTTGCCATGCCGGTATAATGCAGGAGGATGATGTCCGGTGAGCGCCCGCCCGCCCGTTCGCCAAAGTTCGGCGACGGCGCGGCGGTCGCACCGGAATAGTCACATGTGAATGCGCTCATGCAGCGCAGCGTTCCTTCTCGATCGCCTCATAGGCAGCGTTGAGCGCGGCCATGCGGTCGTTCGCGATCTGATGGAACTCGGCCGGCACGCCACGCGCCACCAGCCTATCAGGATGGTTCTCGGAGGCAAGCACCCGGTAGCGCTTGCGGATCTCGGCAAAATCATCGCTCGGCTTGACGCCCAGCACCTTGTAGGGGTCGCGGCCGCTGACATGGACGTGGCGCGCGGTGATCTGCTCGAAGCGCTCGTCGGCCATGCCGAAGATTTCAGCGACGCGGCCGAGGAAGGCCATCTCGTTCTCGTGGATCAGACCGTCGGCCTTGGCGATATGGAACAGGCCATCGACGATGTCTTCGAGGATCGGGCAATTCTTCTCGCAGGAGACGCAGAGCGCCCTCATCTTCTCCGCATAGGCCTCGTAGCCGGCAACATCCTGGCGCGCGAGGTTATAGAGCCGGGCGACATTGGCCGCCTGGTTGTCGGGATATTTGAAGATGTCCTTGAAGGCATCCACCTCGGCCGTCGTGACGATGCCGTCGGCCTTCGCCATCTTGGCGGAAAGCGCGATCATCGCGATCGAGAAGGCAACCTGCTTGCGCGTTTCCGGATCCCCCTCGAAGAGGGTACGCACGGCTTCCACCACGCCGGACAGCACGTTGCTGGCGGCATCCGAGACCATGCCGACGAGGCGATCCCATACGGCACTGATGAAGCAACTGGGCGAATTCTGGAACATAAGGTGATCTTGATCAGACAATTGCAGGGAAAGCAAGGCACGGAACCCGCATTTCTTGTCCGGATGACGAAATTTTGATGGCCCTCATGAAGTGGAGGCATCGGAAATCCGGCGCTGCGGTATTTTCGCCTGTGGAGCACGAAAGACAATCCGTCATGGAGTGCGGATAAGTTCACCGCGCCGTTTCCCTTGAGGGGATTCTGCGCTAGACAACGCCCACCCATCTAGACGTGCTGAAGCCGAGGAGGAATTATGGCCAAGCAGAAAGTCGCAATGCTGACCGCCGGCGGGCTCGCGCCCTGCCTGTCGTCCGCCGTCGGAGGCCTCATCGAGCGTTACAGCGACGTCGCACCGGAGATCGAGCTCGTCGCCTATCGCTCGGGCTACCAGGGCGTGCTGCTTGGCGACCGCATCGAAATTACCAAGGACATGCGCGAGAAGGCGCCGCTCCTGCACCGCTACGGCGGCTCGCCGATCGGCAACAGCCGCGTCAAGCTGACGAACGCCGCCGACTGCGTGAAGCGCGGCCTCGTCAAGGAAGGCGAGAACCCGCTGCGCGTGGCCGCCGAGCGCCTCGCCAAGGACGGCATTACCATCCTGCACACGATCGGCGGCGACGACACCAACACGACGGCCGCCGACCTTGCCGCCTATCTCGGCGCCAACGGCTACAACCTCACCGTCGTCGGCCTGCCGAAGACGGTGGACAACGACGTCGTGCCGATCCGCCAGTCGCTCGGCGCCTGGACGGCAGCCGAAGTCGGCGCCGGCTTCTTCGACCATGTCAGCAACGAACAGAGTGCCGCCCCGAAGACGCTGGTCGTGCATGAAGTGATGGGCCGCCATTGCGGCTGGCTCACCGCCGCCACCGCGCGTGCCTATATCCAGAAGACCGGCGCCAACGAATATGTCGACGGCTTCATGATGAACAAGCAGCTGAAGAACATCGACGGCCTCTACCTGCCGGAGCTGGACTTCAACCTGGAGGCCGAGGCCGAACGCCTGAAGGCCACCATGGACCGCGCCGGCTTCGTCACGCTCTTCGTCTCGGAAGGCGCCTGCCTCGACGCCATCGTCGCCGAGCGGGAAGCCGCCGGCGAAACCGTCAAGCGCGACGCCTTCGGCCATGTGAAGATCGACACGATCAATGTCGGCAACTGGTTCTCCAAGCAGTTCGCGGCCCTGCTAGGCGCCGAACGCTCCATGGTGCAGAAGTCCGGCTACTACGCCCGCTCGGCCCCCGCCAATCGCGACGACCTGCGCCTGATCCAGAGCATGACCGACCTCGCCGTCGAAAGCGCGCTGAACAAGGTCTCCGGCGTCACCGGCCATGACGAGGGCCAGGGCGGGAAGCTCCGCACCATCGAATTCCCGCGCATCAAGGGCGGCAAGCACTTCGACACCTCGGCCAAGTGGTTCGGCGAGGTGATGGATGTCATCGGCCAGAAGTGGAAGCCGGCGGACTGATGATTGTCCTTGACGTCCAAAATGCGTGATGGCTTGCTCCCCGGATCGATACTGATCCGGGGAGTTTTTTTATGTCCTTCGAACATTGGCTGGCCTTCGCCGCAGCCTCAGCCGTCATGCTGGCCATTCCAGGCCCGACGATCCTCCTCGTGATCTCCTATGCGCTCGGCCATGGCCGCCGCACGGCGGGCGCCACCGTCGCGGGCGTGGCCCTCGGCGATTTCACCGCCATGACCGCCTCCATGCTCGGCCTCGGCGCGCTGCTTGCGACCTCCGCCGCCGTCTTCACCGTGTTGAAATGGGTGGGCGCCGCCTATCTCATCTGGCTCGGCATCAAGCTTTGGCGGGCACCCGTCTCCAGCGGTGCCGAAGGGGAAGCGCCAGCGGAGGAAAAGCCGTTCCGCATCTTCGCCCATGCCTATGTGGTGACGGCGCTGAACCCTAAGAGCATCATCTTCTTCGTCGCCTTCCTGCCGCAGTTCCTCGACCTAACCCAGCCGGTGCTGCCGCAGATGGTGATCTTCGAAATCACCTTCCTCGTGCTCGCCACGCTGAACGCCTTTTCCTACGCCCTGCTCGCCGCCGCCGCCCGCAAGACCATCCGCAAACCATCGGTCCAGAAGGTCGTCAACCGCACCGGCGGCACGCTCTTGATCGGCGCCGGATTGCTCACCGCCGGCCTCAAGCGGGCGACCACCTGAAACGTCGGTAAGCCTACGGGTTGCCGCTTCGCGCCTGATCGGCTATGGACGGGGACGGCCACGGCCGATTGATTTGCAAAACGTGCGGGCGTTCCAGCGCCCGCGCATCCCGGCAAACCGAGAGCGACGACCATGGCTGATACTTCCGTTTCCCGTCCGGCACGCATTGCCACGCTTGCCTGCGCAGGCCTTCTTGTTACGCTTGCGGGCTGCGCCAGCGTCGCCGACGACGCGACCTCGGCGAAAACCGTGTCGCCCACGTCGACCACGGAAATTGCCGCTGCGGACGGCGCGACGACCGAAGTCGCCTATGCCGCCCTGCCCGCCGCCAAGCCCGGCACGGAGAACACGGCTGAAGCCCTGCCGACGCCGATCATGGTTGCCGTTGCGACCGATGCCGAAGGTGGTGCCGTCCCGGTCTCGGCCCTTACGGAATCGAAATCCATGACGGGTGCAGCCGCCGCGACGGCTGCCCTTGCCGGCAACACGGCGAGCGATGTTCAGCCCATGGACACGGTCATCGGCGTCTCGGTGATGGAGCCGGGCTTCGACAGCGGCGAGCCGGAAGGCCTCGAACAGCTTGTCGCGAGCCGCAAGATCGTGCCGATGGCCAAGCCCGCGCTCATCAGCAACGCCGTGCTGACCACTGAGACACGCCTCGTCGTGCCGCAGGGCGATCAGCCGTTCAAGAAGTCCGGCACGCCGATCGACGCGATCATCAGCAAATATGCCGCACTCTACGGCATACCGGAATCGCTGCTGCATCGCGTCGTCAAGCGCGAGAGCACCTACAACCCCAAGGCCTATAATCGCGGCCATTACGGCCTGATGCAGATCAAATATGCTACGGCCAAGAGCATGGGCTTCGACGGCCCGGCCGAAGGCCTGTTCGACGCCGAAACGAACATCAAATATGCCGGCAAATACCTGCGCGGCGCCTGGATGGTCGCGGATGACAAGAACGACGGCGCGGTGCGCCTCTACGCGGCCGGTTATTATTATCACGCCAAGCGCAAGGGCCTGCTCGACGAGACCGGCCTGAGATAAGCCGCTACCGCGCAGCCTTCAGCCAGAACGACATCGGCTTTTCCGTTTCGTTTTCTTCCCCGATATCCTGCCAGGCCAGCATCGTGCGCAAGTCGGCGCGGTGCACGTAACCGCGCTTGCCCCAGAATGCATCGAGCGGCACATAGTCCGCCGGGCGCAGCGGATGGTCCTGCGGCCGTTCGACGGCGCAGAAGGTGCACCAGTCGAAGCGGCCGAGGCGGCGCGCATAGGCTTCGCGCTCCTCGAAGAAGCGCACGCCGAGCCCCCTGCCCCGATAGGTCGAGAGCAGCACCGATTCGCCGAAATAGAAGACCTTTTCCGGAGCGATGCCGGCGGCAATGAACGGCGCTTGAAAAACGCCAGACGCATCCGGCATCGGCACGCCGGTCGAGGCGCCGACGATGCGTTCGCCATCGAGCGCCAGCACGAACAGGCTTTCTGGCGACCTTGCATAGGTGGCGAGATAGGAGGCCTCGTAGTCCTCGCTGCCTTCGTAGAGGTAAGGAAACGCGCGGAAGACTTGTGTGCGCAGCCGCGCGAGGTCCGCGACATGCGGCGTCACGGCTTCTCCCTGGACGATCTTGATCTGCATGATCCGTGAATGTTCCCAAAGGCTTGAACAATGCTATAAGGCGATGTGGTTCCGCCTGACGCCATTGATATGAGGGATGACATGCCAGCAAAAGAGACGATCCGCGCCTATTACGATGCTTTCAACAGGCAGGATATGGAGGCCTTCCTCGATCTCTTGCACGACGACGTCGTCCACGACATCAACCAGGGCGGCCGGCAGGTCGGCAAGCAGGCGTTTCGCGACTTCATGGCGCATATGAACCGCAGCTACCGCGAGACGCTGACCGACATCGTCATCATGTCGAGCGAGGACGGCAAACGCGGTGCGGCGGAATTCGTCGTCAACGGCCAGTACCTCGCCACCGACGAGGGCCTGCCGGAGGCGAACGGCCAGACCTATGTGCTGCCCGCCGGCGCCTTCTTCGAGATCCGCGACGGCAAGGTCGCGCGCATCTCCAACACCTACAACCTCAACGACTGGATCGCTCAGGTCGGTGCCTGAGCGGTTTTCGCATCCAGCACATCGAGGATGCGCTTGATCAGGACCTGGGGCCGGTAGCCGCGTTTCGACGGCGTCAGCCCCAGCCGGATCACCGCCAGCTTGCGCGACGGGATGATCGCGGCCGACTGCCCGTCATGGCCGAGTATCCAGAACGTTTCGTCCGGCAGGCCGTAATCCGTGTCACTCTCCCGGCCCGGCCCCATGGTCCAGGTCTGCATCTGGCTATAGGCGCCGCCCGAGGCCTTGGTCGCCGTCGCCATGGCGCCGACGAACCCTACCGGCAGCAGCCGGCTCCCCTTCCAGACACCGTCGTTCAACAGAAACAGCGAGAACCGCGCCCAGTCGCGCGCCGTCGCGTACATATAGGACGAGCCGACGAAGATGCCGGTCTCGTCGGGCTCCATCACCGCGCTCGCCATGCCGAGCGGCGCAAACAGCGCCTTTGCCGGGAAGGACAGCGCCTGGCTGCGCCCGCCGAGCGCGCCCATCCACAGGCGTGAGAGCAGCATCGCGGTGCCGCTCGAATAGTTGAACTTTTCGCCCGGATTGGCCTCCAGCGGCAGCGACAGCACGAAGCGCGTCATGTCCGGCTCCAGGAAGAGCATGCGCGTGACATCGGCGACATCGCCATAGCTCTCGTTGAAGGCCAGCCCGCTTTCCATGGCGAGAAGCTGGGCGAGTGTGATCTGCGAGCGCGCATCCTCCCGCCATTCCGGAAACAGGCCCTTCATCTCCGGCGAAAGCGCCCCGGCCTGCATCAGCTGCCCGACCAGCGCCGCATTGACCGACTTGGTCATCGACCAGCCGAGCAGCGGCGTTTTGGCATCGAATCCGTCGCCATAGGCTTCCGCGACGATGCGCCCGTCATGCACCACTACGGTCGCGCGCATGCCCGGGCCGGTGAGGCTCGTATCGGCAAGCAGCGCCGACAGGTCTGCGTCCAGCGTCACAGCCTCGCCATCCGGCCAGGCCACGGCCGGGTCCGCCACCGGCAGTTTTGGCAGCGCGATATCGGAAACGGCCTGATGCGCGGCACGAAAATCGCCGTCGGGCACGCTGGAGCAGCCGAATCCCTCATGCCAGGCGGCATAACCCGGTGCGAAGAGGCCAAGCAAATGGGTCGTCACGGTCTTGCCGGCGAGATCGACGTCCTGCCGCATCAGCTTCAACAGCGGATGCCCGGGCGCCTGCACGTCCTCGGCAAGCACTTGCGCCGGATCGCGGCCGGAAACGAAGACGCTGGAGCAGACGATTTTTGCGGCATAACCGGAGCCGACGCTGAGCAGCGCGGGCGGCGATACGATGAGCCAGCTCGCCCCCACCAGGACGACGAGGGCAAGGAGGGAAAGCACCCAAGCGGCCAGCCTGTAGAATCGTCTCATAACGGCCTCTCCTTCCAGTCGCGAGACAAGCAGGATTCCACTGTCATGAAAAGGCTTTTCGCGCTTGTGACAACGTCAGGCCGAACGACGATTTTCCGTGTGTAGAAGGAAGCGCATCACATCCTGCGCGGCCACCGGCCCGGAAATCAGGAAACCCTGCGCCTCGGAAGCGCCGCGCTGGCGGATGAAATCGAGCTGGCCTTCCGATTCGATGCCCTCCACCGTGGTCGTCACCTGGAATGTCTGGCCGAGCTTCAGGATGATATCGACCAGGTCGGCGTCCCGCTTGCTCTCCATCATCGCGCGCGCAAACGAGCGGTCGATCTTCAGCTGGTCGATCGGGAAGGCACGCAGGTTGTTGATCGAGGAAAAGCCGATGCCGAAATCGTCGAGCGCGACGCGAACGCCATGATCGCGCAGCTCGCAGAGGCTCTCGCGGATCACCGTCTCGTCGACCGAGAAGACCGATTCCGTCACCTCGATCGTCAGGCGCCCCGGCGCAAGCCCGGCCTCGGCCAGGCACGTCTTCACATAGTCGACGAAGGCGCGGTCCTTGAACTGGTCGCCGACGACATTGACGGCGACGCCGGCCGGTGCGGGCCATTTCGCCGCCTCCCGGCAGGCCTCGCGCACCACCCAGTTTCCGAGCGGCAGGATGAGACCGGTCTTTTCCGCCGCCGGAATGAACAGGTCCGGCATGATCCGCCCCTTTTCGGGATGCCGCCAGCGCAGCAACGCTTCGAAGGAGCGCACGACGCGGCTTTCGACGCCGACGATCGGCTGGTATTCGAGGAAGAATTCATCGGCCCCCATGGCACGGGCGAGATCGTGCTCGATGGCCGCGCGCGCCTGAACGGCGGCGGCGAGCGCCGCATCGAAGAAGCGGAAGCCGCTGCCCGGAATGTCCTTCGCCTCGTAGAGCGCAACATCGGCGCGCTTCAGAAGCTCGGACATCGAGGCATCGCTCGCCTCCATATAGGTGACCCCGATGCTGCACCCACTCGATACCCGATGCCTCACCAGCTCGAACGGCTCTTCGAACAGCGCACAGATCGTGCGGCAGACATCTTCGATTTTGCCTGTAGACGGGCGTCCCGCAATGGTCACAACGAACTCGTCGCCGCCGAGCCGGTAGACGCCGGCGGTTGCTGACAGCGAATGGCGCAGCCGGCCGGCGATGGCTTCCAGAAGCGCATCGCCTACATCGTGCCCCAAGCTATCGTTGACGAACTTGAAGCGATCGAGATCGAGAAGCAGGAGGGCGGGACGATCGTCCGCCTCCCTCGCTTCCACGATCGTCTGTATGTCCCGCTCCAGGCAGAAGCGGTTCGCAAGCCCGGTCAGCCGGTCGTGATAGGCCTCGTGCGTCAGCCGCTGTTCCGTCTGCCGGCGCTGGTGAAGTTCCGCGACGAGCCGCGCCTTCGACCGGCCGATCTCGTAGAAGCCGACGCCAAAAAAGACCGGCATGAGGGCAAGTGCGGTGGCGGTCGGCGCGGAAAAACCGAAAAGGCTGGCCTGCGTATGGTCGCGCAGAAACTGGTCGGCGGCTACACATATTGTCGGTAGGAAGGCTCCGAAAACCGATCCCACCAACGCATAGCGCTGCTCGATCTTCGGCGAGAAGTTTTTCAACATCATGTAACCCTAAACCGTTGTTATCATGACAACAGGGCGCATTCGACCGGGCATCGGCCGCACGAATGTTTCTAGAGGACAAAGAATGACAGAGTGTTAAGGGAGCGTTGGCATTCGCCCCCAAGATTCAACGGGATTCCGTCTCCAGGGAACCATGGCCGGCTTCAGACGTTTGGGGCCTTGTTGTCATTCGTGCGTGGGGCTTCGCGCGACTATCGAGTGGGAAGGACCATCAGATGAAATCCATGATCTTCGGTGCCGCCGGCATCCTCGTTTCCGCCGGTGCGCTTCCGGTCTTCGCGGCCGACATGGCCGTTGCCGAACCGCCGATCGAAACACCGATCGTCGAGACGGCCGGCATCTACGATTGGGGCGGCTTTTATGTCGGTGTGAACGGCGGTTACGGCTGGACGAATGCCGATTCGGGCGGCCCGGCGCCAGCCATCGACCAGGACCTCGGCGGCTTCGCGCTCGGCGCCTTTGCCGGCTATAACTTCTTCAACAACGGTTGGGTCTACGGTGTCGAAGCCGACGTCAAACACGACTTCAACAACGAGCGCTTCTCGTCCGGCGGCACGCGCTACGAGGCGGAGACGAACTGGGGCGGGTCGGTCCGCGCCCGTCTCGGCTACGCCTTCGACCGCACGCTGATCTACGGCACGGGCGGCTGGGCCTTCACCCGCGCCGAACTCCGGGACCGCGATGCCGGTGTGACGGAGAAGGACACGGCGCATGGCTGGACGGTCGGCGCCGGCGTCGAGCAGGCCTTCACCGACACGGTGGCGGGCCGCGTCGAGTATCGCTACACCGACTACGGCAATTCCGACATCTTCGATGCGGCAGGCCGCCGGGGCGACCTCGATTCGCATTCGATCATGCTCGGCGTCAGCATGAAGTTCTGACATTGATCCGGGCGGCGGCATCAGCCGCCGCCCCGGTTTAACGTCCCGCTAACCGTAATTTTACGAAAATACGCGATAGGTCATGGGACCTGCTCGCGCGCTCCCCTTTACGGCCCGCCCCATTCGAGGCAGGATTGGTAAACGCGCGAAACACGGGACCTCCATGCGTCGGCTCATTCTGGCTCTCCTGCCCCTCGCCTTCCTCGCCACGTCCTGTTCCACCACCGACTACGATCTCGTGGCGACCGCTTCCGTGCCGCCGCGCTTCGAGGACAAGGACCCGCAGGATTTTGGCGCCCGCACGCCGCATCGTCATCAGGTGCACGGCATCGACGTTTCGAAGTGGAACGGCGATATCGACTGGCACGCCGTCAAGAAAGGCGGCGTCTCCTTCGCCTTCCTGAAAGCGACCGAAGGCACAGACCGTCTGGACAGCCGGTTCAATGAATACTGGAGCGGTGCCCGCGCCGCCGGCGTGGCACACGCGCCCTATCACTTCTATTATTTCTGCTCGACGGCGGATGCGCAGGCCGACTGGTTCATCGCCAATGTGCCCAAGCAGGCGGTACAGCTTCCGCCGGTGCTGGATGCCGAATGGAACCCCGCCTCGCCGACCTGCAAGACCCGCCCGCCGGCCGACGAGGTACGCGTCGCGCTCAAGCGCTTCATGGACCGCCTCGAAGCGCATTACGGCAAGCGGCCGATCATCTACACAACCGTCGACTTCCACCGCGAAAATCTCGTCGGCCATTTCGAGAATTATCCCTTCTGGCTGCGCGCGGTGGCCGAGCATCCGGAAAACATCTATTCGTCGCGCAAGTGGGCGTTCTGGCAATATACCTCGACGGGCGTGGTTCCGGGCATTTCCGGCGACACGGACATCAACGTCTTCGCAGGTTCCGCCAAGAACTGGAACACCTGGGTGGCGACGGTTTCCCGCTGATTCCAGCACAATTGCGTGACAAAAAGCGGCAGCACGCCGAGGTTGCCTTTTTCTTCTTGCTTCCGTCACATTCATCTGAGACAGCCGGGCCAATCTGAGATAGCAGGGCAACGGACCCAAGGAGCATTCACGATGCGGCAAAACCTGAAGACGATACTCGCGGCAAGCCTCACGGCGCTTCTCCTCGCCGGCGGCGCCCATGCCCAGACGGCCGCAGGCACGGCAGCAGAGCCCGCCGCGGTCTGTGGTGGCGATATCAGCGCCTTCCTTCAGGGCGTGAAGGCCGAGGCGCTGACGCGCGGCGTTTCCGCCGAGATCGCCGACCGCGCGCTTGCCGGTGCCGCGATCGACCCGAAAGTGCTGTCGCGTGACCGCGCCCAGGGCGTCTTCCGCCAGACCTTCCTCGAATTTTCCAAGCGCACGGTCAGCCAGTCGCGCCTCGATATCGGCCGCAAGAAGCTGACGGACCTCTCCTCCGTCTTCGCCCGCTCCGAGCAAGAATTCGGCGTGCCCGGCGCGGTCATCGCCGCCTTCTGGGCGATGGAAACCGACTTCGGCGCCGTGCAGGGCGATTTCAACACCCGCAACGCCCTGGTGACGCTGTCGCATGACTGCCGCCGCCCGGAACTCTTCCGTCCGCAGCTTCTCGCCGCCGTCGAGATGGTCGGCCATGGCGACCTCGACCCGAACGGCACGACGGGCGCTTGGGCCGGCGAAATCGGCCAAGTGCAGATGCTGCCGAAGGACATCATCGAATTCGGCGTGGACGGCGACGGCGACGGCCATATCGACGTCAAGAAGAGCTCGCCGGACGCCATCCTGACGGCCGCGAAATTCATCCAGCATCTCGGCTTCGTGAAGGGCCAGCCCTGGATCCAGGAAGTCTCCGTGCCGGACGTGCTGCCTTTCGAAAAGACCGGCCTGCAGCCGGGCATGAAGGCCGCGGACTGGTTCGCGCTCGGCGTGACGCCGCGCGACGGCGACACCTCCTTCGGCAATCTCGAAGCCTCGCTGGTGATCCCGCAGGGCCGCAAAGGCCCGGCCTTCATCACCTATCCGAACTTCAACATCTATCTCGAATGGAACCAGTCCTTCATCTACACGACGTCGGCCGCCTATTTCGCGACGCGGCTTGCTGGCGCCCCGCCCTATGAGCGCGGCACGCCGGAAGAGGGTCTTTCCGAAGACGGCATGAAGCAGCTCCAGACCAAGCTGCAGGGCCTCGGCCACGACGTCGGCAAGGTCGATGGCATCCTCGGCTCCGGCACGCGCGCCGCGATCCAGAAGGAACAGCTCCGTCTCGGCCTGCCGGCCGACGGCTGGGCGACGCAGGCCCTGCTCTCCGCTCTCTGACGAAATCGGGTGGCCCCGCGCCGCCCGGTATTATACGACAGGACGAGACCAAGAACGCAGCCCGGTCATGCCGGGCTGTTTCTGTTTTGACGACATGCCCTGGGAGGGGACAATGGAACAGCGCGCCGCCCCGGCAGCAACGGGCATGAGCATCCAGACCTGGGGCCTGCTGGCCCTCCTCGGCATGATCTGGGGCGGCTCCTTCTTCTTTGCCCGCGTGGCCGTCGCCTATATACCGCCGGCGACCCTGGTGCTGCTGCGCGTCGGCATCGCCGCCCTCGCCCTCCATATCTATATTGCCGGCCGTTTCGGCATCTACCCGACGCTACGCGCCCGCTGGCGCGAATTCCTCCTGCTCGGCCTCATCAACAATGCCGTGCCGCACATGCTGATCTTCCTCGGCCAGACGCAGATCGGCGCCGGGCTTGCCGCCATCTTGAACGCCACGACGCCGATCTTCACGGTGCTCATCGCCAACAAGATGACTGAAGACGAAAAGCTCTCCTCGCAGAAGATCGCCGGCTGCCTCATCGGCCTCGTCGGCACCGCGGTGCTGATCGGTCCGCGCGCGCTGGCCCCCTTTACGGGTGACAGCGGCCCACCACTCTGGGCCGTTCTCCTGCCCGTGTTCGCCGCCGTCTCCTACGGCCTAGCCGCAACCTATGGCAAACGCTTCCGCGGCGTCGCCCCGCCGGTCACGGCCGCCGGCCAGCTCACCGCTTCGACGCTGCTGATGCTGCCGGTCTCCTTCGCGCTCGACACGCCCTGGCAGCTTTCCCTGCCGCCGCTGACCGCCATCCTCGCCGTGCTGGCGCTGGCGCTCATCTCGACCGCCTATGGCTACATCCTGTTCTTCCGAATCATGGCGGCGGCCGGCGCGACCAATACGTCGCTCGTCACGCTGCTCGTGCCGCCGAGCGCCATCCTCGCCGGCATGCTCTTCCTGGGTGAGGAACTGACGCCGCTGGGCATGCTCGGCATGGCCCTCGTGCTGTTCGGCCTGCTGGTGCTCGACGGGCGCGTTTTCGCCCGTTTCCGGCGCGCCTGAAAAAGCCGGGAACAAAGCGCGCTGCCGGCCGTTTCATGGCAATCCGCCGGATCGTCGGCCCGACTTGCGCCACAATGGTAAATGCACAATGTCGGCATTCGTCATCTGGTAGGGATTGTGAATTTTTTGTGGCATCCACATTAAGGGAGGAAATTCAGCAGGTTAGCGCTGTGAATAACCGACCGCCATTGGCCGTATGTTGCAGCGCAGCAACAAAACACCTTTCCAACACGCTTTTTTCGGTCGTAATATCAGGCCGCAAACGCAAGGAGGTAAGCCATGGGACTCACACATTCCTTGAATGTTCTGATGATCAGTGCAGCGTTCCTCTTCATCGCAACGATGATCTTCATCTGAAGCGAACCAAGCGCAGTCCGGGAGGTCAGGGACGAAAAATAACAAAAGACCCTGCCGAAACGAATTCGTGAAAGATGCATGGCCCCGGAGACGGCGCCATGCATTTTCATTTCAGGCAGCGTTTTGAAGGCTCAGGCCGCGGCGCCGGCAGCGGGCCGGCGGTCGATCTTGGCGAAACCGACGCGGTCGCAGACGGCCGAGACCAGCGTGGCGCGGTTCATCGTGTAGAAGTGGAACTCGCCGATGCCGCGGGCGATGAGATCCTCGATCTGCCTGGCCGCAAGGTCTATCGCCACGGGAGCGCGCTCCTGGGGCCGGTCGTCGACCGGCGCCAGCCGATCGGCAAGCCAGCCCGGCACCGAGGCGCCGCACATGCCGGCAAATTTCTGGACCTGGGAGAGGTTGTGCACCGGCAGGATACCCGGCACGACGGGGATCGTGATGCCGGCCTTGCGCACGCGCTCCAGGTAACGCTCGAAATCGTCGTTCTCGAAGAAGAACTGGGTGAGCGCGCGCGTCGCACCGCCATCCACCTTGCGCTTCAGCATGTCGATATCGGCCGCGACATCCGGGCTCTGCGGATGCTTTTCCGGATAGGCGGACACCGAGATCTCGAAATCGGCAAGCCCGCGCAGGCCGGCGGCGAGTTCCGCGGCATTGGCGTAGCCGCCCGGATGCGGATGATAGGCCGTGCCCACGCCGCCCGGCGGATCGCCACGCAGCGTCACGAAATGCCGGACCCCGACCGCCTGGAAATCGGCGACCACGGCATGCACCTCCTCCTTCGTCGCACCCACGCAGGTGAGATGCGAGGCGGCCGGCAGGCCCATCTTCAGGAGCTGGCGCACCGTCGATAGCGTCGGCACCTTGGTGGAGCCGCCAGCGCCGTAGGTCACCGACATGAAACCCGGATCATAGGCCGAAAGCTCGGCGGCCGTTTCCCAGAGCTGGCCTTCGGCCTCCGCCGATTTCGGCGGGAAGAACTCGAAAGACAGGCGGATGTCCTTGCGGGCTGGGCTTAGGGTCGCCGGTTTCATGTCAACTCCTCCTGCGGATCGCGATGGGGTCGGCCGCCCGCACGCGCTGGTCGCGGGCAAGCCAGATGGTAACGGTCAGCGCATCGTTGGCCGAATGCGCGGGGTTGAGGTCGACGACCTGCTCGACGGCGAGCCCCGCCTTCTCCAGCCATTCGGACATCGTCTGGTGCGAAAAGCCGAGGCGGATATGGGCGTGTTCGTCGCGCAGGTGTTCCAGCGCGTGGGGCGCCAGGTCGATGATGGCGAGGCGCCCGCCGGGGGCCAGCATGCGCGCCGCCTCCCCGATCGCCGCTTCCGGCTCTTCGAGGAAGTGCAGGACCTGATGGATCGTCACGACGTCGAACTCGTCGCGCTCCAGGGGCAGGTTGAAAATGTCGCCGTGGCGGATCGAGGCCTTGGTGATGCCGGCGCGGTCGAGATTGGCGCGCGCGACCGCGAGCATGTCACGGCTGGCATCGACGCCGACGCCGCGCCGGTAAAGCCCTTCGAAGAGCTGGAGGATGCGCCCCGTGCCGGTGCCGAGGTCGAGGAAGGCATCAACCGGCTCGGTGCCGATCAACTCGGCGAGCTTCGCCTCGACTTCCGCCTCGCTGACATGCAGGCGGCGCACCGCGTCCCACTCCGCCGCGTTGCGGCTGAAATAGGCCTGCGCCTTGTCGGAGCGGATCTTCTTCAGCGCCCGAAGCCGCTCGTCGTCGCGGGCGAAAACCGCATCCGCCGGGTCGCTGGCTTCGAGGAGCTGGCGGGCGAGCGCCACAGCCGGGCCACCCTGGCTCAGCCGGAAGAATGCCCAGGCGCCCTCCTGGTAGCGATCGATGAGGGCTGCCTCCGCAAGCAGCTTCAGGTGGCGCGAGATACGCGGCTGGGACTGGCCGAGGATGTCGGTTAGATCCGTCACGGTGAGATCACCATGCGCGAGCAGCGCGATGAGGCGAAGGCGCGTCGGTTCGCCCGCCGCCTTCAGGATCTCCACGATGTCGTCCAGTCCGAGTTTCTGCATGTCGCCCATGACCAATCCAATCAAGACATAAAGATATGTTTATGTGATTAACCCGCGTCGCGCAAGGGCAAATCCGTGTCGCTGATCTTCCCACCAACGGCCCCAAAGAAAAACCCCGGCAAGCCGGGGTTTGTCAAAGCCTGTGATGGCGCGTCGGCTCAGCGCGTCAAGCGCTTGTAGGCCTGGCTGCCGGGGTTGAGGGCATCGGGGCCGAGACGGCGGACCTTGTCCTCTTCGTAGTCCTCGAAGTTGCCTTCGAACCATTCGACATGGCCGTCGCCTTCGAAGGCCAGGATGTGGGTCGCGAGGCGGTCGAGGAACATGCGATCGTGGCTGATGATGATCGCGCAACCGGCAAAGCTCTCAAGCGCGCTTTCCAGCGCACCGAGCGTTTCCGTGTCGAGGTCGTTGGTCGGTTCGTCGAGCAGCAGCACGTTGCCGCCGGCCTTCAGCATCTTGGCAAGGTGCACGCGGTTGCGCTGGCCGCCCGAAAGATTGCCGACCTTCTGCTGCTGGTCGCCGCCCTTGAAGTTGAAGGCACCGCAATAGGCACGCGAATTCATCTCGAACTTGCCGAGCTTGACGACTTCGGCGCCGCCCGAGATTTCCTCCCAGACCGTCTTGTTGCCGTCGAGCGCATCGCGGCTCTGGTCGACATAGCCGAGATGCACGGTATCGCCGATACGGATCGAGCCGCTATCGGGCGTTTCCTGGCCGGTGATCATCTTGAACAGCGTCGACTTGCCGGCGCCGTTCGGGCCGATAATGCCGACGATGCCGCCCGGCGGCAGCTTGATCGACAGGTCGTTGATCAGCGTGCGGCCGTCGAAGCCCTTGGTGATGCCCTCCAGCTCGATGACCACGTTGCCGAGACGCTCGGAGACCGGGATGATGATCTGGGCGTCGCCGGGCCGGATGTTTTCCGCCGCATCGACCAGCTGTTCGTAGGCCTTGATACGGGCCTTGGACTTCGCCTGACGCGCCTTCGGGCTGGAGGCGATCCACTCCTGTTCGCGCGACAGCGCCTTCTGGCGGCCGGCTTCCTCGCGGCTTTCCTGCTTCATGCGCTTGGCCTTGGCCTGCAGATAGGCAGAGTAGTTGCCTTCATAGGGAATGCCGCGGCCGCGGTCGAGTTCGAGGATCCAGCCCGTCACATTGTCGAGGAAGTAGCGATCGTGGGTGATCATCATCACGGCGCCCGGATAGTCGCGCAGGTGCTTTTCCAGCCAGGCGATGGTTTCGGCGTCGAGATGGTTGGTCGGTTCGTCGAGCAGCAGCAGGTCCGGCTGCGACAGCAGCAGGCGGCAGAGCGCGATACGGCGGCGCTCACCACCCGACAGCAGCGTGACGTCGGAATCCTTCGGCGGGCAGCGCAGCGCTTCCATCGCCATCTCGACCTGCTGTTCCAGGTCCCAGAGGTTCTGGCTGTCGATGATGTCCTGGAGCTTGGCGCCCTCGTCCGCCGTCTCGTCGGAATAGTTCATCATCAGCTCGTTGTAGCGGTCGATGATGGCGGTCTTGTCGGCAACGCCGACCATGACGTTCTCGAAGGCGGTCTTGGTCGGGTCGAGATGCGGTTCCTGTTCCAGGTAGCCGACGGTCGCGCCATCGGCGAGCCAGGCTTCACCGGTATATTCCTTGTCCTGGCCGGCGATGATGCGCAGCACCGTCGATTTACCGGCGCCGTTCGGGCCGAGAATACCAATCTTGGCATCAGGGTAGAAGGACAGGTTGACGTTTTCGAGGATCTTCTTGGCGCCGTAGGACTTGTTGAGCCCCGACATGTGGTAGATGAATTGACGTGCCATGCAAACGTGCTCCGGGTCGGACGAATTTGCCCGCTATGTAGGCGAATTCTCTGCCCGCGGCAATGTAAGAAAGCCGCGTTGTCGGTACTTGCACGCATGGACCGCCCGTTCGCTCCCGGCGATCAGCCTGCCTGCGCAACCCCCGTGATACCCTCGATGCAGCGCGACTTCGTCGGCGACGCGCCGCCGATCAGCGCCGCAAGCTTGCCGTCGTTCCCGGCAATGCCGATGGTGAGGCCGATCACCACGGTCTTGTCGCCCGTCTTGCGGCAGCTGAGGCGCACCCGCTCCCCGGCGCCGGCGCCAAAAGCCTTGTCGAAGGCCGTGCGGACGTCTGCGAGCTTGATGGTCCCGCCCACCTTTTCCGTGAAGAGCGTGCGCACCGGCGAGGCATTCAGCTGGTCGAGCAGGTCCAGCGACCGGCTGTAATAGGCCTCTGCGGAGGCTGCGACGCAACTGCCGCTTCTCAGCCATTGCTGGCGGTCGAGACCAAGGCGTGCGGCAGGCATGGCGGCGAGCAGGCGCTGCTTGGTGCCGGAGGCGAGCACGATATCCGGCAGCTCCGTCCACTTGCCCTTGCGCGCCCGCTGTTTCAGGTCGGCCTCTATGCCGCAATAGCTCTTGCGCACCTGGAAGAGGCTTACCAGCGAGAATTGCCGGGCGGCGGGCGACGTGACGGAGAAGTCCGCGCAGCCGCGGCTCTTCGGCCTAGCCGCGCAATAGCCCGGCTGCCAGCTGATCGAAAGGACCTCGCGCACCGCCTCCCCCGCCGGCACCGATTGGGCGCTCGCGAGACCAAGGCCTGCGAAGAACGACAGACATAGGAGGAGAAAGGACAATGCGGCTTTGAAAGTCAGTGCAGCTTGCGTCTTCATGACCGGCCCCTGATGAGAACAAAACAAGATCATATGCAACCAAAAATTCAGAAATTGCAACCCTGAATCGGAAAAATCCCGAAATGCGCGAGGATTTCCAAAAATACACGCCGCATCCCATTGTCTTTGCATGGCAAATCGCGTTGACCTTGCGCAAACGGGAGGAATGGCGGTGTTTTCTGAAGCCGGGACGCTGAGAAGCCCCAGTGGGGCGACGCTGGCGCTGCGCCACGAGCCCGCCCGCGGCGAGGCGAGCGGCATCCTGCTCCCCAGCCACGGCCTTGCTGAACACAGCCTGCGTTATGCGGATTTTGCCGCGCGCATGGCCTCCGAAGGCTTTCATGTCTATGCCCATGATCATCGCGGCCATGGCTTCACCACGGCACCCGATGCGCCGCGCGGGCAATTCGCGCCACGGAACGGCATTGCGCGCGTGATCGAGGACATGCGGGCGGTGCGCGATCACACCGCCGCGCGGCATCCGGGCCTGCCGATCGTGCTGTTCGGCCATTCGATGGGCGGCCTGCTGGCGCTCGCCTTCGCGCAAAACCATGCCGCGGATATCGACGCGCTCGCCGTCTGGAATTCCAACTTCGAACCCGGCCTTGCGGGCCGCGTGGCGCAGATCGTGCTGGCGGCGGAGCGCATGCTGAAGGGATCGGACGTGCCGAGCGGCATCCTACCGCGCCTCACCTTCGGCGCCTGGGGCAAATCCATCGCCGGCCGACGGACGGAGTTCGACTGGCTGTCGCACGATGTGGCCGAGGTGGACGCCTATATCGCCGATCCGCTCTGCGGCTTCGACGTCAATGTTTCGATGTGGATCGACATCTTTGCCGTCACCTTTGCCGGTGCTTCGCCGGACGGCCTCGCGCGCCTGCCAAAAGGCTTGCCGATCCACCTGGTGGGCGGCAGCGAGGACCCGGCGACCGATTGCGGCCGGGCGACGCTCGCCTTTGCCGAACGACTGAAAAAATCGCGGCTTGAGGACGTCACGACGATCGTCTATCGCGGCCTGCGTCACGAAACACTGAAGGAGAGCCGGGCCTTGCGCGAGCCCGCCATCGACGCCTTCGCCGGCTGGTGCCGGCGGGTGGTGACTGAGCGACGCCGCGCACCGGAACACGCATGACCACAACAGCCATCACGCCGCTGCGCAACGAGGTCAGCCTCGGGCTCGTCCTCATGGTGCTCTCGGTGCTCATCTCGCCGATCATCGATATTTTCGCAAAGCTCGCTGTCACCTCCGTGCCGGCGACCGAGATCACCTTCGTGCGTCTGCTCTTCCAGATGACGGTGCTGGGGCCGATCTGTCTGATGCGCGGCACGCTGTTCGACGTGACCTGGAGGAAGACCGGGCTGCACGCCGCGCGCGGCCTCCTGATGGCCATCACCATGATCACCTTCGTCACGCCGCTCGCCGTGATGGAAGTGGCGGATGCAATCGCCATCTTCTTTGTCGAGCCGATCATCCTGACCATCCTCGGCTCGATCGTGCTGAAGGAGACCATCGGCTGGCGGCGCTACACGGCCTGCGGCGTCGGCTTTTTCGGCTCGCTGCTGGTCATCCAGCCGAGCCTGCAGGAGGTCGGCCCGATCGCGCTGCTGCCGGTCGTCTCGGCCTTTTCGCTGGCGCTGTTCTTCCTGCTGACGCGGCTCGTCTCGCAGAAGGAAGATCCCTGGTCGATGCAGTTCTATGCGGGGCTCTGGGGCGGGCTGTTCTCGGGCCTGCTGCTCGTCTTCGGCAGCGCCACCGGCATCGCCTTCCTGAGGCCCGTCCTGCCGGACATGGCGAACACGCTCTATATTGCCGCGGCCGCCGTCGCGGCGACCATTGCCGGCGTGCTCGGTGTCTATGCCTATCGTTCGGCCCCCGCCTCCACGCTGGCGCCGCTACAATATCTGGAGATCGTGTCGGCCACGATTCTCGGCTGGTGGGTGTTCGGCGACCTGCCGGATGCCGTCAAATGGCTCGGCATCGCCATCATCATAGCGTCCGGGCTCTATGTCATCTGGCGCGAACGCAAGCTCAACAAGACGGCGACGATCCCGACGGTTTCCACGCCCATCTGACCGAGCCGCGCGCGAAAAACATCATGTCAGTCTCAGCCGTCATGATGTCCCGCCGGCCCGCGGCTATCGTGCCTGCCGGCTTTTTGTTATCCAGAGCAAAACGGGCGAAAAGCCCGGCGGTCGGCCGTATCGCGGCCGTCGAAGAGGGAGTGCACGATGGAGAAGTCGAACCTGCCGCTTTCCGGCATCCGGGTCATCGAGCTGGCGCGGGTTCTCGCCGGTCCCTGGGCCGGGCAGATGCTGGCCGATCTCGGCGCGGACGTCATCAAGATCGAAAATCCGGACGGCGGCGACGACACGCGCGCCTGGGGGCCGCCCTTCGTGACGGGCAAGGACGGCGAAAACCTGTCGGCCGCCTATTACCACTCCACCAACAGGGGAAAACGCTCCATCTCCGTCGATCTGAGGACCGAAAAAGGCCGGGAGACCGTGCACCGGCTGATCGCGACCGCGGACGTGGTGATCGAGAATTTCAAGGTCGGCGGCCTCGTGAAGTATGGGCTCGACTACCGGAGCCTCGCCGAAAAACATCCGAAACTCGTCTATTGCTCGATCACCGGCTTCGGCCAGGATGGTCCCTATGCCGCGCGTGCCGGCTACGATTATATCGTGCAGGGCATGTCCGGCTTCATGTCGGTGACGGGTGCGCCGGATGGCGAGCCGATGAAGGCGGGCGTGGCGATCGCGGATATCTTCACCGGCATCTATGCCGTGACCGCCATCCAGGCGGCGCTCATCCATGTCATGAAGACCGGCCATGGCCAGCATGTCGACATGGCGCTGCTCGACGTGCAGTCCGCCGTCATGGCGAACCAGAACATGAACTTTCTGGCCTCCGGGACGGCGCCCAAGCGGCTCGGCAATGCGCATCCCAACATCTCGCCCTACGAGGTCGTGCCGACGTCCGACGGATACATCATTCTCGCCGTCGGCAATGACGGGCAGTTCCGCAAGCTCTGCGGGCTCCTGAAGCTCGATGGCGTGGCCGATGACGAGCGCTTCGCCACCAACCGCGCCCGCGTCGCCAACCGCGACGAGGTTCGCCGCCTCGTTACGGGCGCGACCGCCAATGTCACCAAGGCCGAACTGCTCGATGCCTGCGAGCGCGAGGGCGTGCCGGCCGGGCCGATCAATTCCATTGCCGAGACCTTCGACGACCCGCAGGTCAAGGCGCGCGGCCTGCGCGTCGACCTGCCGGATGCCGACGGCAACCTCATTCCGGGCGTGCGCACCCCTATCGTCTTTTCCGGGACGCCGCTTGTCTACGACCGGCCAAGCCCGCGGCTTGGCGAACATACCGATGCCGTGATGGCGGAACTGCAATCCCTCGAAGCAGGAAAGAAAAGCGCATGAAGACCGGTGGCCAGTTGATCGTCGACGCTCTCGTTGCCAACGGCGTCAAGCGCGTCGCCTGCGTGCCGGGCGAAAGCTATCTCGCGGTGCTCGATGCGCTGCACGATACGGATATCGACGTGCTCGTCTGCCGCCAGGAAGGCGGCGCGGCGATGATGGCGGATTGCTGGGGCCGGCTCACCGGCCAACCCGGCATCTGCATGGTCACCCGCGGCCCCGGCGCCACCAATGCTTCGGCCGGCCTGCACATCGCGCGGCAGGATTCGATCCCGATGATCCTGTTCATCGGCCAGGTGCAGCGCGATGCGCGCGAGCGCGAGGCCTTCCAGGAAGTGGAATACCGCCGTGCCTTCACCGAAGTCGCCAAGTGGGTGGCTGATATCGACGATGCGCGGCGCATCCCGGAATTCATCACCCGCGCCTTCGCTGTCGCCACGTCGGGACGGCCCGGCCCGGTCGTGCTGGCGCTGCCGGAGGATATGCTGACGGACATGGTCGAAGCTGTAGAGCCAAAGCCCTACATGCCCGTTGAGGCCCATCCGGGCCGCAAACAGGTCGAAGAATTGGCCAGGCTTCTGGAAGCGGCCGAACGCCCGCTCGTCATCCTTGGCGGCACGCGCTGGTCCGAGGCCAGCGTTTCGGCCTTCACGGCCTTTGCCGAGCGCTGGTCGCTGCCGGTCGCCTGTTCGTTCCGCCGGCAGATGCTGTTCGATCACCTGCACCCGAATTATGCCGGCGATTCCGGCATCGGCATCAACCCGGCGCTGGGCAAGGAAATCCGCAAGGCGGATCTCGTCGTGCTGCTCGGCGGGCGCTATTCCGAAATGCCGTCCTCCACCTACAGCCTGATCCAGAGCCCCTACCCGCAGCAGAAGCTGGTGCACGTCTATCCCGATCCCTCCGAGCTCGGCCGCGTCTACCGCCCGGACCTCGCGATCTCCGCCGCGCCCGAGGATTTCGTCGCAGCGCTCGAAGATCTCGCGCCAAAAACCGCACCCCGCTGGGCGGCGCGCACGGCCGCCATGCACCAGGCCTATCTCGCCTGGTCAACACCGCCGCAAAGCGGCCCCGGCGATGTGCAGATGGGACCGATCGTCGCCTGGTTGGAAGAGAACACGCCGGAAGACACGATCTTCACCAATGGCGCCGGCAACTATGCCACCTGGGTGCACCGCTTCCACCGGTTCCGCCGGTTTGCGACGCAGGCCGCCCCCACCTCCGGCTCGATGGGCTATGGCCTGCCGGCCGCCGTCGCGGCGAAACGCCTGTTTCCCGAGCGCGAGGTCATCTGCTTTGCCGGCGACGGCTGCTTCCTCATGCACGGCCAGGAATTCGCGACCGCCGTGCGCTACAACCTCCCGATCATCACGGTGGTCGTCAACAACGGCATCTACGGCACGATCCGCATGCACCAGGAGCGGGATTATCCCGGCCGCGTCAGCGCCACGGACCTCACCAATCCGGATTTTGCAGCGCTGGCCGTCGCCTATGGCGGGCATGGCGAGACGGTTGAGAAGACGGAAGAGTTCGCAACCGCCTTCCTGCGGGCACGCGCCAGCGGCAAGCCGGCGATCATCGAGGTGAAGCTCGATCCGGAGGCGATCACGCCGACGCGCACGCTGTCGGATATTCGTGGCGGGAAATAACGCTGTATGAGGGGCGTGGACCGCCCCTCACCATCTCAGCCGCGAATGTGCTGCGTCTGCTCGTAAATCTTCGTGGAACGCGCGCCGGAGCGGCAATAGCCGAGCATCGGGCGCGGCAATTCGTCGAGCGCGTCGACCATGCCGTGCACGGCTTCGGCCGTCACACCCATCGAGCCGACCGGCACATGCGCCACCTCGATGCCGAGTTCCTTCGCGCGCGCGGCGATGGCGGAGAACTCCGGCTGGTCCGGCTGCTCGTGGTCGGGGCGGTGGCAGACGATGGATTTGAACCCCAGGTTGGCGATCGCGTCGAGGTCTTCGACTTCGATCTGGCCGGAGACGGAATATTCGTCGTTGATCGCGCGGATATCCATGGGTGGTTCCTTTTCGAAAATGGGGCGCTCACCGTTTACGCCCGCGGCGCGGGAGCGTCAATCATGCGAAACCTAGCGTGCCGGCGACAGGGGCGCGAAGCGCTTTTGTGTCCGCAATCGCATGGAAACAAAAAGCGTTTTCGCTTTTCGGGCAAATGAAGAAACGCTCTACCGGACCTCGAAGGCCAGCCCGTAACCGACGCTTTCACCGGGCGCGAAATCCGGCGCATCGCCGGCGGCTATCAGTTCTTCGCGCGCGGCAAGGCGATGCGATACCGGCTCGATGCCGAGCACGGCACAGCCCGGCGACTGGTTCCGCCAGACCTGGAGATAGGGCAAGGTATCGGTGCGGAAGCGGATATGCACGCTGCGTCCGCCAAGCGCTTTAATCGGGCCGACCACGATCTCCGCCCAGCCGTGTTTCGCCGTCTCCGCCGCCGGCACGCAGAAGATCTTCATGTCGCCTTCGTCGAACCGCCACGGCAGGCTGCCGCCGGGCAGCATCGTGCCGGTCAGCCGCGTGTTCTCGTCGAAGAGGCCGGTGCCGAAATTGATATGGTACATGCCGAAGGGCGGCCAGGAGGTCTCGCCGCTGTTGGTGACGACGTCCTCCAGCGTGATATGGCCGGTGCCCCGGTCGACGCGCCAGCGGCGGGCGAGATCGGCCGCACCGCCATGCGCAAGCGCGACGGCGACCCGCCCCTCGCACACCAGTTCGCCCTCGTCCTCCTCGATCAGGATGTCGCGCGCCGGGCTGGACGACAGCGAGCCGTGCAGCGGATAACGCCGACCGTCGGCAGCGCCCTCGATCGGCACCGGATGGCGGATATGATCCGGCCCGCAGGTGAACATGAAACCCGGCAGCGCCTTGTCGATGCGCGGATCGCCATCCGAGGGAACCGTGGAGCCCGGCGCGAGTTCAACCCCATGAAAGACCGCGCTGCCGACATCGAGCGCCGATTGCGGCGTCAGCGCGAGGCGGAACGACTGTTCTGGCGTGTCGGCGGTCAGGGCAAAGGTCATCCGGGGCTCCGGTGAAAGGGACAATGAAAGCGGGCATGCTAGGATCAAAGGCGTCGCGAGGCTATGGGGCGCACGATCTTTCCGCGGGAACCATCGCGGCGGATCACAAGTTTTTGCCATGCGCGTTGACCTTACGTTCACCATCGATTCAGATTTTCCATATTAAGGTCTGAATTGAAGTGTTCCGTCCGCGCGTTATGTGCAAGCTGGCAGGTCTAGAGTCGTGAATTCTATTTTTAAAACAAGCGTTTCGCTTCTTACTGCGGCATCCGTGCTCGGATTCGCGCTGGCCCCTGCCTATGCGCAGACCTATCTCTCGAACGATACGGTGCTGGTTTCGCCGGAAGGCGACCTGCTCGACTACATTCCCGACGATGCGCGCGTGATGCGCGACAATCGCGGACGCACCGTCTATGTCGACGGCTGGGGCAACATCATCGCCACGGCCCAGTCCGCCGACCGCTATTTCGCCCGCGGCGATTCCCGCCCGCGGCGCGATCGCTACCGCGCGGTGCAGGGCTATCCGGAAACCAACCCCGACTATTTTCCGCCGGCACCCGAATCCGAGTTCGGCGACGAGCTGACAACCAGTTCCGTGCCGGAGATGCGCGAAGCGTTGCCGGGCGATATCGAGCGCCAGGAACTGCCGGATGCCGATTTCGGCGGCTCGCAGCCCCTGCCTGATTTCGACGGCAACGGCGACAATGCGGCCCTGCCGGAAAACGGCGTCGATCCCAATGCGGAATTCGTGCCCGGCCCGAAATTCGAGCCGGCCATCGCCATCGGCAAGATGTCCTCGGCCGAGATCACAGCCCTTCAGGTCTTTCTCGACCGCGAGGGTTTCTCGCCGGGCGTGATCGACGGCAAGAAAGGCTCCAACGTTACCAAGGCGATCGAGGCCTGGCAGAGCGTGTCGGGCGAGACGCTCGACCCGAACAATGCCGACGACATCCTGGAGCGCTTGCGCCTGTCCGGCGGCATGGCGTTCACGACCTACGAGATCACCGCCGCCGATGCCGCCGGCCCCTATGTCGCCGCCATCCCGGAAGACTACGCCCAGAAGGCTGCCCTGCCGCACCTCTCCTTCACCTCGACGACGGAGATGCTGGCGGAAAAGTTCCACATGGACGAGGCCTATCTCAAGGAGATCAATCCGGGCGTCGACTTCACCATCCCCGGCACGATCGTCAAGGTCATCGACACCGGCGTGGCGAAGACCGGCAAGGTGGCGAAGATCCTCGCCGACAAGGGCCGCAAGCAGATACTCGCCTATGCTGCGGACGGCACGCTGATCGCGGCCTATCCGGCCAGCATCGGTTCCGCCGACACGCCCTCGCCTTCCGGCCTGGTCACGGTCGAGCGCATCGCGCTCAATCCGGGCTACACCTACAATCCGAAGATCAACTTCCAGCAGGGCGAAAACAACAAGGTTCTGACCCTGCAACCCGGCCCGAACGGCCCGGTCGGCACTGTGTGGATTGCGCTTTCTAAGCCGACCTACGGCATCCATGGCACGCCGGAACCCTCGAAGATCGGCAAGACGCAGAGCCACGGCTGCATCCGCATGACCAACTGGGATGCGACCGAGCTCGCCAAGATGACGAGCGCCGGCGTCACGGTCGAATTCGTCGACTGACACGCTCCGCGGCATGATCCAAAGCCGGCCTCCTGGGCCGGCTTTTGTTTGCGTATTGGAAAGGCGCGGTTCCGCCACGAAGCGAACCGGAAAATGCCCATTTTTACGGCGAAGCATCCGGCCGTCCTCCGGCTCCCTGACGGGCCGCATTCACGCATTCGGTGTCCCATGCTCGCAAAATTCCGCCCCGCCCTCCTCTGCCTCGCGCTGGCCTGCACGCCGGCTTCCGCCGCCGATCTCATGACCTTCTGGGGCAGCCCGCAAAAGGGCGGCAACAGTTTTAATGCCGGCGAGCCGGATGCCGCCTATTTCGAGGCGCTGGCGGCGACGGGCGCCTCCTGGGTGCGCCTCACCTTCAGCAAATGGAAGGGCGAAGGCCGCGATTTCCTTATCGGCGATGCCGATCACTATGAGAGTCTTCCACCGAAGGATCTGGAAAAGCTGCGGGCGGCGCTCGACGCCGCGCATGCCGCCGGCCTCAAGGTCGTGGTGACGCCGCTCAGCCTGCCCGGCGCCCGCTGGAAGCAGCAGAACGGCGGCAAATTCGACGACCGGCTGTGGTCCGATCCGGCCTTTGCCGACCAGGCCGTCAAATTCTGGGGCGATCTCGCCGGCGCGCTGAAAGACCACCCTGCCGTCGCCGCCTATAACCTGCTCAACGAGCCTGCTCCGGAAAAGACCACCGGGCTTGCGGAAAACGGCGCCATGGCGGACATCCAGGCCTGGCAGCAGAAAAATGCCGGCGGCACCCGCGACCTGCCGCAGCTCTATGCGCGCATGATCGAGGCGATCCGCGCCGTCGATCCGGTGACGCCGGTCATGGTGGATGGCGGCTACTATGCCAATCCGCGCGCGCTTGCCGCCTGGCCGAAGCGGCTTGCCGACGACAAGGTGCTCTACGGCTTCCACATGTACGAACCCTATGAGGCGACCAGCGCGCCGAACATGAAGCGCGAAACACCGCTCTCCTATCCCGGCATCATGACGGACTATGCCGGCGGCAAGACGACGTGGGACCGCAAGGCCGTCGCGCAGCATATCGGCACGGCCTTCGACTGGGCGAAAGCGCAGGGCCTGCCGCCGACGCGCGTGGTCGCCGCCGAATTCGGCTGCATGCGGCTCTGGGCCGATTGTGGCACCTATCTCACCGACGTGATGGATGCGGTGGAGGAAAAAGGCGGCCACTGGGCCTTTTATTCCTTCCGTGAGGACGAATGGGAAGGCATGGACTACGAGCTGTCGGCAAAGGTGAAGCCCGGCCAGTTCTACTGGCTGAAGGACCAGGGCAAGGCGGGCAAGCTGCCGCGCGACGGCAAGCTGATGGACCTGCTGAAGGCGCGCATGCAGAAGTAGAGCGGCGCATCACGCCGCTCTGATGCCGATGGTTCAAGCAGCGCGCGTGTAGCCGGAGCCGTGGGCCGGCTGGACGGTGCCGCCGGTGCGGAAGGCGCTGAGCTGGGCGGCGATGGACGCCGCCTCCTGCGTCAACGCCTGGCTGGCGGCGTTCGCTTCCTCGACCATGGCGGCATTCTGCTGGGTGATCTGGTCCATGGCGTTGACCGCCTGGTTCACCGCCTGAAGGCCCGTCGCCTGCTCTGCCGTGCTGGAGCGGATGGTGTTGAAGACGGCGCTGACATCCACCACCTGCGACACGATCTGGCGCAGCGACTGGGCGACCTCGTTGACCGAGCGCACGCCATCCTCGACCTGGCCATGCGACTTGACGATGAGGTTCTGGATGTCCTTGGCGGCATCCGCACAGCGCTGGGCAAGGGCACGCACTTCCGAGGCGACGACCGCAAAGCCGCGCCCCGCCTCGCCCGCCCGCGCGGCCTCGATGCCGGCATTGAGCGCCAGCAGGTTGGTCTGGAAGGCGATCTCGTCGATCACCTCGACGATGTTGGCGATGGCCGAGGAGGAGGCCTGGATCTCGCCCATGGCGACAATCGCATGTTCCACCACCTCGCCGCCACGCTGCGCATTGTCACGCGCCGCCATGACGAGCGCATTCGCCTCGTTGGCGCTCTGTGCGGTCTGGCGCACCGTGGTCGTCACCTGTTCGACGGCGGCCGCCGTCTCCTCAAGGTTCGCCGCCTGTCGCTCCGTGCGCTTGGCGAGATCGTCGGACGCGGCCGCGATCTCCTGGGCGCTGAGATGGATCGAGCCGGCACCGACGCCGATATTGCCGATCGCCTGCGCCAGCGTGGACATGGCGTGGTTGAAGTCGTCGCGCAGCGCCTCATAGGCCTGCGGCAGCGGGCCGGTGATGCGCGCCGTCAGGTCGCCGTCGGAGATGCGCTTCAGCGCCGCGCCAAAACTGTCGCCGACGATCTTGCGCTCCTCGGCGACGACCTGCGCCTGCACCGCCTGCTGCTTGGTGACGTCGGACGTGTCCATATAGACCGAGATCGAAAGGTCCATGTCGAGGAACATCGCCTTGAGCAGGCTGGAGAACTTTGCGGCAAATTCCTCCGGCGTGATCTCCTGGCGGCTGAAGAGGCCCGGCTTCGGCCAGAGCGACTTCACGGCCTCGGCGAGGAGATGTTCGACGATCAGCGCATAACCGCCGATATACCAGCGCGGCTCCAGCCCGATGCGTGCATGGACATGGCCGATCGTCTGCACCTTGGCGGCATAATCGCCGGTGAAATCGCCGGCCGCGATGTTCGCCCAATGGCCGATCTGCGCTTTCTTGGCGCGGTCGATATGGGCGTCGGAGGAAAACAGGTGGTTGACCTCCGGGCTCTTGCGCACGATCGCGTAGAACTTGTCGAGCGCCGGGCCGAGCTCCTTCTCGATGAAGGGTTTGAGGCGGCGCAGCCGCTTCAGGGCCGGCTCGTCGAGGCCGAGATAATCCAGACGGCGCGCGATGTCGTGGTTCTGGCTGGCGGTCGCATGGGTCGGCTTCATTCTTGCGGGTATCCTGACGGCTATGGAAATGGAAAAACAATATCCATCGGGACGGCAATGCCGGTCCCGCGACCCGTCATGGGTCCTGCCGGAGGCGCCGGGCCTCCGCGGATCAAGCTTTCTGTTGCGATATCACTAGGTTAGCCGTGGTAAATTGTTCATTACCAGCGGGCGTGCAATCTTGGGAAACGGCTGCGCAATTGGTCGCAGCCGTTCTTGTCTTTCGTCAAATCCGGGGATCAGGCCGCGCGCGGGATCGTGCGGAAGAAGCCGCGCTCCGTCGATGTGCGCTTGCGCACCGGCATGAGGCGCAGCACTTCTTCGGCGAAAAGCCGCGCGTTTTCGCGGGCCTTGTCGAGGTTGCTCACCTTGGCCGGGTCCATCGAATAGAGCGTGCCGCCACAGTCGAAAATGTCGCGGAAGGCGGTGCGCTCGCCGATCGGCGTATCGAGCACGGTGACGCCGCGGGCCGACAGCAGCGCCTTGATGGTGGTCATGGCGCGGGTCGTCACCATGGCGTTCATGCGGGTGAGCACGACCGAATGGTTGATGCGGATGCCCGCCTTCTCGTCGAGCTGCTTCAGCAGTTCAAGGATCTGCGCGGCGCCGCGCGCATCCATCGCACAGCCCTGCACCGGGATCATCACATGGTCCGACAGGCCGATGGCGGTGGCGACGAGCGCATCACGCGCACCGGCAAGGTCGATGATGAAATAGTCGGTCGCATCACGGTTCTCGCGGATATGGCACTGGATGGAGGCCATCGAGACTTCGGAGATCACGGCAATATTGCGCTGGCGGCCGGAAATCTCGTGCCAGTGGCTGATCCAGCGCTGCGGGTCGGCGTCGAGAATGGTGACGCGATGGCCCTGGCTTGCAAGCTCCGTTGCAAGGATGAGGGCAGCGGTGGTCTTGCCCGCGCCGCCCTTGGCATTGGCAAATGTGATGACTGGCATGTCGTACCTCAAAAAATGCTGCGAGCTTGGTCATCGCTCTCGTCAGGCGACCCCGTGCAAATGGCGCCCGCTTCCTCAAATCTTTCAAAACATGGTTAACGAAGTGGAAATTTCCGCATCGCGAAGATTAATGAGATGACGGCGCGAATTTGCGGCCTGACAGGAAAAAGCCCGGAAAACCTGTGGTTTCCGGGCTTTTGTCAATAATTAACGGTAAGAATTGAGGGGTGCCTACCAAGCAGCCGCCGGCTGTCCATCCTGCGGGGCGGTGCGAATCTCTGCCCTCGCCCGCGGCTTCCAGCTTTCTTCCGCGCCGACGAGCCGCAGCACGTCGCCGGCGAAGGCCTGCATGTTGGCGACGGCCTTGTCGAGATTGCTGATCCGGCCGCCCTGCATCGAATGAAGCGTACCGCCGGTCTCGAACATGTCGCGAAACGCGCTGCGCTCGATGATCGGCGTCGAGACCACCGGGATCTTCGCCGCATCGAGCACGGATTTCACATTGCGCAGCGCGCGCGTGGTGACCAGCGGATTGACGCGCGACAGCACGACGGCCCGGTTGATCGGCTTGTGTGCATTGGCGCTGACGAGATCGATGAGTTCGAGCACATGGGCAGCACCCCGGCTATCCATGGCACAGCCCTGCACGGGCACCAGAACCAGATCGGAAAGCCCGACGGCCAGCGCCACCAGCGCATCGCGCGCGCCGGATAGATCGATGATGACGTGATGGTGGCTGCTGCGCATGGCCCTGAGCGGGCTTGCGAGATTAGAGGCGGCGACGCTTTCGACGAGCGTCAGGCCTTCGCCGAGCCTTGCGGCCCGCGCCCAGGTCGCAGCCAGTTTCAGATCATCACAATCGAGAAGGCAGATGCGTGCGCCACGCTCAACGAGTTCACTCGCCAGCAGCACCGCCGCTGTAGTCTTGCCCGAACCGCCCTTGGCGTTCGCTATGGATATGACCGCCATCACTTTACCGCCGCGTCAGACCGTCACGCCGCGCCGGAAAAAGCGGCTCGCAAATCATGACAGTAGAATGACATTTTGATGACAACCGATGCGCGATGCAATCCGTAATATTGAGGGAGTAGAAATCGGGGCGGCGATCCTGCGACCGCCGCCCTTCTTGATTGTCAGATGCACTCGACGAAGAGGCGCTTCGCGGCGTCCAGCGTCAGTTCCACCGGATTGCCGCCGGCCGTCGGGTCGACGATCGCCATGGCCGACATCTCGTCGATGCGGTCCGTGCCGACGCCGAGCGCCGACAGCTTGTCCGGCACGCCGAGTTCTTCGCGCAGGCGCAGCACATAGTCGAAGAAGCCGTCGAAGCCGCCGGCAATGCCGAGATAGGCGGCAGCGCTGGCGATCTTCGCTTCGATCGCCGGACGGTTGAAGGTCAGCACCGGCGGCATCACGACGGCGTTCGTCATGCCGTGATGCGTGTTGTAGATCGCGCCGACCGGGTGCGACAGCGAGTGGATCGCGCCGAGGCCCTTCTGGAAGGCGACGGCGCCCATGGCGGCGGCCGACATCATGTTGGCGCGGGCCTCGATGTCCGTGCCGTCCTTGTAGGCGCGCGGCAGGTATTCCTTGACGAGGCGCAGGCCTTCAAGCGCGATGCCCTGGCTCATCGGGTGGTAGAAGGGCGAGCAATAGGCTTCGAGGCAATGGGCAAACGCGTCCATGCCGGTGCCGGCCGTGATCACCTTCGGCATGCCGACCGTCAGTTCCGGGTCGCAGATCGTCACCGAAGGCAGGAACTTCGGGTGGAAGATCACCTTCTTGGTGTGCGTTTCGGAATTGGTGACGACGGAAGCGCGGCCGACTTCCGAGCCGGTGCCGGCCGTCGTCGGCACGGCTACGATCGGCGCGATGCCGTCGGAATTGGCGCGCGTCCACCAGTCGCCGATATCCTCGAAATCCCAGACCGGGCGCGTCTGGCCCGACATGAAGGCGACCGCCTTGCCGAGGTCGAGGCCCGAGCCGCCGCCGAAGGCGACGACGCCGTCATGGCCGCCGTCCTTGAAGGCCTTGACGCCGGCATCGAGATTCTTGTCGTTCGGGTTCGGATCGACATCGGCGAACATCGCGCGGCCGAGGCCGGCGGCGTCAAGAATGTCGAGTGCGTTCTGCGTGATCGGCATCGTGGACAGGCCGCGATCGGTGACGAGCAGCGGCTTCTTCATGCCGACCGCCTTGCAATGATCGGCCAGTTCCTTGATGCGCCCTGCCCCGAACTTGATGGCGGTCGGGTAGCTCCAGTTGGCGGTGATGGTCATGCTCTTCAAGCTTTCCTGAAGTGATAGGATTTCGGTCGGGTGAGGTTGTGGAAGCCGATGACGGAGAGCGAGCCGCCGCGGCCCGTTTCCTTGACGCCGGTCCAGCAGAGCGCCGGGTCGAGATAGTCGGCGCGGTTCTGGAAAACGGTGCCGGTCTCCAGATCGCGGGCGATGCGGGCCGCGCGGTCGGAGTCCTTCGTCCACAGCGAGACGGTAAGGCCGTACTTGCAATCGTTCATCAGCGCGAGCGCCTCTTCGTCGCTCTTTACCTTCATGATGCCGACCGCCGGGCCGAAGGTCTCTTCCGTCATGAACTCCATCGAATGGTCGACATCGACGAGCACCTGCGGGGCGACATAGGCGCCGCCGTCATCGGCCGGGAACAGCTTGGGATCGACCAGCGCCTTCGCGCCATTCGAAACCGCGTCGGCGATCTGCGACCGCACGGTCGCGGCAAAACGCTTGTGCGCCATCGGGCCGAGCGTCGTTTCCGGATCGAGCGGGTTGCCGAGCTTGTAGTTGGAGACCCAGGCGACCGACTTCTCGACGAAGGCGTCGTAGAGCTTCTCGTTGACGTAGGCGCGCTCGATGCCGCAGCAGCACTGGCCGGAATTGTAGGTCGCGCCGTCCATCAGCGTGTCGACGGCGGCGTCCAGGTCCGCGTCTTCCATGACGTAGCCCGGGTCCTTGCCGCCGAGTTCGAGGCCGACCGGCGTGAAGGTGCCGGCAGCAGCGCGCTCGATGGAGCGGCCGCCTTCGACCGAGCCGGTGAAGTTGATGAAATCGAACGCATTACCGGCGATCAGCGCCGAGGTCGTGTCATGGTCGAGGAAGACGTTCTGGAAGACGTCTTCCGGCACGCCGGCCTCGTTGAAGGCGCGCACCAGCCGCTCGCCGACGAGCAGCGTCTGTGCGGCATGCTTGATGATGACCGTGTTGCCGGCCATCAGCGCCGGGGCGATCGTGTTGATCGCGGTCATGTAGGGATAGTTCCACGGCGCGATGACGAAGACGACGCCATGCGGCTCACGCTCGATGCGGCGCTCGAAGCGCTCGCTGTTCTCGATGACGATCGGCGCCAGCGACGAGCCGGCGATCTCGGCGACATAGTTGGAACGCTCGTTGAAGCCCTTGAACTCGCCGCCGTAGCGGACCGGGCGGCCCATCTGCCAGGCGATTTCCGGCACGATCTCGTCGGCCATCTCGTTGACGCGGGCGACACCCTTCAGGACGAGCTGGATACGGTCTTCCAGCGGGCGCTTCGCCCAGGATTTCTGCGCCTTCTTCGCGCGGGCGACGACGTCCTGCGCCGCCGCCAGCGGCAGCGACTCACGCTCGGCGTAAACCGAGCCATCCACGGGGGATATGCATTTGATCACAGTCATGATCGACTTCCTGTTGGTTCTTTCGGAATTCTGGTTTTGACGGCGGCCGCCGCGCCTGAACGCCTGCGGAATGATCTCCCGCAGGCGTCGAGGGGCAGACCCGCGCCGTTCTTACGCTCTCTCGAAGCCCCGCGCCACCTCCCAGTCGGTGATGCGGCGATCGTACTCTTCCTGCTCCCATTCGGCCGCGCGGACATAGTGCTCGATGACATCGTCGCCGAAAGCATCGCGCAGCATCTTGGAGTCCTTCAGCGCCGCGGTGGCGCCGCGCAGGGTCTTCGGGATTTCGCGGGCATCCTTGCCGCCATAGGCATCGCCGACGAAGGGTGCTTCCAGCTCCAGCTTCTCCTCGATGCCCGCAATGCCGGCGGCAAGCAGCGCGGCCATGGCGAGATAGGGATTGAGGTCCGAGCCGCCGACGCGGCATTCGATGCGGATGCCCTTGGTGCCCTCGCCGCACAGGCGGTAGCCGGCGGTGCGGTTGTCCTTGCTCCAGATCGCCTTGGTCGGCGCAAAAGTGCCGGCGACGAAGCGCTTGTAGGAATTGATGTAGGGCGCGAGGAAATAGGTGATTTCGCTGGCATGCGCCAAGAGGCCGGCCACGTAGTTCCGCATCAGCTCCGACATGCCGTACTTGGCTTCCTTGTCGAAGAACTTCGCTTCCTTGCCGTCCACGCTCCAAAGCGACTGGTGGATATGCGACGAGGAGCCTGCGGAATTGTAATTCCACTTGGCAAGGAAGGTGACGGACTTGCCGCGCTGCCAGGCGATCTCCTTGGTGGCGTTCTTGATGATCGAATGCCGGTCGGCCATCGTGACGGCTTCCGCATACCGCACGTTGATCTCTTCCTGGCCGGGCGAGGCCTCGCCCTTGGAATTCTCCACCGGAATGCCGGCGCCCTGCAGGCCATTGCGCAGCGCCCGCATCACGTCCTCTTCCTTGGTGGTCTGGAAGATGTGGTAGTCCTCGTTATAGCCTGAGGCGGGGCGCAGGTCGCGGTAGCCGCTCTCGCGCGCGTCGTCGAAGGTCTGGTCGAAGAGGAAGAATTCCAGCTCGCTCGCCATGAAGGGCTTCAGGCCCATGGCCTCCAGCCGCTTCACCTGCTTCTTGAGGATGGCGCGCGGTGAATGCGGCACTTCCTCATGGGTGTGGTGGTCGAGCACGTCGCAGAGAACGAGCGCCGTGCCTTCGAGCCAGGGCAGCTTGCGCAGCGTCGAGAGGTCCGGCTTCATCGTATAGTCGCCATAGCCCGCTTCCCAGCTCGTCGACTTGTAGCCGGCAACGGTCTCCATCTCGATGTCGGTGGCGAGCAGGTAGTTGCAGCTATGCGTCTCCTCGAAGGCGCTTTCCACGAAATAGACCGCGTGAAAACGCTTGCCCATGAGACGGCCCTGCATGTCGACGAGGCAGGCGAGAACGGTGTCGATGCGGCCGTCGGCAACATCCTTCTTCAGATCATTAAAGCTATAGGTCATGGTCATGCGGCGGTCCTGGGGGTTATGGCGTCGTGCCGGACCGGGCCGTCAAGGCCCGGTCCGAGGAGTTTGGCGGGATCAGCCGTTGACGTAGGGCGGTCCGGCCTTGTTGATGACGGCGTTGTAATCCTCGAAGATCTTGACGACCTTGGCGGCCACTTCGCCTTGCTCCGCGATCTCTTTCCAGAATACCTTTGCGGCATCCTCGACCGGCTTCCATTCGGCAGCCGGAATGCTGGTGAGTTTCAGCTTCGTACCCTCGGCGCGCAGCTTCGCCTCGCCGCCCCAGTACCACTGGTCGCGGTAGTTGTTGCCGGCCTCGATCGCCGTCATGACAAGCTTCTTCAGATGGTCCGGCAGTTCCGCCCACTTCTTCTCGTTGACGAAGAACGAGCCGATCCAGGCGCCCGAAATGTTGTTGGTCAGGAAGTGCTCGGTGACGTCGGCCCAGCCGACCGTGTAGTCTTCGGTGATGCCCGACCAGGCCATGCCGTCGAGTTCGCCCGTCTGGACAGCCACCTGCGCATCCTCGTAGGGGATCGTCACCGGCACGACGCCGAACTGGCTCAGGAACCGGCCGGCCGTTGGGAAGGTGTAGAGACGCAGGCCCTGGAGGTCGGCAAGGGTGTTGATGGGCTTCTTGGTGTTAAAGTGGCACGGATCCTGGCCCGAGGACGACAGCCAGACAACGCCGCCGACTTTCTCGTAGGCCGTCCTCCAGATATCGGCGAGGCCGTATTGCTTGAACAGCACCGGCACGTCGAGGATCTGCTTGGTGGCGAGCGGGAAATAGCCGCCGAAGGTCGCGACTTCCGCAGGTGAGGCCATTGAATCGTCGTCCGAATGAACGGCGTCGATCGTGCCGGCCTGGAGCGCGCGGAACAGTTCGCCGGTCGGCACGATCTGGTCGGCGTAGAAGAGTTCGATTTCGAGCTCGCCCTTGGCGGTAGCATTGATCGCATCGATGATCGGCTTGGTGACATGCTCGCCAAGTGCAGCACCAGCATAGGTCTGGAAGCGCCACTTGATGGCCGTTTGCGCCTTGACGACTGCAGGCGTTGCAAGCGTTACGGCACCGGCAGCACCGATCGTCGCGGCACCGGCCCTGGTAAGAAACTGCCTTCTGTTGGTCATATCTATATCCCTCTGGTTATCGTTTGGTTTTCTGCCGGGAACGGCCGTTTGCCCCGGTCTGTCAATGGTCTTTTCTTCTGTCCGGCCTCATTGCTCCGTGGAAACCGGCGGCCGTGGCCGCCGGGCATAATTGGTCATTTTGCGTAGAAATTCTCCGGCAGCCACGTCGCGATCTCGGGGAAGCAGCCGATGATGATCAGGCTTGCGACCATGATCCCGACGAAAGGCCAGATCGATTTGTAGATGTCGGACATGCCGATGCCGGGCGGCGCCATGGCACGCATCATGAACAGGTTGTAGCCGAAGGGTGGCGTGATGTAGGCGATCTGGCAGGTAATCGTGTAGAGCACGCCGTACCAGACGAGATCGAAGCCGAGTTTCTGGACGAGCGGAATGTAGAGCGGCGCCACGATGACGAGCATCGCCGTGTCGTCGAGGAACATCCCCATGATCAGGAACGACAGTTGCATCAGCACCAGCACCTGCCACGGCTCAAGGCCGAGGTCGCCGAGGAAGAAACGCTCGATCGACTTGACCGCGCCGAGGCCGTCGAAAACGGCACCGAAGCAGAGCGAGGCGATCAGAATCCACATGAACATGCAGGTGATGCCAAGCGTCTTCTGCAGCACGTCGTTCCACAGCCGGCCGGTGAGCCGGCCGCGCCACCAGGCGACCAGCGCCGAGGAAATCGCGCCGATGGCGGAGCTTTCCACCAGGCTGGTAATACCGCTCAGGAACAGCGACATCATCAGAGCGAAGATGCCGAGCGGCAGAATACCCGCTGTGAGCAGCTTCAGCTTTTCGCCCAGGGGCACGTTGCGTTCTTCCATCGGCAGCGCCGGTCCAAGCGACGGATTGATCCGGCAGCGCACATAGACGTAGATCGCCATCAGCGTCGCCATCAGAAGGCCCGGAAGCAGGCCAGCGAGCCAGAGTTGGCCGACCGGCACGCGGGCGATCATGCCGTAAAGCACGAGCACGATGCTCGGCGGGATGAGGATGCCGAGCGTCGAGCCGCCCTGCACGACGCCCGTCGTCATTACCTTGTCGTACCCGCGGCGCAACAGCTCCGGCAGTGCGATCGTAGCACCGATCGCCATGCCGGCAACAGAAAGCCCGTTCATGGCGGATATGATCACCATCAGGCCGATCGTGCCGAGCGCCAGCCCGCCGTTGATCGGCCCCATCCAGACGTGGAATGCCTTGTAGAGGTCTTCGGCGATGCCCGATTCCGACAGCATGTAGCCCATGAACACGAACATCGGCACCGTCAGCATCGGATACCATTTGACGAGCTTCATGGCCGATGCGAAGCCCATTTCCGAACCGCCCTCGCCCCACAGCAGATAGGCGGCGACGACGCCGACGAAACCGATGACGGCAAAGACCCGCTGCCCCGTGAGCAGCAGCACCATCATGGCCGCAAACATCGTGATTGCAATGAATTCATAACTCATGCGATGGGCCTTCCCCGCAATTCAGCGATATCCTTGAACAGCGAGGAAAATGCCTGAGCAAGCATCATCACGACGCCGAAGGTCATGACGATCTTGATCGGCGCCATATAAGGCGCCCATGCGCTAAAACTCTTTTCCTTAAACTGGATGGCATAGGTGGTGCTGGCGATACCGCCGTAAAGCATGAAACCGAGGAAGATGATCAGCGCGATGACGGTGATCGTGTCGAACGCGGCCCGCTTGCGCACCGACCAGTCGCTGTAGAAAAGGTCCATGCGCACATGGTCGCTGGTCTGCATGGCAAAGGCACCGCCGAGCATATAGTAGGCGGCCATGGTGAACTGCGCGGATTCCAGCGTCCAGTTCGCCGGCAGGTGGAATGCCTTCGAGACGGATGAATAGAGTAGGATCGCGAACATCGCAAAAATCAAATACATGGCAAGAATGCCGACGCGCCGGTTGAACGTGTCGACGACGCGCACATAGCGCTTGATGAAATCAGGCATGACCCCTGCCTTTGCTGGCAGTGACGGCATTTTCAGCCCGGCCGGCCCTCCGATACGACAACATAAGCATCCGCTTGGCCTCTCCAGTTCGTGTTCATTTCCGTCTCCACGGACGCTTGTTCCCCGGGTCGGTTCTTATTGTATTTTGGGCAGGCTCTCGAGGAGCAGTCCCGTCAGATAGTCGGCCACGACCCCTTGACCGGCTTCGTCTTTTATGAGGTCGTTGCGGACCTCGATCATCACATTGGGCAGGCCGTTTGCCAGGCCGTGCTCTTTCAAAGTATGCGTCACGCCGTCTTCCGGCCCGTAGGGCTCGTTGCGACGAGTGTCGTAAAGGCTTTTTTCGCCGGCCGCGGCCAGCATGGCATCGGCAAGGCGTGTATCGGCATCGTGCAGGATGCCGATCTCGACGGCGCGCGGCTTGCCGAAATAGACGGGCGTAAAACTGTGCATGGTCACGATGACCGGCGGCCGCCCCTCGGCGATCCGGTTTTCGACAAGGCGGCCGAGCCCCTTGCGGAACGGCAGGTAGAGCGCCTCGGTGCGGGCGTCGCGCGCCGCCTGGTCGAGGCCGGCATTACCCGGCACCTCGAAGACCTCGCTCTTTTCCGGCATGGCGGCCGGTGATTCGGGCGGGCGGTTGCAATCGTAGACGAGGCGCGAGAAACGCTGGAAAACCAGCGTCGCATCGAGGCTCCTGGCCATGAGGCGCGACACGGCGAGCGCGCCGGGATCCCAGGCGATATGGCTTGCGAGCGCTTCCTCCGTAAGGCCCAGCGTACCGAGCGCCTTCGGAAGCAAGCGGGAGGCATGCTCGCAGACGAGGATCACCCGGCCACGCGCAGCACTGTTTTCAAGGGCGACCGGGTCGCCCTCCTCTCCAGTCAGAATTCCCATCAGGCCTGATCCCCTCGACCGGCTCTTGTCATTTCTGAAGAGAATTCTTCACAGTTTTGTCCATGTCAACGGTCCAATGAAAAAATCTCTTCAAAAAAACATTTGACTTGAATTGTGACAGTGCGTTTTATCTTCAAAAGCCCGGCGAAAGACCGGGCCGCAGGGGAAGAATTTGACGCTTAACCAAGCATCCATGACGGTGTCGGATGTGATCCATGCTCATTTCGCCACGTTGACCCGTGCCGAAAAACAGCTGGCCGCATCGCTGCTCGACAATTATCCCGTCTCCGGCCTCGGTTCCATCACGACGGTCGCGGAAAACGCCGGCGTGTCGACCCCGACGGTCGCCCGCATGGTGCAGAAGCTCGGGTTCCGCGGCTTTCCGGATTTCCAGGCCCGCCTGCACCATGAACTGGAAGCCACACTTTCCAGCCCGATCAGCAAACACGACCGCTGGGCCGCCAATGCGCCGGGCACGCATATCCTCAACCGCTTCGCCGACGCGATCATGAATAACCTGCGCCAGACGCTGTCGCAGGTCGAGACCGCCGAGTTCAACGGGGCGAGCGCCCTCCTCGCCGATCGCCAGCGCAGCATCTACATCATCGGCGGGCGCATCACGAAGGCGCTTGCCGACTACCTCTTCACCCATTTGCAGGTCATCCGCCCGCACGTCACCCAGATCGCCTCCAATCCGAGTTCATGGCCGCATTACGTGTTGAACATGAAGGCGGGCGACGTGCTCGTCATCTTCGACATCCGCCGCTACGAGCAGGAAATGGAGACACTCGGCCGGATCGCCCGCGAGCGCGGCGTCGAAATCGTGCTCTTCACCGACCAGTGGGCCTCGCCCGTCGCCAAGGTCGCCGCGAAGGTTTTTCGCGTCCATATCGAGGCGCCGTCGGCCTGGGATTCGTCCGTCGTGACGCTTTTTATCGTCGAGGCGCTCATCGAAGCGGTGCAGAGTTCGGGCTGGGAAGAGACCAGCGATCGCATGAAGACGCTGGAGGGCCTCTTAGAGGCCAGCCGGCTTTTTCGAAAACCCCGGCCGGAGGTCTCTGGCAAATCCTGACAGGCATACGAAAAAACCGAAACAAAACTGTCACATAAGCTTCATCTGTCGCCAGTATCAGCTTCGCCGAAGTTGACTGACTCACAACAAGGAGAACACCCGTGATGTCACATACGAGACGCCTGCTTTCGCTCTCCACCGCAATGGTGGTTGCGTCCTCCTCGTTTGCCTTTGCCGAGCCGAGTGCCGAGCTCGTCGCTGCCGCCAAGGCCGAAGGCAAGCTGACGACCATCGCGCTTCCGCATTCCTGGTGCGGCTACGGCGACATCATTGCCGGCTTCAAGGCCAAGTACCCGGAAATCACGGTCAACGAACTGAACCCGGACGCCGGCTCGGGCGACGAAATCGAAGCCATCAAGGCCAACAAGGGCAACACCGGCGACCAGGCTCCGGACGTCATCGACGTCGGCCTGTCCTTCGGCCCGTCGTCCAAGGCCGAAGGCCTGATCCAGCCCTACAAGGTCGAAACCTGGGATTCGATCCCGGACAGCGCCAAGGATGCTGACGGCCACTGGTACGGCGACTATTACGGCGTTCTCTCGTTCGTCGTGAACACCGACATCGTCAAGGAAGTTCCGAAGGACTGGAAGGACCTGACCAAGGCCGACTACGCCAACGCCGTAGCACTCGCCGGCGACCCGCGCACGTCGAACCAGGCCGTTCAGGCCGCCTACGCCGCCGGTCTCGCCACCGGTGAAAAGGACGCTGCGAAGATCGGTGAAGCCGGTCTGGCGCTGTTTGCCGAAGTCAACAAGGCCGGCAACTTCGTTCCGGTCATCGGCAAGTCCGCTTCGCTCGCCCAGGGCTCGACCCCGATCGTCATCGCCTGGGACTATAACGGCCTGTCCTGGCGCGACACGCTCGGCGGCAACCCGCCGCTCGAAGTCGTCGTCCCGGCAACCGGCGTGGTCGCCGGCGTCTACGTCCAGGCGATCTCGGCCTTCGCACCGCACCCGAACGCTGCCAAGCTCTGGATGGAATACCTCTATTCCGACGAAGGCCAGCTCGGCTACCTGAAGGGTTATTGCCACCCGATCCGCTTCAACGATCTCGCCAAGAACGGCAAGATCCCGCAGGAAATGCTCGACAAGCTGCCGCCGGCTGAAGCCTATGAAAAGGCTGTCTTCCCGACGCTCGAAGAGCAGGAAGCCGGCAAGGGCGTGATCACCACGAAGTGGGACAGCGTCGTCGGCGCCAACGTCCAGTAACATCGTGCAGATACCCCTTCCCGCCGTCCGCGGCGGGAAGGGCCTGGCATTCCCGGCTGGTGTGCGTCACGATTGCGCGCCAGCCGTTTCCGTCTGAAATTCTTTTCTCTAAAATTCTTTCCTCGCCTCGCACCCGGGACCCGCCGCCCCTATGAGCACCGCAACCCTGATAGACCGTCGCAAGGTCATCGATTGGCTCGGTATCGCGCCCTTCATGATCTTTGCGCTGATGTTCCTCATCCTGCCGACGCTCTACCTGGTGGCCGGCGCCTTCTTCAACCCGCAGGGCGAATTCACCTTCCAGAACATCAAGGACCTGACGCATCCGACGATCCTCAGCGCCTACTGGATCTCGATCAAGGTCTCCGTCGCCTCCTCGCTCGGCGGCGCGCTCATCGGTTTCTTCCTCGCCTGGGCCATCGTGCTCGGCGGGCTGCCGAGCTGGATCCGCTCCGGCATGCTGACCTTCTCCGGCGTCGCCTCCAACTTCGCCGGCGTGCCGCTCGCCTTCGCCTTCATCGCCACGCTCGGCCGCACCGGCCTCGTGACGGTGTTCCTCAACGAGTGGTTCGGCTTCAACCTCTATTCGACCGGCTTCAACCTCCTCTCCTTCTTCGGCCTCACCATCACCTACATGTTCTTCCAGATCCCGCTGATGGTGCTGATCCTGACGCCGGCGCTGGACGGCCTGAAGAAGGAATGGCGCGAAGCCTCGGAAATCCTCGGTGCCTCGAACTGGCAATATTGGCGCCTGGTGGCGCTGCCGATCCTCTGGCCAAGCCTGATGGGCACGACGCTTTTGCTCTTCGCCAACGCCTTCGGCGCCATCGCCACGGCCTATGCGCTGACCGGTTCCTCGCTCAACATCGTGCCGATCCTGCTCTACGCGCAGATCCGCGGCGACGTGCTGCACAACCCCAACCTCGGCTATGCGCTGGCGCTCGGCATGATCGTCATCACCGGTGCCTCCAATATCCTCTACATCTGGCTGCGCTCGCGCGCTGAACGGTGGCAGAAATGAAGTCGTCCCGCCTCCTCGCCTGGATCGCCATCGCCATAGGCGTCATCTATTTCATCGTGCCGCTCATCGGCACCTTCGAATTTTCGTTGCGCATGCGGCGCGGCGAATACACGTTCGACGCCTACCAGTCGGTGTTCTCCGACCTGCAGTTCCGCGCCACCTTCGGCTATTCCATGCTGATGGCGCTGCTGACGATCGTCTTCGGCATGCTGCTCGTGGTGCCGACCGCCTACTGGGTGCGCCTGCGCCTGCCGCAGATCCGCCCGGTGATCGAGTTCATCACGCTGTTGCCGCTCGTCATCCCGGCCATCGTCATCGTGTTCGGCTACCTGCGCCTCTACAATTCGTCATCCTGGCTGCCGCTCACCAACACGACGAGCGGCACCAACGTGCTTTTGATGTTCTCCTACATGACGCTGTCGCTGCCCTACATGTACCGGGCGGTCGATACGGCGATGCGCGCCATCGATGTGGCGACGCTGACGGAGGCCGCCGAAAGCCTCGGCGCCAAGTGGCCGACCATCATGTTCCGCTGCATCTTCCCGAATGTCATGAGCGGCGTGCTCTCCGGCGCCTTCATCACCTTCGCCATCGTCATGGGCGAGTTCACCATGGCCGCCCTGCTGAACCGGCCGGCTTTCGGTCCCTATCTCCAGCTCGTCGGCGCCAACAAGGCCTATGAGCCCTCCGCGCTCGCCATCATCGCCTTCGCAATAACGTGGCTGAGCATGGGCTTCCTGCAACTCGTCTCCCGCTTCCAGAAAACCGCGCCGCTCAAGGCCTGAGGATCTCCATGTCGTTTCTCAATCTCAGCAACATCCAGAAGGCCTTCGGCCCGGTGCAGGTCGTCAAGGATTTCAACATGGCCATCGAGAAGGGCGAGTTCGTCTCCTTTCTCGGCCCGTCGGGCTGCGGCAAGACGACGGTTCTGCGCATGATCGCCGGCTTCGAGACGCCGACCGGCGGCTCGATCACCGTCAACGGCAAGAGCCAGGCGAACCTGAAGCCCAACCAGCGTAATATCGGCATGGTGTTCCAGGCCTATGCCCTATTCCCGAACATGAACGTCGCCGAAAACGTCGCCTTCGGCCTTAAGATCGCCGGCAAGCCGAAAGCCGAGATCGACGCCCGCGTCAAGGAAATGCTCGGCCTCATCAAGCTCGACCACCTCGCCGAACGCTACCCCTACCAGATGTCCGGCGGCCAGCAGCAGCGCGTGGCCCTCGCCCGCGCGCTGGCGCCAAAGCCGCAGGTCCTGCTGCTCGACGAGCCGCTCTCGGCCCTCGACGCCAAGATCCGCGTGTCGCTGCGCGAAGAAATCCGCATGATCCAGCAGCAGCTCGGCATCACCACGGTCTTCGTCACGCATGACCAGGAAGAGGCGCTGTCGATTTCCGACCGCATCGTCGTGATGAACGCCGGCAAGGCCGACCAGATCGGCAAGCCGGCCGAGATCTACAACCGTCCCGCCACCCGCTTCGTCGCCAACTTCGTCGGCACGCTGAACCTGATCGAGGCGAAGGTCGTCGACCCGGCCGCCAACCGCATCACGATCGGCGACCAGGGCGTGACGCTGCGCGAACCGCTCGGCAATGTGAAGGTCGGCGACACGGTCTCCCTGGCGCTGCGCCCGGAAGCGGGCTCCACGGCACCGGATGCCAAGGGCGACACGGCGCTGACCGGCGAGGTCATCTCCTCCAACTTCCTCGGCTCGGTCATCCGCACCCGCATGAAGGTCGGCCCCGCCGTCATCTCCTTCGACATGTTCAACAGCCCCGGCCTCGTGCCGCCGGCCGTCGGCGAGACCGCCACGCTGCGATTCACCGCCGGCGATCTTCTGATCATCCGCGACTGAGCGAGAGCATTTCCAGCCGAAGCGGCATCGCGTCGGCGTCGGATAATGCGGCGAGAACAAAAACCTGGAGCGTTTCCGGTGAACCGGAGTTCACCGGGAAAGCTCCAGTCATTCTATTTTTCCGCCGCGGCGTGGAAAAATCTGTCGTGATTTGCGTGTTTTCCGTCGCCTCGGGATTTGATCTCCAGGCGGCGGCCGGCTAATCTTCCATCGTTCTCAGGGCGGGGTGAAACTCCCCACCGGCGGTATCTGGAGCAATCCAGGAGCCCGCGAGCGCCTTCCGCCCCAAACGGAAGGGTCAGCAGATCCGGTGCGATGCCGGAGCCGACGGTCATAGTCCGGATGGAAGAGGGCAAGCAGGAGGCACCCGGTTTCGGTCGGGTTTCAAACCTCGTGCGTGTTCGCCCAAGGGGATCATTGAAAAATGGCTCAACCCTTGAAAGGCCTAGACATGAATGCGAATGCAACCCCCGTCTCCCGGATCGCCGTCATCCGTGCCCGCTGGCACGCCGGCATCGTCGATCAGGCAGTCGATTCTTTTGTTGCCGAATGGGCAGCACTCGGCGGCCGCGCGGAAGACGTCGACATCATCGACGTGCCCGGCGCGTTGGAAATCCCGCTGCACGCCCAGCTCCTCGCCCGCACCGGCCGCTATTCGGCCATCCTCGGCGTAGCGCTCGTCGTCGACGGCGGCATCTACCGCCACGATTTCGTCGCCGGCACCGTGGTCGACGCCATCGTCCGCGTCGGCCTCGACACCAACGTGCCGTTGCTCTCCGCCGTGCTGACGCCGCACAATTTCCAGGAATCCGAAGCCCACATCGCCTTCTTCCGCGACCACTTCGTCCTCAAGGGCAAAGAAGCCGCCAACGCGGCGCGCCAGATCATCGACGCACGGGCGCAGGTGGCGCTGGCCACCGTTTCCTGAATCGACGTCTCAAGGACCGGATTCACTCCGGCAACTTGAGACGACAAGCCATTGAATTGTTTATAGAGCCCGGCAGCGATGCCGGGCTTTTTGTTGACAAGCCCCCACCCCACCCTCGTCATGGTCGGGCTTGACCCGACCATCCACGCGGCACCCGCAGCCTGGATCCTCGGGTCAAGCCCGAGGATGACAGAGAGTGTGGCAGCGCTTTCCCCCCTAAGACTGAAGGTTCTTCAAATAGATCGACAGCAACTGGATCTGCGACGAAATCCCGAGCTTGCGGTAGACGTTGCGGCGGTGGACCTTCACGGTGCCGGTGGAAATGTCGAGTTTCAGCCCGATCGATTCCGACGAATGCCCCTGCAACACCAGCTCGATGATCGAGGCCTCGCGGTCCGTGAGGTTCAGCTTGCGCCACACCCGGTCCGCCTCGCTCACCGGCTCGGCGCGCCGCCCCCGCCCCGGCCCGGCAAAGCGGCCGGCAAGATCGCCCCAGGCACGGCGCACGAAGGCGGCGACGAAGGGTTCGGCGTCGTTAAGCAAGGCAAGCTCCGGGGCCGGGAAGACGCCGGTCTTTTCCCGGCGCATCAGCGACACGACCACTGTCACGCCATCCGCGGTCGGCACGAAGAAGCCGAGTTCCTCGGCAAGACGGGTCTGCGAATAGTAGGTGCGAAAATATTCGCTTGAGAAGAACCGGTCCGGCGCCAGTTCCCGCATGCGGAAGACGCCGGCCTTCTCTGCGCGGGTCGTGTGGTAGAACGGATCGAGCAGGTAGGGGCCGGCCTGGTAGAGCGTGACGTAGATGTGGTGGTCATCCGCATCGAAAGTGCTGAACAGGTCGATCGGCCGGGCCTTGTCGCGATAGGCGAAGATGACGATATCGTCGAAGCGCACCAGGGCGCGCATCATGGCGAGCAGGGTTTCGCCGGTCTGCCGGTCGGAAACCTCCGTCTCGCCGGCCCAGCCTGCAAGCGCGCGGAAAAGGCCCGTGAAATCGACTCGCATGGCGCCGACGCTCCTCCGATTCCCCAATGGCGGCTGTTTTTCGCCGCTCGTGAGATATACTCCTCCCACAGCCGATTTACGGATAAAATACCTCTCTCGGGGTATATACCGCCCACCAGTGGCTGACTAGCATTCCTCCCGACGGTGGCCAAAGCGGCAGAGATCGCTGAGAGACCAAACAACCGCAGGGAACAGACGTGACATCCGCCCCAACGAACGACATCGAGTTCCGTTCGGTGACCAAGCGCTATGGCGCGGTGACCGCGGTCTCCGACATCAATCTCGCCGTGCCCAAGGGCGCCTTCGTAGCCCTTCTCGGGCCGTCCGGCTGCGGCAAGACGACATGCCTGCGCATGATCGGCGGCTTCGAGCAGCCGACGGAGGGCGAGGTGCTGATCGCCGGCAATGTGGCCAATGGCGTGCCGGCCTATCGCCGCCCGGTCAACATGGTCTTCCAGCAATATGCCCTCTTCCCGCATTTCGACGTCGAGCAGAACGTCGCCTACGGGCTGAAGCAGCTACGGCCGAGACTGCCGGCGGCGGAGATTTCCCGCCGCGTCGGCGAGGCGCTGGAAATGGTCCGCCTTTCCGGTTTTTCGAAGCGCCGCATCCATGAAATGTCCGGCGGCCAGCAGCAGCGCGTGGCGCTCGCCCGCGCGCTCGTCAACAAGCCCTCCGTGCTGCTGCTCGACGAGCCGCTCGCCGCCCTCGACAAAAAGCTGCGCACTGCCATGCAGATCGAGCTGCAAACGCTGCAACGCGACCTCGGCATCACCTTCGTGCTCGTCACCCACGACCAGGAGGAAGCGCTGTCGATGAGCGACCTCGTCTGCGTGATGAGCGCCGGCAGCATCCGCCAGCTCGCCACCCCGCAGGAAGTCTATGATCGCCCTGCCGATCTCTTCGTTGCCGATTTCGTCGGCAAGACCAATCGCTTCGAGGGCACGATGGAAGCCGGCGGCATGGTGCGTCTCGGCAATGGGTCGGCGCTCGCCTCCGGGCGAACGGACCTGGCCCCCGGCGCCGTCACCGTGGCGCTTCGGCCCGAGGCGATCCGGCTCTCCCGCAATGCGGGCGCCACCACGCTGGAAGGCACCGTCACGCACCGCATCTTCCTCGGCTCGGCCGCCGAATATTCCGTCGCCGTCGATGGCCTCGGCGACTTCCTCATCACGGCCGAGCGCCAGAGCCAATCAGAAAACGACCTCGTCGCACCGGGCGAGCGGGTCGCAATAAGCTTCGATCCCGGTACAGCGCATATCTTTCCGGCCTGAGGGAAACAGGCCCGTCACGACAACAAGGGAACAGTGTGATGTCCAAATGGTTCAGAGAGAATGCCCCGATCAGTGCCCGTGAACTGACGGAAGAATTCATGCGCCTGAAGCGCGGCTCGGTCACCCGCCGCCACTTCCTCGGCGTCACCGGCCTCGGCCTTGCCGCCGCCGTGCTGGCCCGCCAGCCCGGCCTCTTCTCGTCGGAAGCCTATGCGGCGGAAGACCTCGGCTCCGCCATGTCGCTCGCCACCTGGCCGAACTACCACGACCCGGCGACCTTCGAGGCCTTCACCGCCGCGACCGGCGTTGCCGTCGAGGTCAATGTCTTCGGCTCGAACGAGGAAATGCTCGCAAAGCTCCAGGCCGGCGGCACCGGCTGGGACCTGTTCGTGCCCACCAACTACACGATCTCCACCTATGTGAGCCTCGGCCTGATCGACCCGATCGACCTCGCCAAGGTGCCGAATTTCGACCCGAAGACCCAAAATACCCGCTTCACCAACGAAGGCACCGTCGACGGCAAGGTTTTCGCCCTGCCGAAGAACTGGGGCACGACGGGAATCGCCTTCAACTCCGACAAGGTGAAATCGCCGGTCACCAGCTGGAAGGAATTCTTCGAGGTCGCGATGACCGAGGCCGATGGCCGCGCCATGGTGCACGACTACCAGCTCACCACCATCGGCAACGCCCTCGTCTCGCTTGGCTTCTCGTTCAACTCCGTGAAGCCGGAAGAGCTTGCCAAGGCCGAGGAGCTGCTGATCAAGGTCAAGCCGCATCTCTACGCCATCAACAGCGACTACCAGCCCTCCATGCGCGCCTCGGACGCCTGGATGACCATGTGCTGGACGAACGACGGCGCGCAGCTCAACCGCGACATTCCGGAAATCCAGTTCGTGCTGGGCACGGATGGCGGCGAGATCTGGTCGGATTTCTACGCGATCCCGACGAGTGCGGCCAACAAGCCGGCCGGCTATGCGCTGCTCAACTTCCTGATGGACCCGCAAAACGCCGTGAAGGAACACGTCGCCAACGGCGCGCCCACCACCGACAGCCGCGTGCTCTCGCTGCTGCCGGCCGAGATCACCGGCAACAAAATCGTCTATCCGGACGAGGCCGCGCTGACCCCGCTGGAATTCGGCGCAGCTGTGACGCTGACCGATCCGGCACGCGCGGAGCTGATGGCGCGGTTCAAGTCGGCGTAGCGGGAAGCCCCTCATCCGGCTGCCGCCACCTTCTCCCCACAAGCGGGGCGAAGGGATCAGCGGCGCCGTATCCTTCCTTTCGAGAGGGAACGGGACGCAGCCACACATTTCCTTCTCCCCGCCTGCGGGGAGAAGGTGGCCGGCAGGCCGGATGAGGGGCGACCCTCCCAATGCGCAACAGGACCAAAAACAATGCCCCTGACGATGACGACAAAGAGACGGCTGGTGACGACGGCGCTGCTGGCGCCGGCGTCCGTCTGGCTGTTCGTCTTCCTCGTGCTGCCCTTCATCGCCATGATGGTGTTTTCCGTCGGCGAGCGCGGACCGGCGGGCGGTTACCAGGCGGCATTCACCTTCGCGCAATATGCCAACCTGCCGGCCCGGTCCGCCGCCTACTGGAACACGCTGATGCTGGCGCCGGTCGGCGCCCTCGTCTGCCTCATCGTCGCCTATCCGACCGCCTATTACCTCGCCGTCAAGGCGAATCCGCGCTACCGGCTGCTGCTGGTCTCACTGGTCGTCGTCCCCTTCTGGACGAGCCTGCTGGTGCGCACCTATGCCTGGATGTATATCCTCGGCTCGCGCGGCATTCCCAATCTGCTGGACATGATCGGCATCGAAGACGTGCGCCTGCTCAACACGCCCGGCGCCGTGCTGCTCGGCATCGTCTACGGCTACCTGCCGCTGATGATCATGCCGATCTATGTCAGCCTCGAAAAGCTCGACCGGCGCCTGCTGGAAGCCTCGGCCGATCTCGGCGCCAAACCTATCTCGACCTTCTTCTCCGTCACCCTGCCGCTGTCGCTGCCGGGCGTCATGACCGGGGTAGCGCTCGTCACCATCCTGCTGCTCGGCGAATACCTGATCCCGCAGCTGCTTGGCGGCGGCAAGGTATTCTTCATCGGCAATGCGCTGGTCGATCTCTTCCTGCAATCGCGCAACTGGCCCTTCGGCTCGGCCATCGCCGTCACGCTGGTCGCCATCGTCGTCGTGGTGCTGATGGTCGCCATGCGCATTGCCTGGCGCATTTCCGGCACGAGACAGGTGGATCTCGTCTGATGCGCGCGCTAATCACCTCCGTCTATCTCTTCCTCTACGCGCCGATCGCGCTCGTCGTGCTGTTCTCCTTCAATGCGGGGCGCAATGCGAGCGAGTTCACCGGCTTCTCCACCGAGTGGTACGGCAAGGCGCTCGCCAACCCGTTCCTCGTCACAGCCCTCCAGAACAGCCTGATCATCGCCGTCATCAGCGCCACGCTTGCCGCGGTCTTCGGCACCATGGCGGCGCTGGGCCTCGAACGGCTCGGAAGCCGCGCCCGCGCCGTCTTCGATGGCCTGCTCGCCGCCGCCATCGTCGTGCCGGGCGTCGTCATCGGCATCGCGACGCTGGTCGCCCTCGTTGCCGTCTTCGGCGCGATCAACCCGGCCATCGTGGCGATCTGGCCCGGCGAGAAACCGCCGCAGCTCGGCCTCGGCTACGGCTCGATCATCGCCGCGCACGGCCTTTTTACCATGGCGCTCGTCACCATGATCGTGAAGGCGCGCATCGCCACGCTCGGCCGCGATATCGTCGAAGCCTCGGCCGATCTCTACGCCACGCCGCTCACCACGTTTCGCCAGATCGTGCTGCCGCAGATCCTGCCGTCGGTGCTCGCCGGCTTCCTGCTTGCGTTCACCTTCTCCTTCGACGATTTTATCGTGGCCTTCTTCGTCGCGGGCTCGAAGACGACGCTGCCGATCTACGTCTTCGCCTCGATCCGTCGCGGCGTGACGCCGGAGGTTAACGCGATCGCCACCATGGTGCTGGTCGCCTCGCTCATGCTTATCCTGATCGCCCGCCTGTTGATGCGGGAGAAAACCAGAAAATCGCCTGCCGGGGAGTGAGACCGATGATCCTGAAGAACCGTGTCGCCATCGTCACCGGAGCAGGCTCCGGCATCGGCCGGGCCGGCGCGCGCATCATGGCGCGCGAAGGTGCCACCGTCTGCGTCGCCGATCTCGACGAGACGCGCGCCGGCGAAACCGTCGATTTCATCAAGGCGGAGGGCGGCAAGGCGGAGGCGGTCATCGTCGACGTCACCGACGACGTGGAGCTCAAGATGGCGGTCGCCGCCGTGCTCTCGCGCCATGGCCGCATCGATATCCTGCACAATCATGCCGGCGCGCAGGTGGCCGGCGACCTCGAAAGCGTGCCGCTCGACGGGCTGGACCTCTCGTGGAACCTCAATGTACGCGCCCATCTGATGGCCGCCCGCCTCGTCATGCCGGCCATGAAGGCGCAGGGCAAGGGCGTCATCCTCAACACCGCCTCCTCCTCCGGCGTGCTCTACGACCGCGAGATGATCGCCTACACCACGACGAAACACGCCGTCATCGCCATGACCAAGCAGATGGCCGGCGACTATGCGCGCCACGGCGTGCGCGTCAACGCGCTCTGCCCTGGCTGGGTCGATACGCCCTTCAATCGGCCGTTCATCAGCCAGATGGGCGGGCGCGAGGCGATCGAGGCCTATATCAAGGAGAAGGTGCCGATGGGCCGCTGGGCCGATGTGGAGGAGATCGCCGAACCGATCCTCTTCCTCGTCTCCGACCGGTCAAGCTACATGACCGGCCAGATTCTTGTGGTCGACGGCGGCGAGACCGTGACTTAGGCACACTCTTAACGCAATTCCGGACGCAAAACCGCTGCACACTTTTGCTGGAATTGCTTAGACCGCCGCGCCCATCGCCCCCTGGTGCACGACGATGCGGGCGTGGTAGCCCACACGTTTGTAGAGGTCGAGCACATCCTGGTTGATCAGCCGCACGCAGCCCGACGACGTCGCCTTGCCGATCGACGCCCATTCGGGCGAACCGTGCAGGCGGTAGAGCGTGTCCTGACCGTTCTGGAAGATGTAGAGCGCGCGCGCGCCGAGCGGGTTCTTGATGCCCGGCTCCATGCCGCCGTTTTCCACGGAGTATTTCGCGAGGCTCGGCGTGCGGGCGATCATGTCGGCCGGCACCTTCCAGCGCGGCCAGGGCTGGCGCCAGTGGATGATGCCCTCGCCTTCCCAGGCAAAACCGTCGCGGCCGATGCCGACACCATAGCGCATCGCCGTGCCGCCCGGCTCCACCACATAGAGGAAGCGGCCGGGCGTATCGACGACGACCGTGCCGGCCGGCTCGCCGGTCGGGTCCTTGACGCGCTGGCGGTAATATTTCGGGTCGATCTGCGTGTAGGGAATGGCCGGAATGACGTGCCCGCCGTCTTCCACTGCGGCGTAGCGCGCCTCCAGTTCCTCCACCGTTGCCGGCACGATGGGATAGCTGACCGTCTTGGGAACCGGTGCGACCTTCACCGATGTCGACGTGGTCGCGCAGCCCGCAAGCGTCGCGGCGGCGCCCAGGACAAACGCGCGGCGCGACAATGAGCAAACCGTAGGCATTCTCGATATGAACTCCAATGGGGGAAACGGGTTAGCACCGATGGCTAGCCAAAGCAGGAGCAGGCTGGCAAGAAGCGGAGGCATCACATCTTCGGCATACCCCATCATTGAGGACCGGCAGATGCAAAGCAGCCACGCCGGACGGCAGATCAGGGGAAAACGAGATGGCGCCTGTGGAAATCAATCCCGCTCATGTCCGGGAATTTCCAGACCCTGAAAGCTTCTACCGCTGGCTCACCGAAAACCACGATACGGCGCCGGAAGTGTGGATCAAGATCCACAAGCGCGGCTCGGGCCTGCCCTCCATCACGGCGGAAGAGGCGATCGAGGTGGTGCTCTGCTGGGGCTGGATCGACGCCATCCGCAAGGGCCTGGACGAAAAGAGCTTTTTCCAGCGCTACTGCCCGCGCGGCCGCAAGAGTGTGTGGAGCAAGAAGAATGTCGACACGGTCGGCCGCCTGGTCGAAGAGGCCCGCATGACGGAACACGGGCTAAAGCACGTCGCGGCGGCGAAGGCGGATGGCCGCTGGGACAAGGCCTATGGCAGCGGCAAAGACCTGAAAATCCCGCCGGACCTGCAAGCCGCAATCGACGCGGACCCTGCCGCCAAGGACATGCTTGGCAGGCTCACCGAGCAGAACCGCTTCGCGCTGGCCTTCCGCATGCACAACATCAAGACGGACGCCGCCCGAAAGCGGAACATCGAGGCCTTCGTGGACATGCTCAAGCGCGGCGAGACGATCTACCCGCAGAAGCAGAAATAGATCGTCCCGATTATCCCCGGGATCTCATCGGCAATCAGTCGCGGCTCGCCGTTTTTGTACCCGACTGACCGTTCAGCCAGTTGTGCCAATCGCTCTCGCTGCCGGCAAAGACGTTGAGGTCGATCTTCCCCGTTACGCCGTGCGACAGGCCCGAGCCCGAATATTGCCAGAACATCCAGCGGCGGTTCGGGTAGCGCTTCGACGGGTGCGCGGCGACCGAGCGCAGCCAGAACGGATGGTTCTTGAGTTCACCCGACAGGTTGTCCTCGTAGAAATCCGGCGCCGTATAGATGATCGGCCGCTTGCCGTAATGGCGCTCCAGCATGTCGGAGAAGACCTGGATCTTCTCGACATATTGCGCGCGGGTGAGACGCCGCTTGCAGCTCGATTCGCCGTTATATTCGGCATCGATCACCGGCGGCAGCGCATCCGGATCCTTCGGAACGTTGCGGATGAACCATTCGGCCTGCGAGCTCGCGACGCGGCACCAGTAGAAGAAGTGATACGCACCGCGCCGGATGCCGGCTTCCTTGGCGCGCCGCCAGTTCTTCTGGAACATCGGGTCGAGATGGTCGCCACCGTCGGTCGCCTTGATGAAGGCGAAGTTGGCGCCCTGCGTGCGCAGCTTCATCCAGTCGATATCGCCCTGCCAGCGCGACACGTCGACGCCGTGAACCTGGTAATGCCGCGGCGCGCGCTTGCCGAAATTGATCGGATGCGCATCGCGAAACTGCTGGCTGTAGATGCGCGACCGCTTCTTCGAGCGGCCTTCGGAGGGCGTCTCGACGGCGGTCAGCGCCTCTTCCGGCCGTTCGGAGGGAATTGCCGATTGTTTGGTGACGCTCTCGAAAACGTGGGAATCCGCACCCGGCCCTGCCCAGGCGAGCATTTCGGCACCTTCCGCCGTCACCTTGCTTTCGCCGACCGCGACTTCCGGAACAGGGTTGCTGGCCTTGGAAACGGAACTCGTGATTTCCGCCGACGGCTTGATCGACAGCGCCGCCGTGGGATTCGAGCTCGACGCACAGCCGGCCATGGAGGCGCAGCCGAGGAGGATCGCTGAAAGGATCGAAAGACGCATTGGCACTCGCACGCAAAACTAACCGAAGGCCCGCCCTTTCGACACAGGGACGGAATTACTAACGGAAGATTACCGCGAAATGTTAAATGCGAGGTTTACGGAGGACTCGACATTTCAGGTACTTAGCCCCGGGAGCTGTCACGATCCTTGACGACGCCCTTCACAAAAGCGTGTCCGCGCGGCGAAAGCCGATAGCCGACGGCAAGGCTCTCCGTCAGTCCCAACTCCTTGAGCTGACGTATCTTTCGCTTGAGCGCCAGTTTCTCCATGCCGAGCCGCTCCGCCATCTCCGCCGCCGTCTGGCCGTCCTTTTCCGCGATCATGGAGAGCACCGAACCGGTCCATGGCGCGGCGCGGTCGAGCCTTTCCAGCTGGGCTTTCAGTGCCGCGATGTCGGCGCCATCGAGCGTATCGTTTTCGCGCAGGTTTTCCCGCGGGTCCTCACCCGCGATATGGAAGGCGATGCGGTAGAGATCGCCCGCCGGCCGAAGGTCGCCCTCAAGCGCCTCCCGCGAGGCATAGCCCGCCGCACGGATATCGGCCTCGGAAAGCGCCGCCAATTCCACCGGCTCGACGCTGTCGATGGCGAGCACACCGGCCGCGGTGCGCAGCGTGCCGCCGGCCCTGACCGTCGGCTTCGTCCAGCGGCGAAAGGCGAGTGTCACCTCGCCCCGCCCGATCCTCTCCAGCACCGCCGCCTTGAACAGCATCGCACCCTTCCGGGTTTACCCAACCCTGACGTAGCCGATGCCCTTCTTCTCTATCTCGTCGAGCGACTCGTCGTAGCCGGCATCGGCGTAGCGGATCACACCGAGCGAGGTGTCGTTCGTCAAGGCATGGTCCAACCGTTCCGCGCCCGCTTCCGTGCCATCGGCAACCAGCGTCACGCCGCAGCTCGTCATGTAGCCCGCATAACCGCCGCCGCCGGAATGGATGACGACGAGGTCGGCCATCGAGGAGGTGAGCAGCATGGCATCGAGCAGCGGCCAGTCGGCAATGGCATCCGACCCGTCCTTCATGCGCTCCGTCATGATGTTCGGATGCGCCATGGCCCCGGCATCGAGATGGTCGCGCGAAAAGGCGATCGGCCCCTTGAGTTCGCCGGCCGCAACCAGCTTGTTGACCGCCAGCGCCAGCTCCGTGCGCTCGCCATGGCCGAGCCAGGCAATGCGTGCCGGCAACCCCTCGAAGGGCACGTTTTCGCGGGCAAGCCGGATCCAGTTGGTAACGATCCGGTTGTCCGGAAACATCTCCAAGACAAGATCGTCGATGCGCGCGATATCGCTCTCCTCGCCGGACAGCGCCATCCAGCGGAACGGCCCGATGGCGCGCGCAAAGAGCGGCCGGAGATAGGCTTCGGTGAAAATCGGAATGTCGAAGGCGTTGGCCACGCCCCCTTCCCGCGCCTGCGTGCGGATGAGGTTGCCGTTGTCGAAGACTTCCGAGCCTTGCTTCTGGAACTCCAGCATCGCCGAGACATGCTCGACGATCGAAGCCCGGCTCGCCGCCATCAACTGCCCCTGCCCGTCGTCGCGCAACCCCTTCACCTGGTCGATGCTCATGCCCTTCGGCACATAGCCGTAGACGAGGTCATGCGCCGACGTCTGGTCGGTGACGATATCCGGCACGATGCCGCGCCGCGCAATCTCCGGATAGATTTCCGCCGCGTTACCGACGAGGCCAATCGAGGTCGCGCGCTTGTCCTTCACCGCCTCATCGATCATCGCCAGCGCCGTAACGAGATCCGGCGCCACATGTTCGAGATAGCCAACCGCCTTGCGCGCCGCCGCGCGCGCCGGATCGATATCGACGCAGAGGATGGCCGCCCCCGCCATGCGGCCGGCGAGCGGCTGCGCGCCGCCCATGCCGCCCAGACCGGCGGTCAGGATGAAGCGGCCGGCAAGGCTTCCGCCAAACCGCTTTTCCGCGATGCGCATGAAGATTTCATAGGTGCCCTGGATGACGCCCTGGCTGCCGATATATTGCCAGGCGCCCGCCGTCAGCCCGCCCCAGCAGATCAGCCCCTTGCGCTGAAGCTCGTAAAACACCTCCGCCTTCGCCCATTGTCCGACGATGTTGCAATTCGCCATGATGACGAGCGGCGCCTTGGCATGGGTCTTCAGCAAGCCTACCGGCTTGCCGGACTGGATGACCAGCGTCTGGTCCTCGTCCATGTCAGTCAGCGCCTTGACGATCGCCCGATGCGCCGCCCAATTGCGCGCCGCCTTGCCGAGTGCCGCATAGACGATGAGATTGTCCGGGTCCTCTCCAACCGACAGCACGTTTTCAAGCAGCCGCAACAACCCCTCCTGCCGCCAGCCCTTGGCGCGCAGCACATCGCCGCTGGGGATCGGATAGTTCGGATGGCGCGGATTGGGTTTGGGCATGGTCGTCTCCTCAAGTCTCTTCAGGCCAGCGCGTAGCTCACCAGATCGATCCCCATCGCCTTCTCCACCGACGGATACACCGTCGGATCGAGCACGCTGGAGGCGAGCGGGATGATGGTCTTGGGCACATGCAGCACGAAGAGCTTCATGCCGACTTCGAGCTGGCCGACGCTGAGCGGCTCGCCTTCCGGCGAAAGCGTGGTGATGACATCCGGGAAGGTGGCAAGGCGTTTGCCCGCGGCCGACTCCACTGCCATGTACTCGTTCATCACATGCAGCACCGTCGCGTCGTCACCCTTGCCCAGCGTCACCGTGCCGATGTCGAAGGCTTCCTTGGTATAGACCACCGACTTGTCGGTAATCGTGCCTTCGGAGAGGATGGCGCCGCCCGTCGTCCTGACGATCGCGTCGATGATCGCCGAGCCGCCCTTGCCTTCCGCCGCGAGGATCGCCTCGCCGAGGGTCAGCGCCAGCGAAATGCCGCCGAGCGCCGCGTTCTTGCGCACATAGGAGGCGCGCAGCGGGTTGCGGCAGGAGGCGATGAAGCCGCCGGACATGTCGGAGGCGGTGCGCAGGATCGGCGAGACCTTTGCCGTCGCGCCGCGCACGACGAGCTCGATATAGCGGTTCTCGTCGCGGTTACCGCCGACGGCCGTCTGGATCATCTGCTCCGGGGAGCCGGCCATGCCGATCGAGCCCATGTCGCCGGTCGGGTGCGCGCGCATGTCGCCGACGGCGTCCAGCACCTTGGTGCCGAGGATGGCCGAGGGCAGCCAGCCGTTCAGCGTCGAGGACTTGCCGTTCTGCCCGACCATCAGCGCCGCGACCTTCTCGCCAAGCGCCTCCTGCAGAAGCTCGATGGCCTTCACGTAATCGACGCCGCGCATCTCCCAGGGCGTGGTCGAGGCCGGGGCGCCGATGGCGGCCGCCGTCGCCACCCAGTCGTCATCGGAGAGTTCTTCGATGGAAACCAGTTCCGGCTTGCCGATCGACACCGCCGCATAGCCGAGCATGCGGCCATGATCCGCCCAGCCGCCGCCGCCGGCGGCATAGACCGAACCGCCCTTGACTGCCGCCTCGACGTCTTTTTCCTTTAGAATCCGGCCCATCAGACGTCCTCCTGACTCAAGATCTTATCCAGCTGAATCACTGCGTTAAAAAGCACTGCCGCACCGAGCGCGATGTCGTCCGTCTCGGCGAACTCCTCCGGCGCATGGCTGCGCCCGCCAAGGCAAGGCACGAAGATCATCGCCGAGCGCGTCACCCGCGCCATCCAGGCCGTGTCGTGCCCGGCACCGGATGCCATGCGGCGATGGCTGGCGCCCGCGACCTCGCAAGCGGCATCCAGCACGTCGAGCAGCAGCGGATCGCCGGGTGTCGGCGGGTTGTCGGAGATGCGGCGCGGTGCCTCGATGATGGTGCCCGTCTCACGCGCCAACTGCTCGGCCATCATGTCCACCGATGCCGCGAAGAGGTCCATCGCGGCGCGATCCTCCGCCCGCGCATCGATCAGCAGGCGCGCGCGGGAAGGAACGACATTGGCGGCATTCGGCTCGATGGAGAATTCGCCGACAGTCGCCGTGAAATGGCTCGGACCGTCGGAAAGCGATTTCGCCAGCGCCTCGATGCCCGTCACCAGCCGCGCGGCCGCCGCGAGCGCATCGGCACGATTGCCCATCGGCGTCGTGCCGGCATGGTCCGCCCGGCCCTGCACGATGATCTCGATACGCGTGATGCCGGCAATCGCCGTGACCACACCGATATCGCGCTTTTCGGTTTCCAACACCGGGCCTTGCTCTATATGCAGTTCGAGAAAGGCCGCGATATCCTTGCGCGCTTCGGCGGCAATGCGCGCCGGATCGCCGCCGGCATCGCGAATGCCTTGCTCCAGCGTCAACCCATTGCTCTCGCGCGAAAACCAATCCTCCGGCAGCACGCCGGCCATGCCGCGGCTGCCGATGCAGGAGACGCCGAAGATCGAGACCTCCTCGGCGAGGAAATCGACGACCTCCAGGTCGTGGTCGAGCGCGATGCCCTGGTCGGTCAGCGCCCGGGCCACTTCCAGCGCGACTGCCACGCCGGCAATGCCGTCATAACGCCCGCCATCCGGCACCGTGTCGGAATGGGAGCCGAGCATGATCGTGCCGAGGCCGGGCTTTCTGCCCGGTCGCCGAGCGATGAGATTGCCCGCGGCATCCACGCGTGTCTCAAGCCCCGCGGCCTGAAATTTTTCGAGAAGAAAATCCCGCCCCGCCGGGAACAGAGCGGTAAAGGCACGCCGCGTATACGGCCGGCCGGGCTCGGTGAGCCGGGCAAGGCCGTCGATCACATCCTGTATGCGGGCGGGATCGACCGGCAGATTGGTTTTTGGCGCGGCCATCAGGCGCGGCCCGAAACGAGCGTCGGCAGGGGGCGCACGAAGGCGCCGGTGCCGGGCTCGGCCAGCACCTTGGCGCCGTCGAAGGCGAGCTTGCCGCGCAGGTAGGTGGCGGAAATGCGCCACGGCAGGCGAATGCCATTATAGGGCGACCAGCCGACGACGTTGTGGCCGCTGGCGGCAGCGTCATAGGTGTAGGGCTCCGGCGTCAGCACGGTGATGTCGGCATCTTTACCGGCTTCCAGTGCGCCCTTCACATGATCGAGCCGGAAATGGCGGGCCGGGTTCAGCGTCATCAGCTCGGCGGCGCGCGTCAGCGGAATACCGCGCTCCAGCGCACCCTTGACGAAGAGCGGCACCATGACCTCCAGCCCCGGCACCCCGGAGGCATTCGCCAGCATGTCCGGATTGGTCTTGCGGTCCTCCGACCAGCTCACATGGTCGGTGGAAACCAGTGTGACATTGCCCTCGGCGACATGGCGCCACAGCTTTTCCACCTCGGCGCGCGGGCGGATCGGCGGGTTGATCTTCGCCTTGCCGCCGAGACGGGCGACGTCGTTCTCCTCGTCGAGCGTCAGGTAGTGGATGCAGCACTCGATGGTGGCGCGGTGCCCTTGCGCGCGGTAGGCGGCGGCGATCTCGTAGCCGCGGCCGAGCGAGCAATGCACCACATGCGCCGGGCAGCCGGTTTCGGCGCCGGTTTCGTAGATCTGGTGGGAGGCGAGCAGCTCCGTGAGCGGCGGGCGCGACAGGCCGTGGGCGCGGTAGTCGGTGATGCCCAGGGCTTTGACCTTGGCGATCGCCGCGCGCACCGCCTCGTCGTCCTCGTTGTGCACGCCGGCCGTCAACCCGGTGGGTGCGATGGCGCGGAAGCAGTCTTCCAACAGCGCGGCGGGGATGCGCGGAAACCGCTTCGGATCGGTGCCGAAGGTCGAGAACTTGAAGGCAGCGACGCCGGCCTCGACCATCTCGCCGATGCGCGCCGGCCCCTCTTCCGGATCGACTGTGCCATAGAGCGCAAAATCGACGCGGGCCTTGGGCGAGGCATGGTCGACCTTGATTTTCAAGGCCGCGGCCGAGCAGACGAGATTGCCCTCGTCATAGGGCATATCGACGATGGTCGTGACGCCGCCGGCCGCCGCCGAACGCGTCGACCAGAGGAAATCCTCCTGGTTCTTCTGCGACAGCGAATGCACCTGGGCGTCGATGGCGCCGGGCAGGATCAGCGCGCCGGAAAGGTCGTGCCTTTCCTTGGCCGCCGGCATCGCGCCCTGCCCGACATGCACCACCTTGCCATCACGGATGGCGACATGGCCGCCCTCGATGATGCGGTCGGCGAGCACCACGGTGCCTTTCAGAACGAGATCGAAATCGGCCATCTGGTTCTCCCGTCAGAGTTTTAGGGCGAAGAACGTGTCGATGCCCGCCATCGGCGCGGCCTCGACGAAGGCGGCCAGCGCCTCGGGGCTTGCAAGATCGCGGTCGAGCGCCTCGATCTCGGCGGAAAGCGGCCGGTCCTTGCGGTAGAACGGGCTCACCGCCCGCGTGCGCGCATAGGCAACGGCAACGACGCCCTCGACATTATCGCCGGCAAGGTCGATCGCCTGCGCGGACAGCATGGCTTCGAGGGCGGCAAGCTGGCGGAGGTCGCGCACCTGGCTTTCCATGCGCTCGACGATGAGCGGGAGGAAGGTCGCCTCCTCTTCCAGGCCGCCGGCAACCACGATCGACTGCGCCGAGATCGGCACGGCCAGCGACTGTATGCGCATGTAAAGTTCGACGGCGAGTTTCAACAGCGGGCCGAACCCCGTCGCCGCCTCGCCGGGCGCCACGAGATTGACCGGCAGGTTGCGACGAACACCGTTTGCCAGCAGCACGCAGCGGTTCAGCACGTTGCGGGCGAGATGGGCAAAGCCCGTCTGCGCGGCCTCGACATAGAGCGTGGTCGAGAGCGGCAGCGAACCGCCGGAGGCCATGACATGGTTGTCCATCACCACCGGATTGTCGTCCGACTGCGCGGTCGCTTCCACGATGCGCTCGGCGGCCAGCAGCAGCGTATCGAGGCAGGCGCCGAACACCTGGGCGGTCATGCGCAGGCTGAGGGGATCGTGGATGGCGGACGGTTTCGGCCAATGGCCGGAGGAGGCCTGCGCCTCGAACCAGCAGCCGGCCAGCGCCTCGCCATGGGCGGAGAGCCGTGCGGCCACCCGCCACGGATCGGCCGAGGCGCCGAGCGCCAGCGACGAGAGCAGGCCCGTCACCATGAGATTGCGGATGGCCTTGGCCGCCTCGCGCACCACATTGGCGGCAGCAGCATGCGAGATGGCATTGACGCTGAGCGCCGCCAGCGCATCGCGCGGCTGCATGCGATAGGGCGTGAGGCCCGCGCGCTTCAGCGCGTCCGCGGCCGGCAGGCGCTCGCCGCCATACCAGGCCTCGCCGTCGCCGGTTATCACCGATGCGATCTGCCCCATCAGGCCGATATCGGCGCAGCCCATCGAGCCATGCCGGCGCACGACGGGCACGACGTCCTTTTCGAGCAGCGCGAGGAAAGCGTCGATCAGCTCCGGGCTGCAGCCGGAATAACCGCCGAGCGCGGTGTTGACGCGGATCGCCATCGCCTTGCGCACGATCGGCAGGGTGAACGGCTCGCCGGTGCCGAAATGGTGGGCCTTCACCAGGTTGTTGTTGAACTCCACCAGGTCGTCGGCCGTCCAGAGTTTGTCCTTCATCGAGCCGACACCGGTATTGGCGCCGTAGATCGGCAGGCCCGTGGCAAGCCGATCCGTGATGACGAGGCGAGACGCACCGACGCGGCCCATGCCGATCTCGCAGGCGACCGGCCGTCGCGTGGCGGCGCCGATCGCCTCCAGCGTTGCGAAGTCGAGCGGTTGACCGGTGAGATAGAGCGTATCGGCGGAAGCGAGCATGTTTGGAAGCCTGTTTTTCCCTAAGCAATTCCAGGAAAAGTGTGAAGCGGTTTTCCGTCCGGAATTGCGTAGAAACTAGAGATGGATGTTATGCGTATCGTGGCGCAAACAGATATCCCAAAATCCGTACAGTCCATGTTATGAGCCGAACGGAAGACGGCAGCGCGAAGGACCGCCCCCTTGGATCTCTCCACCCTCTGCCTTGTGCACAGTATTCTCGAAGAACGCGGCATCCGCAGGGCAGCCGCCGTGATGGGCCGCCCGGCCTCCAGCGCCAGTGCAGCGCTGCGGCGCGTCGAGGCCAGCCTGTCGGTGCCGCTGGTGCGCCGCGATGGCCAGGCGCTGGTGCCGACACTGGGGGCCGAAACACGCCTGCCGCGCTTTGCAGAGATCGCCGGAGCCGCCGCCGCCCTTGCCGCGCTCGGCGAAGGATCACGAGACGCCATCTCGCTCTCCGCCCTCGCCCGCTTCGCCACCGTTGCCAGAACCGGCAGCATCAACGGCGCCGCCAAAAGCCTCGGCCTCGGCCAGCCGCAACTCACCCGCCAGCTCAGCCATCTGGAAAAGGCCCTCGGCTGCAAATTGCTGGAGCGGTCGGCGACGGGCATCAGCTGCACGCCGGCCGGCCTCGAAGCGCTGGCGCTTGCCGAGCGCATCGGCGCGGCCTGGGAGGCGCTGTCGGCCGCCTCGGCCGAACGCTTCCGCCGCAGCGCCGCCACCTGGCGGCTCGGCACGATCATCCCCTTCGGCCATGAAAGCGAGATCGCCGCCATGCTTGCCCGCCTGACGGTCGAGTGGCGAGCCGCACGGCCGCGCCAGCCGCTCTTCCTCTCCTCCACCACGGCGGATGATCTCATTTCGGGCCTGAAGAACCGCCGCTTCGACCTGATCCTGCTCGACACCGACCATTACCCGGCCGAATTCGAGGGCAGCCTGATCGGCCGCTCGCAACTGGCGCTCGCAGGCCCCCGCTCCCTGGACGAGGCGGAACGGCAGGATTTCGCGGCCCTGCTGCGACGCTATCCCATCGCCGTGCCGAGCCCGCGGAGCGGCCTGCGCCAGATGACGGACCGCTTCCTCGAAGCGACGCTGACACCAGCGGAACGCTCCCGGCTGACGCTGGTCGAGGTCGATTCCATCCCCGTCATCATCAACCTCGTGCTCCGCCACGGCCACCTTTCCGTGCTGCCGGAACATTCCGTCGCCAACATCAATCCGCCGCCGACGCTGCTGCCGCTCTATCCGGCCTACCAGCAATCGCTGAGCCTCGTCTGGCCGCGCGATGCGCTCTCCCGGCAGGCGGCCGAGACGATGCTGCCTTTGCTCGCGAAGAGCTAACCCTTCGCCCCGGCCCGGAGCCGTCGCCGGGTCTCCGTCGGGCTTTCGTGGTAGTGCGCCCGGTAGCTGCGCGAGAAGGCGGAGGAGGAGTTGAAGCCGGTCAGCGCGGCGATGTCGGCGAATTCAGATTTCGTCTCGATCACTTTGCGCCGCGCTGCGTTGAGCCTGAGTGCCAGATAATGCTGGTGCGGCGCCACGCCCATCGATTCCTGGAACAGGTCCTGCAAATGCCGCGCGCTGATACCGACGCGCTTTGCGAGCCGCGTCAGCGTCAGCGGCGCGTCCACCGTCTCCTCCATCAGCCGCACCGCCTGGCTGACCCGCTGGTCGGCGACGCGCATATTACCGAGCGCCGGCACCTGGAGCAGGCCGCCGGTGCGCTCGTGCTCATAGATGAAGAGTCGCGACACTTCGAGCGCCAGCGAATAGCCCTGCCGGCGGCGGATGATCTCTAGCATCAGGTCGAGCGTCGGCAATGAGCCGCCGGTCGTGATGCGCTTGCCGTCGATGACATAGCGCTCGCGCACCACGCCGATCTGCGGAAAGGCGGAGGCGAATTCCTCCATGTCCTCCCAGTGGATCGTCACAGAATGGCCGTCGAGCAGGCTCGCCTGCGCAAGCAGCCAGCTGCCCGATTCGATGCCGGCCATCATGCTGCGATAACGCGCCGTCTGCGAAAGCTGGCGCCGCAACAGAGGCGTCGCACTCATCTGCCATTGATAGGAGGAAAGCACGAAAAGCGGCTGGGTCTCCTTCTCCGGCCGGAACAGGCCATCGACCGGCACGGGAATGCGGCTGCGCGTCTCGATCGGCTGGCCATCCGGCGAGAAGATGCGCCAGCAGTAAAGGTCCTGTCCGGAGATGCGGTTTGCCGCGCGCAAGGGCTCGATGACCGAGGCGACGAGGATGAGGTTCGTCTCGGGCAGGACGAGGATATCGATGTCGAGTGTCTCGGAGGATGGATCCAGCATGGCGAAAGCATGCGTGTTCACCTCTCGAATTGTCAAGGATAGATCCGAAAAGTGAAAGCACTGCGCCTCCTCTTGGCTCGTAATGTCCCCCATAAGAATTCTGGGAGAGACCACATGCCCTTAGCCATGAACCGTGATGTCTTCATCACCTGCGCCGTCACCGGCTCCGGCGACACCGCCGGCAAATCGCCCCACGTGCCGCGCTCGCCCAAGCAGATCGCCGAATCGGCGATCGACGCCGCCAAGGCCGGCGCCGCTGTCGTGCACTGCCACGTCCGCGATCCGGAAACCGGCGCGCCGAGCCGCCGCAACGATCTCTACCGCGAAGTGACAGAACGCATCCGCGACGCCGAGGTGGACGTGGTGCTGAACCTCACCGCCGGCATGGGCGGCGACATGATTTTCGGCAACACCGAACAGCCGCTGCCGCTGAACCCGAACGGCACCGACATGGTCGGCGCCACCGAGCGCGTTTCCCACGTCGCCGAATGCTTGCCGGAAATCTGTACGCTCGATTGCGGCACGATGAACTTTTCGCTCGGCGACTACGTGATGACCAACACGCCGTCCATGCTGCGTGCCATGGGCAAGATGATGACGGACCTCGGCGTCCGCCCGGAAATCGAGGCCTTCGACACCGGCCATCTCTGGTTCGCCAAGCAGCTCGTTGAGGAGGGTGTCATCGAGGACCCGGTCCTCATCCAGCTCTGCATGGGCATTCCGTGGGGCGCGCCGGACGACCTCAACACCTTCATGGCGATGGTCAACAACGTGCCCTCCTCCTGGACCTTCTCCGCCTTCTCGATCGGCCGCAACGCCATGGCCTATCCGGCTGCGGCCGTGCTTGCCGGCGGCAATGTCCGCGTCGGGCTTGAAGACAACCTCTATGTCGGCAAGGGCCAGCTAGCCACCAATGCGCAGCTCGTCGAAAAGGCCGTCAACGTCGTCGAAAGCATGGGCGCACGTATCATCGGCCCGGCCGAAGTGCGCGAAAAGCTGAAACTCCAGAAGCGGGCACCGAAATGAGCACGATCAACAAGGCGGCCTGCGTCGGCGGCGGTGTCATCGGCGGGGCCTGGGTCGCGCGTTTCGCGCTCGCCGGCATCGACGTTAATATCTTCGATCCGCATCCGGAAGCCGAGCGTATCATCGGCGAAGTGATGGCCAATGCCGAGCGCGCCTATGGCATGCTCACCATGGCGCCGCTGCCGCCGAAGGGCAAAATCACCTTCTGCAAAAGCTTGGAAGAAGCCGTTCAAGACGCTGACTGGATTCAGGAAAGCGTGCCCGAGCGGCTGGAAATGAAGCGCGGCGTCCTCACCCAGATCGACGCGGCCGCAAAGCCCGATGCCCTGATCGGCTCCTCCACCTCCGGCCTCATGCCGACCGATCTCCAGCGCGACATGAAACACCCCGAACGCCTGTTCGTGGCGCATCCCTACAACCCCGTCTACCTGCTGCCGCTGGCCGAGCTCGTCGGTGGCGAAAAGACGAGCAAGGCAACGCTCGAAGACGCCAAGGCCAAGCTCGCCCCCATCGGCATGAAGGGCGTGATCATCAAGAAAGAGATCGAGGCCTTCGTCGGCGATCGCCTGCTCGAAGCCGTCTGGCGCGAGGGCCTCTGGCTCATCAAGGACGACATCTGCGACACCGAGACGCTCGACGACGTGATCCGCTATTCCTTCGGCATCCGCTGGGCGCAGATGGGCATGTTCGAGACCTACCGCATCGCCGGCGGTGAAGCCGGCATGCGCCACTTCCTCGCCCAGTTCGGCCCCTGCCTCTCCTGGCCCTGGACGAAGCTCACCGACGTCGTCGATCTCAACGACGAGCTGGTGGAAAAGATCGCCCAGCAGTCGGACGACCAGTCCGGTGCGCGCGGCATCCGCGATCTGGAGCGTATCCGCGACCAGAACCTCGTCGGCATCATGCATGCGCTGAAGGCCGGCGATGACGGCAAAGGCTGGGGTGCCGGCAAGCTGCTCGCCGAGTTCGAGGAACATCTCTGGTCGAAGGCTGGCAAGGCGAAAGTCGAGGTCTCGGCCGCCGAGCCGCTGCGCCTCGTCGACACCAAGGTCAACGCCGCCTGGGTCGATTACAACGGCCACATGACCGAGCACCGCTATCTCCAGCTCTTCGGCGATACGATGGATGCGCTGCTCCGGCTGATCGGCGTCGACTTCGCCTATGTCGAGGCCGGCCACAGCTACTACACGGTGGAAACCCACATCCGCCATCTCGGCGAAGGCAAGCTCGGCCAGGCGCTCTACACGACGCTCCAGCTTCTCTCCTCCGACAACAAGCGGCTGCACTTCTTCACCCGCATCCACGACGCGGCGACCGGCGATGTCATCGCGACGGCCGAGCAGATGGCGCTGCACGTCGACAGCAAGGCCGGCAAGAGCGTCGATGCGCCTGCGGACGTGCTGGCGAAGGTTGCGGAGATTGCGGAAGCCCATGCCAAGCTGCCGACGCCGGATGGTGTCGGGCGGCATGTCGGGCAGAAGCATAAGTGACGGCGTAAGCCGCCACCCCCCTCTGCCCTGCCGGGCATCTCCCCCACAAGGGGGGAGATCGGCTTGAGGCAAAGCGGTGCCACAATCAATCTCCCCCCTTGAGGGGGAGATGCCCGGCAGGGCAGAGGGGGGTAGACGCAACGCGCGCCTCCCGTGACAAGAATACGGGGAGGACTTTTCCATGAATTTCGCATTGACCGACGAACAGCAGATGATCGTGGACACGGTCCGCTCCTTCGTCGAAACGGAAATCTATCCGCATGAAAACGAGGTCGAGCGCACCGGCCATGTGCCGCCGGAACTCGGCAAGGAAATCGCCCGCAAGTGCAAGGAAATCGGCTTCTTCGGCTGCAACATGCCGGAAGAGGTCGGCGGTGCCGGCCTCGATCATGCCTCCTTCACCCTCGTCGAGCGTGAACTCGGCCGCGGCTCGATGGCGCTCACCGTCTTCTTCGGCCGCCCCTCCGGCATCCTGATGGCCTGCAACGATGAGCAGCGCGAACGCTATCTGCTGCCCGCCGTCAGCGGCGAGAAGTTCGACGCGCTCGCCATGACCGAGCCGGATGCCGGCTCCGACGTGCGCGGCATGAAGTGTTTCGCCCGAAAGGACGGCGACGACTGGATCGTCAACGGCACCAAGCACTTCATCAGCCACGCCAACATCGCCGATTTCGTCATCGTCTTCATCGCCACCGGCGAGGAAGACACGCCGCGCGGCAAGAAGAAGCTCATCACCTGCTTCCTCGTCGACCGCGGCACGCCCGGCTTCGAAATCCGCGACGGCTACGAGTCGGTCTCGCACCGCGGCTACAAGAACTGCATCCTGAACTTCGACGATTGCCGCCTGCCCTCCGCCCAGATCCTCGGCGAGGTGCACAAGGGTTTCGACATCGCCAACGACTGGCTCTATGCGACCCGCCTTACCGTCGCCGCAACCTCGGTCGGCCGGGCGCGGCGCGCCTTCGACTACGCGCTCAACTATGCCGCTGAGCGTAAGCAGTTCGGCAAGCCGATCGGCGCCAACCAGGGCGTCTCCTTCAAGCTCGCCGACATGATCACCGAGATCGACGCCGCCGACCTCCTGACGCTGTCGGCCGCCTGGCGCCTCGACCAGGGCCTGCCGTCGAACCGCGAGATCGCATCCGCAAAGGTCTACGCGACCGAAATGCTTGCCCGCGTCACCGACGAGGCGATCCAGATCTATGGCGGTATGGGCCTGATGGACGACCTGCCGCTCGCCCGCTTCTGGCGCGATGCCCGCGTCGAGCGCATCTGGGACGGCACGTCGGAAATCCAGCGGCACATCATCAGCCGTGATCTGCTCAGGCCGCTCGGAGCGTAATGTCGACATGACACGATCCCTCGACCGTCTGATCCGGCCCCGCTCCATCGCCGTCTTCGGCGGCAAGGAAGCGCGCCGCGTCATCTTCCAGTGCGACAAGATGGGCTTTTCCGGCGAGATCTGGCCGGTGCATCCGCGCGAGCAGGAAATCCTCGGGCGCAAATGCTACCGCTCCGTCGCCGACCTGCCGGGCGCGCCCGACGCCTCCTTCGTCGGCGTCAACCGGGAGCTGACCATCAGCATCATCCGTGACCTGTCGGCCCGTGGTGCCGGCGGCGCGGTCTGCTACGCCTCGGGTTTCCGCGAGGCCGTCAGCGAGCTTGCCGATGGCGACGATCTGCAGAAGGCGCTGGTGGAAGCGGCCGGCGACATGCCGATCCTCGGGCCGAACTGCTACGGCTTCATCAACATGCTGGACGGCGCCCTGCTCTGGCCCGACCAGCACGGCATGCTGCGCATCGACAAGGGCGTCGCCGTCCTCACGCAATCCTCCAACATCGCCTGCAACATTTCCATGCAGCAGCGCGGCCTGCCGCTCGCCTATATCCTGACCGCCGGCAACCAGGCCCAGACCGGCCTCGCCGACCTCGCCTGCGCCGTGCTGGAAGACCCGCGTGTGACAGCCGTCGGCCTGCATATCGAAGGGTTCGATAGCCTCGAATCGCTGGAGCGTCTTGCCCTGCGGTCCCGCGAACTGAAGAAGCCGGTCGTCACCCTGAAGGTCGGCAAGTCCGAGCAGGCACAGCTCGCCACTGTCTCGCACACCGCCTCGCTCGCCGGAAACGATGCGGTCTCCTCCGCGCTGCTGTCGCGCCTCGGCATCGGCCGCGTCGAGACGCTACCCGAACTGCTCGAAACGCTGAAGCTGCTGCATGTCGCCGGCCCGCTTACAAATTACGACATCTCGTCGATGAGCTGCTCCGGCGGCGAAGCCTCGCTGATGGCGGATGCCGGGGTGAAGCGGAAGGTCAATTACCGCGAGCTCAAACAGGAGCAGCGCCAGCCGCTGCGCGAAACGCTGGGCCAGATGGTGACCATCTCCAACCCGCTCGACTACCACACCTTCGTCTGGGGCAACCGCGAGAAGCAGACCGCCGCCTTCACGACCATGATGCAGGGCGGCTATGCGCTGAACCTCGTCGTGCTCGATTTCCCCCGCCTCGACCGCTGCGACGCCGCCGACTGGATCACCACCTGCCACGCCGTCATCGACGCCTCCAAGGCGACCGGGGCAAATGCCGGCATCGTCGCCAGCATGGGCGAAAACATGCCGGAAGCGACGGCCGAAATGCTGATGCAGAACGGCGTCGTGCCCTTCTACGGTATCGAGGAGGCGCTCGCCGCCGCTGAAGCCGCCGCCGGCATCGGCGAAATCTGGGCAAAACCCCTGCCCGTGCCGCTGCTGAAAACCGCGGCTAGCGAAGGCGAAGCCGTCACCCTCACCGAACACGAGGCCAAGCAGGCGCTCGCCGCGCACGGCCTGCCCGTGCCGAAGGGCCTTACCGCCGAGACCGCGGAAGCGGCGGCCGATACCGCGCAAGATCTCGGCTTTCCGGTGGTGCTCAAGGGCCTTGGCGTCGCGCACAAGACCGAGGCGGGCGCGGTCAAGCTCAACCTCGCCAGCCGCGAGGCCGTGCTCGATGCGGCCAAGGCCATGGCGGGCGTCGCATCCGGCTTCCTCGTCGAAAAGATGGTGGGCAAACCCGTTGCCGAGCTCATCGTCGGCGCGATGCGCGATCCCGTCGCCGGTCCGGTCCTGACCATCGGCGCTGGCGGCGTCCTCGTCGAACTGCTCGAAGATTCCGCTGTCCTGACGCTACCGACGGATGAAAAAACCATCCGCGAGGCCATCGCCGGATTGAAGATTTCGAAGCTTCTCGACGGTTATCGCGGCGCTGCGAAGGGCGATATCGACGCTCTTGTCGCCGCCGTCGCATCAGCGGCATCCTATGTCGTTTCAAACGCTTCAATAATCGAAGAACTGGACGTTAATCCCGTAATGGTGCTGCCAGCTGGCGACGGTGTCGTCGCGGCCGACGCGCTGATCCGTCTAAGGAAAAACCCATGACCGGACCGATCCTGCAACGCCGCGAAGGCGGCATCCTGGAAATCACGATCGATCGCCCGAAGGCCAATGCCATCGACCTCGTGACGAGCCGCCTCATGGGCAAGATCTTTGCCGATTTCCGCGACGACGACAGCCTGCGCGTCGCCATCATCACAGGTGCGGGGGAAAAATTCTTCTGTCCAGGATGGGACCTGAAAGCGGCGGCCGCGGGCGATGCGGTCGACGGCGATTACGGTGTCGGCGGCTTCGGCGGCATGCAGGAACTGCGTGATCTCAACAAGCCGATCATCGCGGCCATCAACGGCATCTGCTGCGGCGGCGGGCTCGAAATCGCGCTCTCCACCGACCTTATCCTCGCCGCCGAACACGCGACCTTCGCGCTGCCGGAAATCCGCTCCGGAACGGTGGCGGATGCCGCCTCTATCAAGCTGCCGAAGCGCATACCCTACCACATCGCCATGGACATGCTTTTGACCGGCCGCTGGCTGGACGTTCAGGAGGCGCATCGCTGGGGTTTCGTCAACGAGATCCTGCCCGCCGACAAGCTGCTCGACCGGGCCTGGGAACTTGCCCGCCTGCTCGAAAGCGGCCCGCCGCTCGTCTATGCCGCCATCAAGGAAGTGGTGCGCGCCGCCGAGGGCGACACCTTCCAGGCGACCATGAACAAGATCACCCGCCGCCAGTTCAAGACGGTGGATATTCTCTATTCCAGCGAGGATCAGCTCGAAGGCGCACGCGCCTTCGCCGAAAAACGCGATCCCGTCTGGAAGGGACGATAGCGACCGCGCCCCTGCATCGGGCGCGGGTCTGCATCCTTCCATAAGCCAGGCTTTTGGAAGACCAAGATAAATTAGGGCGTTACAGACGCCCTGCATTTGAATAGCTTTATGGAACAGGGCCGCTGCTCGGCAGGAAGAGGAGGCTTTCGGAAGACGAGGACATGCACCGCCACCGTCACAAATCTCGGACGGGAGGTTGCCATGGAGGCCAAAAACAGAAATTCTGCCAATCACAATAACAATTGCCCACTTCAGGGCCAGCAAAAGGGAACAGGGGAATGACTGATTACACCAAATACCTCACCAGCCAGGTCACGCTCGGCCAGATGAACCGCCGCGAATTCATGGGCCGTGCCGCTGCATTGGGCATCACCCTCGCCGTCGCCGGCACCATGTTCGACACCGCCGCCAAGGCGCAGGAGCCGAAGCGCGGCGGAGCCCTCAAGCTCGGCCTCGAAGGCGCTGCCGCGACCGACTCGAAGGACCCCGCAAAGGCGCTTTCGCAGTTCATGTTCGTCGTCGGCCGCAACTGGGGCGACATGCTCGTGGAATCCGAGCCGCTGACCGGCAAGCCGGTTCCAGCACTTGCCGAATCCTGGGAGCCGTCCGCCGACGCCTCGACCTGGACCTTCGCCATCCGCAAGGGCGTGAAATTCCACGACGGCAAGGAACTGACGGTCGATGACGTCATCAAGACGCTGCAGCGCCACACCGACGAGAAGTCGGAATCCGGCGCGCTCGGCGTCATGAAGTCGATCAAGGAAATCAAGGCCGACGGCGACAAGCTCGTGCTCGTGCTGACGGAAGGCAATGCCGACCTGCCGCTGCTTCTGACCGACTACCACCTCGTCATCCAGCCGAACGGCGGCCTCGACGATCCGAACGCCATGATCGGCACCGGCCCCTACAAGGTCACGAGCTTCGAGGCCGGCGTGCGCGCCACCTTCGAGCGCAATGCGGATGACTGGCGCCAGGACCGCGGCTTCGTCGACTCGATCGAAATGATCGCGATGAACGACGCGACGGCCCGTATCGCGGCCCTGTCCTCCGGCCAAGTGCACTATATCAACCGCGTCGACCCGAAGACCGTCGACCTCCTGAAGCGCGCGCCGACCGTGGACATCCTCTCCACCTCCGGCCGCGGCCACTACGTGTTCATCATGCATTGCAACACGGCGCCGTTCGACAACAACGACCTGCGTCTGGCGCTGAAATATGCGATGGACCGCGAGACGATGCTGGAAAAGGTGCTCGGCGGCTACGGCAAGATCGGCAACGACTTCCCGATCAACGAGACCTATGCCCTCTTCCCGGAAGGCATCGAGCAGCGCGCCTATGACCCGGACAAGGCGGCCTTCCACTACAAGAAGTCGGGCCACAGCGGCTCGGTCCTGCTGCGCACGTCGGACGTCGCCTTCCCGGGTGCCGTCGACGCCGCCGTTCTCTACCAGGAGAGCGCCAAGAAGGCCGGCATCGAGATCGAAGTGAAGCGCGAGCCCGGCGACGGCTACTGGTCGAACGTCTGGAACGTGCAGCCCTTCTCGACCTCCTACTGGGGCGGCCGCCCGACCCAGGACCAGATGTACTCGACCGCCTATCTCTCGAAGGCCGACTGGAACGACACGCGCTTCCTGCGCGAAGACTTCGACAAGATGGTTCTCGAAGCCCGCTCGGAACTCGACGAGGCCAAGCGCAAGGAAATGTACCGCACCATGGCCATGATGGTGCGTGACGAAGGCGGCCTGATCCTGCCGATGTTCAACGACTTCGTGAACGCCTGCGGCAAGAACGTGAAGGGCTACGTGCACGATATCGGCAACGACATGTCGAACGGCTATGTCGCAACCCGCGTGTGGCTCGACGCCTGATGACCGGCCGCGGACCGGCGCACGGTCCGGAGCTGACAGCAACGACGACTGCGGGCGAAGCCCCGCAGTCTGTCGGCGTTGCCGGGTCGGTTGCGTCCACTGGAGCCCCCTTCAACGAAGGTTCGCCCTCGTTCTGGGCGAAACTCAGCAAGAGCAGCCCCCTCGCTGCGCTCATCCTGCAACGCCTCGCGCTCAGCGTGGCCTTGCTCTTCGCCGTGTCCCTGATGATCTTCGGGGGCGTGGAAGCCCTGCCCGGCGACTTCGCCACAACCTATCTCGGCCAGTCCGCAACGCCGCAGGCCATCGAGAACATCCGCAAGGATCTCGGCCTCGACCAGCCGGCCACCACCCGCTACTTCAAATGGCTCGGCGGCGCCGTCCAGGGTGATTTCGGCAATTCCTGGGCGTCGAAAAACTCGGTCAGCGAGCAGATCGGCAAGCGCCTCGGCAATTCGCTGTTCCTCGCCTTCTTCGCGGCCATCATCTCCGTGCCGCTCGCCGTCGGCCTCGGCATGCTCGCGGTGCAATATCGAAACCGCCTGCCCGACAAGATCATCAACGTCATCTCGCTTGCGGCGATCTCGCTTCCAGAGTTCTTCGTCGGCTACCTGCTGATCCTGTTCTTCGCCGTGCAGATGGGCGTCGCGACCTTCCCCGCGACGGTCTATGAATCGATGACCATCGGCCAGCGCCTCTCCGCCATCGCACTGCCGACGGCAACATTGGTGCTCGTCGTGCTCGCCCACATGATGCGCATGACGCGGGCCGCGATCCTCAATGTCATGTCGTCGGCTTATGTGGAGACCGCCGAACTCAAGGGTCTCGGCAGCCTTCGCGTCATCGCGAAACATGCCGCACCCAACGCGCTGGCGCCGGTCATCAACGTCATTGCGCTCAACCTCGCCTATCTCGTGGTCGGCGTCGTCGTCGTGGAGGTGGTCTTCGTCTATCCCGGCATGGGCCAGTACATGGTCGACGCCGTGACGGTGCGCGACATGCCGGTGGTGCAGGCCTGCGGCCTGATCTTCGCCGCCTTCTACATCTTCCTCAACATGTTCGCCGATATCCTTGCGATTATCGCGAACCCCAGATTGAGGCATCCGCGATGAGACTTTCCTCCATTCCCGTCAGCGCCTGGGTCGGCATTCTGGGCATCGCGCTCTCGATCTTCTGTGCCGTCTTTGCCCCCCTCATCGCCCCCTATGGCGAAAGCCAGATCGTCGGCTCCGTCTGGGAGCCGATGGGTGGCGCCTATCTTCTCGGCACCGACAATCTCGGCCGCGACCTCTTCTCGCGGCTGATCTTCGGCGCCCGCACCACGATCTTCGTGGCGCTGGCGGCAACCGTGCTTTCCTTCTCGCTGGGCATGCTGCTCTCCTTCATCGCGGCGGTGACGGGCGGGTTGATCGACCAGATCTTCTCGCGCTTCAACGACCTGATGATGGCGATCCCGACGCTGATCTTTGCGCTCGTCGTGCTCGCCGTGCTGCCGCAGCAGCTCTGGATCCTCATCCTCGTGATGGCGGTCCTCGACAGTACCCGCGTCTACCGCATCGGACGCGCCGTGGCACTCGACGTGGCCGTCATGGAGTTCGTGGAAGCGGCGCGTCTGCGCGGCGAAGGCACGGGCTGGATCATCTTCCGGGAAATCCTGCCCAACACGCTCTCGCCTCTCTTGGCCGAATTCGGCCTGCGCTTCGCCTTCTCCATCCTGTTCCTCTCCACGCTCTCCTTCCTCGGCCTCGGCATCCAGCCGCCGGCAGCGGACTGGGGCGGCATGGTGAAGGACAACAAGGACGGCATCATCTTCGGCATTTCGGCCGCCCTCATTCCGGGCGGTGCGATTGCGGGGCTGGCCATCTGCGTCAACCTCGTCGTCGACTGGCTGATGAAACGCACCTCGAGCCTCAAGGGAGGGCGCGGCGATGCCTGATCTGCTGTCTGTCAAGAACCTCAAGATCGAGGCGACAAGCTACCCGCCGGGCGAGCCGCCGCGCACCGTCACCCTCGTCGAGGGCGTGTCCTTCGACGTCGAAAAGGGCAAGGTGCTCGGCCTCATCGGCGAATCCGGCGCCGGCAAGTCGACGATCGGCCTCACCGCACTCGCCTATGGGCGCGGCGGGGTGAGGATCACTGGCGGCGAGGTCCTGCTCAACGGGCAGGACCTGCTGAAGCTCGGCCCCAACGGCATCCGCAAGGTGCGCGGCGCAAAGGTCTGCTACGTCGCGCAGTCGGCGGCCGCCGCCTTCAACCCCGCCCACCGGCTCGGCGAACAGGTGATCGAGGCCTCGCTGAAACACGGCATCATGAGCCGTGCGGACGCGGAAAAGCGCGCGCTCTACCTGTTCAAGGTGCTCGGCCTGCCGAACCCCGAAACCTTCGGGCAGCGCTACCCGCACCAGGTCTCCGGCGGCCAGCTTCAGCGCGCCATGACCGCCATGGCGCTCTGCCCCAACCCGGAACTCATCGTCTTCGACGAGCCGACCACCGCGCTCGACGTGACGACGCAGATCGACGTGCTTGCCGCGATCAAGCACGCGATCGAGGAAACCAATACGGCCGCGCTCTACATCACCCACGACCTCGCCGTCGTGGCGCAGATCACGGACGACATCCTCGTGCTCCGGCACGGCAAGATGGTGGAATACGGCTCGGTGAAGCAGATCATCGAGGCGCCGACGCAGGACTATACCCGCGCGCTGGTCAACGTGCGCGGCACCAAGCGCGAGGAGGCGCCCGACCAGTCGGATACGCTTCTGAAGGTGGAGAACATCACCGCCGGTTATTCCAACGGTTTCAAGGTGTTGCAGAACGTTTCCCTGCACCTGCCGAAGGGCCAGACGCTGGCGGTGGTGGGTGAATCGGGCTCGGGGAAATCCACCCTCGCCCGCGTCATCACCGGCCTGCTGCCGCCGCAGGAGGGCACGATCAGCTTCGACGGCAAGCCCTTGCCGAAGGCGCTGAAGGGCCGGTCGAACGACGAGCTGCGCCGCGTCCAGATGATCTACCAGATGGCCGACACCGCGATGAACCCGCGCCAGACGGTGCGCGACATCGTCGGCCGCCCGCTCACCTTCTACTATGGCATGCGCGGTGCCAAGAAGACCGAACGGGTAAAGGAACTGCTGGAGCAGATCGAAATGGGCGGCCGCTTCGCCGACCGTTATCCGGCAGAACTGTCCGGCGGCCAGAAACAGCGCGTGGCGATCGCAAGGGCACTTGCGGCCCAGCCGGAACTCATCCTCTGCGACGAGCCCACCTCCGCCCTCGACCCGCTGGTGGCCGAAGGCATCCTGAAGCTTCTCCTGAAACTGCAGGACGAGACCCACGTCTCCTACATGTTCATCACCCACGACATCGCCATCGTGCGCGCCATCGCCGACTCGGTGGCCGTGATGCACCGCGGAAAACTCGTCCGCTTCGGCCCGAAGTCAAAGGTGCTGTCACCGCCCTTCGACGATTATACGGACCTGCTGCTGAAGTCGGTCCCCGAGATGGAAATCGGCTGGCTGGAGAAGGTGCTGACGACAAGGCGCATGGAAAGCGCCGGCAACTGAACAAAGCGGGCGGCCTCGGCCGCCCGTTTCTTTGTGGTACGGCAGTATAGCCCCTCATCCGGCCTGCCGGCCACCTTCTCCCTGCAAGCGGGGCGAAGGAGATATGCTGCACCGTTTTCGCCATCCAAAGCGTGGCGTGTGGCAAGTCCCCTCTCCCCGCTTGCGGGGAGAGGGTTAGGGTGAGGGGCTACGCCGCATCCGAAGATCGAATGCTTTCACCGCCCATTCAATTCTGCGTGCAAGTCACATCACCAAGCCGGCTGGCAGACCCGCCTTCGACGCTCACCGTCTCATCCCCCCGCGCCGTGCAATTTCCCTTCTCGCCGACGCCCGAGCGGAATTTCACCATGGGCTGGCCTTCGATCATGATGCTCGGCACGATCTCGTAAAGCTCCGGCGGGCAATTCACCACGTCGGAGAGGCGCAGCGCCGGGGCGCCGCCGATGAAGACGCTTTTCGAGCCGGACAGGGCGCAAGCCGGGATGGGCACGGCCGCATCCTCGGCAAAGGCCAGCGACGGCACCGCCGCAAACATACCGAACGCCAGGGCGACACCGGCAAACCGCAGAACCTTCATCATGCTTCTCCCTTTTCACGCGCCGCGCGGGACAAGGCCCGCAACGTTTCGAGCGCCCGCTCGGCATCCCGCTCCGGCACGAATATATGGTCGTGATGGTAGCCGGCAACCACGTTGGCGCTGATGCCGTCCGCCGTCAACGCCGTGGCGAAGGCCGCCGTCAGGCCGACGGCCTCCAGCGAGGAATGCACGGTGAGCGTGATCATCCGCATCGGCGGGCTGGCAGCAAGGCCATCCGCAGCGTCGGCGGGCAGGATCAGCGTGATGCCCTCCTCCTCCCGAAAAAGCCCGATCGGCCCGCGCGACAGATGCGCCGCAAGCTCGCCCGCCGGCACGCTGGCATAGACGAAGCTGCCCTCCACCAGCGCCGGCTCCATAGTCGCGAGCAGCACGTCGAGGTCGGTGACGCCGCTCATGGCCTTGCCATCCGGCGGACCGCATCGCACAGCGCCGCAAAGCCGGCCTTCGCGCCTTCGCTCATGAAGCGCGCCCGAAGCCAGGCATGGATCATCTGCTTCTCCTCGCGAAATTCCACCGGCACGCCGGCCAGCGCCAGCCGCGCCGCATAGGCCCGCGCATCATCACGCAACGGATCGAAAAAAGCGCCGGTGATGAAGGCGGGCGGCAGGCTGGCCAGGTTTTCCGCTCGTAGCGGAAAGGCATGCGGGTCATCCTTCGGCGCTTTGTAGATCTCGCGGTAATAGCTGGTATCGGCGGTCGAAAGCCCCGGCGCCTCAGCCATCTCCTCATAGGAGCCCGACACCAGATCGCCGCCGAGGCCCGGATAGATCAGCGCCTGCCCGACAATGCCCTTCAGCCCCTCATCGCGCGCCCGCAACACGATGCCGGCCGCAAGATTGCCGCCCGCGCTGTCGCCGATCACGACGATGGGATGCGGCTCCAGCAGCAGATCGATCAGCACCGCCCAGCAATCGTCGAAGGCCGCGGGCCAGACGTGCTCCGGCGAAAGCCGGTAGTCGACGGAAACGAGTTCGGCCCCCGCCGCCTCGGAAATCTCGGCGCAGATCGCATCATGGCTGTCGAGCGACCCGACGACGAACCCACCGCCATGGATGTAGAACAGCCGCGTCTCGGTCGACACCGTGGCCGGCCGGTAGCGGCGGACCGGGATGCGCTCCGCGACAAGCCCGTCGACCTTGACCATGCCCGCCGGCGCGGGCACATCGAAGACGGCGCAGAGTGCGTTGTACCAGGCGCGCTGCTGCACGATATCCGCGTCGACGGCATCGGCGGGATAAAAATCCTCGCAGCGTTGGTGGAAGGCGAGAATGCCCGCTTCGCTGGGCATGGGACGTCCGGTCATGGCAACTCCTCGTCGATTGCCGGCATCATAACCATGCTATGCAACAAGACCTGTCCCGTAAGCGGCTTTCCCAAGGAATTTTCGCCGCTTGCCTCGCCGGGCCCGGCCATATTAACTGCCGCCATGGCATTCACCTTCCGGCAATTGCAATATTTCGTCGCCGTCGCGGAGCAGGGTTCGGTGACGCGCGCCGCGCAAAACCTCTCCATCTCGCAATCCTCGATCACCGAGGCGATCAAGGAGCTCGAATCCGATCTTGGCGTCGAGCTGTTCGACCGCCATCCCCGCGGCCTGACCACGACGCACAACGGCCACCAGTTCCTGCGCCACGCGACAAAGATTCTCGCCGACGTCTCGGATGCACGGCGTTCCTTCTCCGACAACCGGACGGCCGAAAAGGGCCAGCTCAATCTCGGCGTCACCTCGCTCGTCGCCGGCTATGTGCTTTCGGACCTGCTCTCCCGCTATCGCCGCGCCTTCCCAGGCATCGATGTCAGCGCCATTGAGGACAACGGCTCCTATCTCGAACACCTGCTGGTCGGCGGCGAGCTCGACGTCGCGGTCATGGTCATCTCGAACCTGCGTGACCGCATGGCGCTCCAGGCGGAAATCATCGAGACCTCGCCCTATCGGCTCTGGCTGCCGATCGGCCATCCCCTCGTCTCCGCCGATATCATCTCCGTCAGCGATATCGCCAAGGAGCCGCTGATCATGCTGACCGTCGACGAAATCGAGGAGAACACCGGCAAACTGCTCTCGGCGCTGGGCGCCCGCCCCCATGTCGCCTTCCGCACGCGCTCGGTGGAAGCCGTGCGCAGCCTGGTCGCCACCGGCGCCGGCATCGCGCTGCTGCCAGACCTCGTCTACCGCCCCTGGTCGCTGGAAGGCGACCGCATCGAAAGCCGCGACGTTTCCGGCGCGCTGCCGGTCGTGCAGGTCGGCATGGTCTGGCGCAAGGGCTCCAGCCTGCCGCAGGCGGCACGGGATTTCGTCGGGTTGGCGGAGGCGTTGCGCAGCGGGCGCGGGCGATAACCACCTTCGGTTTCGGAATTTCCGATAGCGGCATTCTGATTAATGAATTTGCGAAAGCGGCGAAATCGCGGCACCTTTTCTTCCGGGAACAATACCGCACCAAGCGGATCACACCGGGAGACTGACATGAAGCGACTTCTGCATTCCTGCACCGCGCTCACCCTTTCGCTCGCCTTCACCGCATCCGCCCTCGCCCAGGAGCCGCTGAAGGAGCTTGGCGCCGGCGAAGGCGAAGTGTCCATCGTCGCCTGGGCCGGCTATATCGAGCGCGGCGAGACGGACAAGAACTACGACTGGGTCACCGAATTCGAGAAGAAGACGAGCTGCAAGGTCACCGTGAAGACCGCAGCGACGTCGGACGAAATGGTCGCCCTGATGAACGAAGGCGGCTTCGACCTCGTCACCGCCTCGGGTGACGCGTCGCTCCGCCTTGTCGCCGGCAAGCGCGTGCAGCCGATCAACACCGACCTCATCCCGAGCTGGAAGACCGTCGACGAGCGCCTGCAGAACGCACCCTGGCATACGGTGAACGGCGTGCACTACGGCACCCCCTATCTCTGGGGCCCGAACGTGCTGATGTACAATACCGATGCCTTCAAGGACGAGGCGCCGAAGAGCTGGAACGTCGTCTTCGAAGAGATGACGCTGCCGGACGGCAAGTCGAACAAGGGCCGCGTGCAGGCCTATGACGGCCCGATCCACATCGCCGACGCCGCGCAGTACCTGATGGCGCACAAGCCGGATCTCGGCATCAAGGATCCCTACGAGCTCAACGAAGACCAGTACAAGGCCGCCCTCGACCTGCTGCGCGTCCAGCGCACGCTCGTCGGCCGCTACTGGCACGATGCGATGATCCAGATCGACGACTTCAAGAACGAAGGCGTCGTGGCGTCCGGCTCCTGGCCGTTCCAGGTGAACCTGATGCAGGCGGAAAAGCAGAAGATCGCCTCGACCTTCCCGGAAGAAGGCGTGACGGGCTGGTCGGACACGACCATGCTGCATGCCGAAAGCCAGCATCCGAACTGCGCCTATATGTGGATGGAACATTCGCTGTCGGCCAAGGTGCAGGGTGACGCAGCCGCCTGGTTCGGCGCGGTTCCCTCCGTTCCGGCCGCCTGCAAGGGCAATGCGCTGCTCACCGACGAAGGCTGCAAGACCAATGGTTTCGAGAACTTCGAAAAGATCCACTTCTGGCGCACGCCGGTCGCCAAGTGCGAAAGCCAGAGCGAATGCGTGCCCTACCACCGCTGGGTCTCCGACTATATCGGTGTGATCGGCGGACGTTGATTTAAAACGGCGCGGCATACACCAACCAATCTCCCCCCTTGTGGGGGAGATGTCACCGAAGGTGACAGAGGGGGGTGGCCGCGAAGCGGCAAAATCTTACGGAGCGGGTGGGTTACCCCCCTCTGCCCTGCCGGGCATCTCCCCCACAAGGGGGGAGATTGACCAGCCGTGCCGTCTTCCTGCCCATGATGACGATTTGCGATGGGCACACCATGCCCCTCGCCCAAGACAACACCCGGAGCCCCCATGACCGCCGTCCTGTTCCAGCAAGTCTCCCGCCATTTCGGTGCCGTGCGCGCCGTCGATAGCGTGGATCTCGCGATTGCCGAGGGCGAGTTCTTCGCCATGCTGGGGCCGTCGGGGTCCGGCAAGACGACCTGCCTGCGCCTGATGGCGGGCTTCGAGCAGCCAACGTCCGGCCATATCGAGATTTTCGGCGAGACGGCGGAAGGCGTGCCGCCCTACCGGCGCAACGTCAACACGGTGTTCCAGGACTATGCGCTCTTCCCGCACCTCTCGATCCTCGAAAACGTCGCCTATGGCCTGATGGTCAAGGGCGTCGGCAAGGCGGAACGGCTGAAAGCGGCGGAAGAGGCGCTCGCCATGGTGAAGCTGCCCGGCTACGGCGCGCGCCGGCCCGGCCAGCTTTCCGGCGGCCAGCGCCAGCGCGTGGCGCTCGCAAGAGCCCTCGTCAACCGCCCCCGCGTGCTGCTGCTCGACGAGCCGCTCGGCGCGCTCGACCTCAAACTGCGCGAGCAGATGCAGGAAGAGCTGAAATCGCTGCAGAAATCGCTCGGCATCACCTTCGTCTTCGTCACGCACGACCAGGGCGAGGCGCTCTCCATGGCCGACCGCATCGCCGTGTTCAACGACGGCAAGATCCAGCAGCTCGGCACGCCGGAAGAGGTCTACAAGCGGCCGAAGACGCGCTTCGTCGCGGATTTCGTCGGTTCGTCCAACGTTCTGCCGCCGGATTTTGTCGCCGGTCTCGGCTTCGGCAAGGGTTATGCGAGCCTGCGCCCGGAGGCGATCGCGCTTGGCGAGAGCGGACCGGGCCGCAAACATTTCACCGGCCGCGTCGTCGCCGCGAGCTTTTTGGGTGCCGCAAACCGCGTGACGGTTGAGGCGGCGGGCGCCCGGGTCGCGGCCATGGTGCCGGCCTCGCTTGCGGTGCCGGCTGAGGGCGAGACCGTCACCTTCTCCTTCCTGGCCGACGACCTGCACCAGATGGACGGCGCCCAATGACGATCGCCGCCGACACCTCCATCCTCGCGCGCCGCGAAAACACCTCCGGGCGGCTTTCGGATTTCTTCTGGCGCAACCCGAAGATCCTGTTGCTCCTGATGCTGACGCCGCCGCTGCTCTGGCTCGGCGTCATCTATCTCGGCTCGCTGTTCGCGCTGCTGTTGCAGAGCTTCTTCTCGATCGACGATTTCTCCGGGCTGATCAATTACGAGTTCACGCTCGCAACCTATCGCCAGCTGCTCATCCCGTCGAATTTCGACATCATCCTGCGCACCGTCATCATGGCCGTGCTGGTGACGCTGGCCTCCGCCGTCATCGCCTTCCCGATCGCCTATTATGCTGCGCGTTATGCCAAGGGAAAGTGGAAGGTCATCTTCTATCTCGGCGTCATGCTGCCGCTCTGGTCGAGCTATCTGGTGAAGGTCTATGCCTGGAAGCTGATCCTTGCCAAGGAGGGCATCGTCACCTGGGCGCTCGCCAAGCTCAACCTGCTGTGGGTGCTGGACGCCTGGCTATCGCTTCCGGTCGTCGGCGGCACGTCGCTGTCGATCAGCTATACCGGCACCTTCATCGTCTTCATCTATGTCTGGATGCCCTTCATGATCCTGCCGATCCAGGCAGCGCTGGAGCGCGTGCCCGGCAACCTGATCGAGGCCTCCGCCGATCTCGGCGGCCACCCGGCGCAGACCTTCCGCTACGTGCTCTTCCCGCTCGCCCTGCCCGGCATCATCGCCGGCTCGATCTTCACCTTCTCGCTGACCTTGGGCGACTACATCATCCCGCAGATCATTGGCTCGTCGCGGCTGTTCATCGGCCAGGCGGTTTATGCCCAGCAGGGCACGGCCGGCAACATCCCGCTTGCCGCGGCCTTCACCGTCGTGCCGATCGTCATCATGGGCCTCTATCTCTGGATGGCCAAGCGACAGGGAGCCTTCGATGCGCTCTGATAGAAACACCTCCGCGCCGCTGGGCCTGAAGATTGCCGCAGGTCTCGGCCTCGCCTTCCTGCACCTGCCGATCCTGCTGATCTTCCTCTATGCCTTCACCACGGAGGAGAAGAGCTACCAGTTCCCGCCGCCGGGCTATACGCTGCAATGGTTCGCCGTCACCTGGAACCGGCCGGACGTCTGGGCCGCGATGGGTCTTTCGGTGCGCGTCGCCGCCATCTCGACGGCCATCGCGCTCGTGCTCGGCACGCTCTGCGCCGCCGCCGTCAGCCAGACGAAATTCTTCGGCCGCGAAACGATCTCGCTGCTCGTCATCCTGCCGATCGCGCTGCCCGGCATCATCACCGGCATCGCGCTGCGCTCGGCCTTCTCGTTTGCGGAAATCCCCTTCTCGTTCTGGACCATCGTGCTCGGCCACGCGACCTTCTGCGTCGTGGTCGTCTACAACAATGCGGTCGCCCGCTTCCGCCGCGTCTCGGGCTCGCTGATCGAAGCCTCGATGGACCTCGGCGCCGATGGCTTCCAGACCTTCCGCTACATCATCCTGCCGAATATCGGCACGGCCCTGCTTGCCGGCGGCATGCTCGCCTTCGCGCTCTCCTTCGACGAGGTGATCGTGACGACATTCACCGCCGGCCAGCAATCGACCCTGCCGATCTGGATGCTGGAGGAACTCGTGCGCCCGCGCCAGCGGCCGGTGACGAACGTCGTCGCCATGGTCGTCGTGCTGCTGACCTTCCTGCCGATCCTCGGCGCCTACTACCTCACCCGCGACGGCGACCAGGTCGCCGGCGGCGGCAAATGACGACACAAGGGAGAACATCGATGGACACCCAAATGCTGATCGGCGCGCGCTTCGAGGCCGGCACGGAAGTCGAGGAGCACATCCTGAACCCGAAGACCGGCGCCAAGATCGTCGACCTGCCGGAAGCCTCCTACGCGCAGATCGACGCCGCGGTGGATGCCGCCGAAAAGGCTTTCGTCTCCTGGGCCACCACCACGCCCGCCGAACGCTCCGGCTATCTCTTGAGGATCGCCGACGCGATCGAAAAGGACGCCGACGCCTTCGCGGCACTGGAATCGCTGAATTGCGGCAAGCCGATCAACGCGGCGCGCAATGACGAACTGCCGGCCATCGTCGATTGCTGGCGCTTTTTCGCCGGGGCCATCCGCTCGCTCAATGCCCCCGTCGCCGCCGAATACCTGCCCGGCTTCACATCCATGGTGCGCCGCGACCCGATCGGCATCGTCGGCTCGATTGCGCCGTGGAACTATCCGCTGATGATGATGGCCTGGAAGCTGGCGCCCGCCATTGCCGGCGGCAACACGGTGGTCTTCAAGCCCTCCGAGCAGACGCCGCTGACGGCTCTGAAGATGGCCAAGCTGCTTGCCGATGTCCTGCCGGAGGGCGTGGTCAACATCGTGCTCGGCCGCGGCGAGACGGTCGGCAATGCGCTGATCAACCATCCGAAGATTAACATGGTCTCGATCACCGGCGATGTCGCGACCGGCAAGAAGGTGCTGGCGGCGGCGGCGAAAACCGTCAAGCGCACCCATCTGGAACTCGGCGGCAAGGCCCCCGTCGTCGTCTTCGACGATGCGGACCTGGAGGCCGTCGTCGCGGGCATTCGCGCCTTCGGCTATTACAATGCCGGCCAGGATTGCACGGCAGCCTGCCGCATCTACGCGCAGGACGGCATCTACGAAAAGCTCGTCGCCGACCTCTCCGCCGCCGTCTCGACCATCAAATACAACGACCCGGACGACTCGCTGAACGAGATCGGCCCGCTGATCTCGAAACGCCAGCGCGACCGCGTGGCGAGTTTCGTCGAGCGCGCTTCCGAACTGAAACATGTCGAGATCACCACGGGCGGCCGCGCGGGCAGCGACGAGGGCTATTTCTTCCAGCCGACCGTGGTGGCCGGCGCCACGCAGGACGACGAGATCGTGCGCCGCGAGGTCTTCGGCCCCGTCGTCTCCATCACGCGCTTTTCCGAGGCCGACCAGGCGGTCGCCTGGGCAAACGACAGCGACTACGGCCTCGCCTCCTCCGTCTGGACCAGGGATATCGGCAAGGCGATGAAAGCCGCTGCCCGCCTGCAATATGGCTGCACCTGGATCAACACGCATTTCATGCTGACGACCGAAATGCCACATGGCGGCGTCAAGCAGTCGGGCTACGGCAAGGACATGTCGATCTACGCGCTGGAAGACTACACGGCCGTGCGCCACGTCATGATCAGCCACGGCTGACGGAAACTTTTGGCCGCTCCGGCGGTTCCGCTCCCGGGATGCGATGTCCCGGGAGAACGGCATGAGGATTTTGTCCCGCACCGCGACTGCAACCGCCGCCCTGATCGGCGCGCTGACCTTCTCGCAGGCGCCGGAATTCGCGCAGCAATACCAGCAGCGCCTCGGCGGCGCGCTCGATGAACTGCGCATCATCGTCGCCGATTTCGACCGCGACGCCACGCTTGCCGGCATCGACCGCACACAGGCGCTCGCGATCTATGACGGCGCCGGCGAACCCTTCCTGCGCAATCGCGGCCAGTCGATGCGCCGCACCCTCACCCGCTTCGAGACGATCGCCCGCCAATCCGCCAGCATGGCCCGGACGTCGCCCTTCGCAAAACCCTTCGCGCTCCTGCGCAATGCCGACGACATGATCCTCACCAATGCGTGGCGGGATTTCCAGCCGGCCGTTCCCGTGACACCGGCCGGCCTCCTCTGGGCCGCGACAGGCGCGTGCCTCGGCTGGGGGCTGGTGGGCACGACAAGAATGCTGCGCCGCTTCCGCCGCCATCGCCCAGTCCCGGCTGATCAACTCACCTAGACGGGAACTTTTTTTGCCCTCGCGCGTCCTTCTGTCCATATATCTGGAGACAACGCCATGCTGAAATGGGCACTGATTTTTCTCGTCATCTCGCTGATCGCCGGCTTCCTCGGCTTCTCCGGCGTCTCGGCGGCAACGGCGACGATCGCCAAGATCCTGTTTGCGGTCGCCATTGTCATCTTCTTGATTTTCCTCGTGCTTGCACTGATGGCCGGCAGCCTCGCCTTCTGAGTGCAATTCATCCCCAACCTGTGTTGCGCGCCGGCAACACAGGTTGAATCATGACTGTTCCAGTCATATAATTTGTTGCAGCGATCTGAATCCTGATAAAAACGGTCATCTTATCGATCCGCTTCGTCAGAAAGACCCCGCATGCACAAGCCTTCCCGCACGATGTTCCGCCTGGCGCTCGCCGGCACGTCCCTCCTCACGCTCGCCACGGTCGCCCTTGCGCAGGACCAGGCAGCGACGGCACAGGACGGCGCGACCGTTCTAGAAGACATCGTCGTGGATGGCGGCAGCGGCGGCGTCATCACCGCGGACGGTTATGTCGGCAAGAGCAGTGCCACGGGCGCCAAGATCGATACGCCCTTCATCCAGACCCCGCAGTCGATCTCCTCGGTCACGCAGCAGCAGCTCGAAGACCGCAACCCGCAGACCCTGCTCGACACGCTCGCCTACACGCCCGGCACCCGCGTCGGCGGCTACGGTTTTGACCCGCGCTTCGACAGTTTCACGGTGCGCGGCTTCGACGTGACCTATACCGGCGTCTTCCGCGACAACCTGCGCCAGCCGGGCGCCGGTTCCTCGCTGTTCAAGACGGAGCCCTACGGCCTCGAAGGCGTGTCGATCCTGCGCGGCCCCTCTTCGGCACTCTACGGTGCCTCCGGTGCCGGCGGCCTCTACAACCTCATCAGCAAGCGCCCGACGGAAGAGGCGCTGCGCGAGGTGCAGGTGCAATACGGCAGCCACGACCGCTACCAGGGCCAGTTCGACCTTTCCGGCCCGATCAACGACGAAGACCCCTTCTACTACCGCCTGACTGGCCTCATGCGCAGCGCCGACACCGAACAGGTCGGCGTTCCGGACGACCGCGCCTATATCGCGCCGGCCTTCACCTGGAAGCCGGACGAGGACACGCGCCTGACCATCCTTGGCGAATATTCGCGCACCAAGACGGGCGGCACGGCGGCCTATTATTATGACCCGGCCACCGGCAAGGTCAGCGATTTCTTCGCCGGCAACCCGGCCTATAACGATTCCATCCAGAACCAGGGCCGCATCGGCTACGAATTCGAGCGCCGCCTGAACGAGACCTTCACCTTCCGCCAGAACGCGCGTGCCTCCTGGCTGAACGTCGACGCCGACTGGGCCTTCGCCTACCAGCCGAACGCCGCCGACCCGACGCTGCTCGACAGCAGCGCCGGCACGTTCGAGGAGTGGCTGAACACCTACACGATCGACAACCAGCTCGAAGCCAAGTTCGAGACCGGCGCGCTGGAGCACACGCTGCTCACCGGCGTCGATTTCACCAAGGTCTACTGGAAGTCGCTGAACGGCTACGGCGTCTCGCCGCCGCTCGACATCAACGACCCGACGCGCGGCCGCCCGGTCGATCCGATCGCCTTCCAGACGAAGAGCGTGCAGGACCAGCTGATCACCGGCCTCTACATGCAGGACCAGATCCGCTACGACGCGCTGACCTTCACGCTCGGCGGCCGCTACGACTGGGTCTCCACCGACACCGACAACACGGACCTCGCCTCCGGCGCCCTCGACACGATCAGCCAGGACGACCGCGCCTTCACCTGGCGCGCCGGCGTGACCTATGAGACCGAATGGGGCATCACGCCCTATGCCAGCTACTCGACCGCGTTTTCGCCCAATGCCGGCGTGAACATGGCGACCGGCAACCCGTTCAAGCCGACCGAGAGCGAACAGCAGGAAGTGGGCGTGAAATATCTGCTGCCGGACAGCAACACGCTCATCACCGCCGCGCTCTTCAACATCGACCAGACGAACGGCCTCTATTACGAAGTCGTCGACCTGCCGACTGGCCCGGCCAACATCCAGGTGCAGCGCGGCAAGCTGCGCTCGCGCGGCCTGGAGCTTGAAGCCTCCACGAGCCTCGACAACGGCCTGTCGCTGATCGCCTCCTACACCTATACGCAGGCGAAGATCATCGACGGTCCGGCCGGCACCGTCGGCAACGACGTCTCCTCCATCCCGCGCCACATGGCCTCGCTCTGGGCGCATTACGACATGCCGGAAGACGGCGCGCTTGCCGGCCTCGGTTTTGGCGCGGGCGTGCGCTTTACCGGCTCCAGCTACGGCAGCGACGAAAATGTCTCGAAGAACGCCTCGCGCGCCTTCGTCGATGCGTCGATCGACTACGATTTCGCCGCGATCAACAAGGAGTTCGAGGGCCTGAAGCTGCAGGTCAACGCCACCAACCTGTTCGATCGTCAGGATGCCGTGTGCTCGGCCGGCTTCTGCTACCGCGACCAGGGCCGCACGGTCATCGGCAGCCTGAAGTATTCGTGGTAAGCCCTTGACGAACCTTTCCTCCCAGGACGGCGAAACCGCTTTCAGGCCCCAGGGCCTGAAGGCGGTCTTTACCGGCGAGCACGCCTGGTGCGGCGAGAAGATGATGCTCTCGTCGGACCTCGACGGCGCCGTGCCGCTCGGCGATTTCCTGGCGGGGGACGGGTTTTCGCAAACGCTCGACCGCTATGCCGAAGTCCACGGCAGCGCGGACCGGCGCGCCGTCGCCTCCTTCTGGTCGCTCTACTATTTTTCCGCGCTGACCATCCCCTATGTCGTCGCGCGCCGGGCGGAGATAACGCCGCCCATCGCGCTCGACGAGATGACCATCGCCATCGGCGAAGACGGCCTGCCGCGCGCCTTCGGCCTGCCGCACGAGGGCGACTGGAGCGAAAGCAAGGGCCTCGTCGATGTCATCACGCCGCTGGTCGATTGCCACCTCGCCCGCGTCGTCGCGCTGTTCAAGGAAAAGACCGGCATCGCGCCGAAACTCGCCTGGAACAATGCCGCCGTCTATATCGACTATGCCTTCAACGCGACGGACCGGTCGCCCGCCGAAGGCGACGACCATTGGCCGTCGCGCCAACTCTTCGATTGCCCGCAACTGGCAAATGGCAGCCGCAACCCCTTCCACGGCTGCCTGCGCCATGAGATGGAAGAAGGCGCGGTCCACTGTCGCCGGAAAGTCTGCTGCCTGCGCTACATGCTGCCCGGCATTCCCGGCTGCGGCGAACTCTGCGCCCTGCCGGAACTGAGAAAACAATGACCATGCGCTTCCTCGTCCTCGCCGTCTTCCTGATCCTCGCCGTGCTGCCGGCCCGCGCCGAGGTGCAGTACCCGCTGACCGTCACGGACGCGCTCGGCCGCGAGGTCACCATTCCGGCCGAGCCCAAGGCCGTGCTGCTTGGCAGCGGCTTCAACCTGGTGGCGCTGTCGCTCGTGCATCCCGATCCGGTGAGCATCCTTGCCGGCTGGGCGAGCGACATGAAGGGCGACAACCCGGAAATCTATGCGCGCTTCAAGGACAAGTTCCCGAAGATCGAGGACGTGCCGATCATCGGCGACGGCATTACCGTGTCCTTCGAGGCGGCGCTGTCGCTCAAGGCCGACCTCGCCATCCTCGCCAACTGGCAGGCCGATACCGAGCTTGGCAAGCAGGCGATCGGCTATCTGGAACAGACCGGCGTGCCCGTCGTCATCGTCGATTTCAACAGCGACGCGCTGAACAACACCGCCGGCAACATGCGCCTGCTCGGCCAGGTGATGAACCGCGAGGAGCAGGCGAACGCGTTTGCCGACTTCTACGAGGCGCGCGTCAAGCGCATCCGTGACCGCGTGGCCGAACACACGGAACCTGGCCCGACCGTGCTGATGGACGCCTTCCCCAACCCGGAAAAGTGCTGCTATGCCTATGGCACCGGCGGGCTCGGCGCCTTCATCGCCATCACCGGCAGCCGCAACATCGCGGAAAGCCTGCCGGCGCAGGGCGGCATCATCAGCTCGGAATTCCTCGTCGCGGCCAATCCGGACGTCTATATCGCGACCGCGTCACCGGGCGGCACCTACAGCGCCTTCTCCATCGGCCCCGGCGTCGATCCGAACGAGGCGCGCGAGACGCTGGCGCGCGCCGTTTCCAGTCCCTTCCTCGCCAATCTGAAGGCGGTGAAAGATGAACGCGTCCATGGCCTGTGGAATTTCTTCAACGCCGTGCCCCTCAACATCCTCGCCGCCGAGGCCTTCGCGCACTGGCTGCGCCCGGAGATTTTCGGCGATATCGATCCCGACCAGACGATGAAGGAAATCAACGATCGCTTCGCCGCCGTGCCCTTCGATGGCGCCTATTGGATCAGCCTCAAGTCAAAGTGACGGGCGCGGCCTTTCGACGGGCCGCCGCGCACGCTATATGATGCCCAGGAGGACCTGAATGATCTGGGCATTCGCAGTCGCAGCGGCGGCAATTCTTTATCTCGCACTGCGCTTCCGGCGCTTTCAGAGCTGGGTCGAACCCGCACTCACCATCGTGGTGGCAATCGGCCTTGCCGCCGCATTGCTTATCTGGTTCGTGGAAGAGCGCGCCCCCTCCGGCGAGGTCGTGGTGCAGGATACGGCGGCACCAGCGCTTTCGGCGGACAATGTCGAGCTCTCCGAAACGGAGGCCATTGTCGGCCAGACGAAGACGAGTTTTCGCGTAACGGGCCGCATCACCAACAAGGGCACGGTGCCCATGCAGTCCTTCCGCCTCGACGTCGTGCTCTCCGATTGCCCGAACGGCACCTGCCGGGAGGTCGGCCGCGACGACGCGCTGATCGTGCTGCGCGTGCTGCCGGGCGAAAGCCAGGCCTTCAGCACCTTCGCCGTCTTCCCCGGCAGCGACATCACCCCCGTGACCGCGCCCGAATGGGATTTTGGCGTGCGCGACGTGCGGGCCTACGGGCGCTAGGCCCCGTCGGCGCCTTCGGCGAGCATCGCGTTCACCCGGTCGCCGGATATCGCAGCAGACAATTTCGCGAAACTGCCATCCTTGACGATGGCCTCCATCTGCTCGGCGATCGCCGCATGGGTGACGCGGGCGATAGTCGAGCCGAGCGAGATGCGGCGCACGCCCATCTCCGCGAATTGCGGCACGGTGAGCTGGCGCAGCGGGCCGGCGGCGAGCGCATTGACCGGCTTCGAAACCGACTGAACGACGCGACGCAATTCCTCCGCACCCGGCGGCACCGGCACATAAACGAGATCGGCGCCGGCCTTCTCGAAGGCCTGGATGCGCCGGATCGCCTCGTCCAGATCGTAGACGCCGTTCATCACGCCATCGGCGCGCGCGCAGAGAATGAACGGCTGGCCGAGCGACCGGGCGGCATCGGCCGCCGCGCGGATGCGCTCCACGGCGAGGTCGAAAGCATAGGCCGGGTTGCCCTCGACCATCTGCGTGTCCTCGATCGAGCAGCCGGAAAGGCCGACCTCGGCGGCAAGCCGGATGGTCTCGGCAACCTCGTCGGGCGCATCGGCAAAACCGTTCTCGAAATCGCCCGAGACCGGCAGCGGCGTGGCGCGCACGAGGTCCTCGGCATGTTTCAGCGGCTCCTCACGGGTGACGCGGCCCATGTCCGGCCGGCCAAGCGTGAAGGCGAAGCCGGCGGAGGTGGTGGCAAGCGCCACGGCGCCGGCAGCCGCCATCATGCGGGCGGAGCCGATATCCCAGGGGTTCGGGATGACGAAGCAGCCCGACTGGTGCAGCGCGTGGAAACGTTCGTGGCGTTCGGCAAGCGTCGTCATGCCCTGACCCTTTCCGACTTTGGATCGTACATCGGAACAAGCGAGGCTTCCGCCTTCACCCGCACGCCGGCGATCTCGATCTCGTAGCGGGAGGCGAGCACATCCGCCTCGCTCTCGCCGACGCAGGGAACATAACCCATGCCGATCGCACCGCCGAGATGGTGGCCGTAATTTCCGGAGGTAATAGTGGAGACGATCTTCCCATCGCGCACGAGCGCCTCGTTGTGGAAGAGCAGCGGCTGCGGATCGGTCAGCCGAAACTGCACCATGCGGCGCTTCAGCCCCTCCTCTTCCTTGCGGAGAACGGCATCGCGGCCGAGGAAGTCGCCCTTCTTCGTGCGTACCGCAAAGCCGAGGCCGGCTTCGAGCACATGGTCCTCGTCGGTGATGTCATGACCGAAATGGCGGAAGGCCTTTTCGATGCGGCACGAATCGAGCGTGTGCAGGCCGCACAATTTCAGGCCCACATCGGCGCCGGCTTCCTCCAGCGCCTCGAAGACATGCGCCGTCTGGTCGGTGGAGACGTAAAGCTCCCAGCCGAGTTCGCCGACATAGGTGACGCGGTGGGCGCGGGCGAGGCCCATGCCGACCTCGATTTGCCGGGCGGAGGCGAAGGGATGCGCCGCATTGGAAAAATCGTTCGGGCTCACCTTCTGCATGAGGTCGCGCGCCTTCGGACCCATGACGCAGAGCACGCTTTCGGCCGCCGTGACATCGGTGATGACGACGAACTCGTCGCCAAGATGCTTGCGCAGCCAGGCGAGATCGCGCTGGAGCGTGGCGCCCGGCACGACGAGGAAGAAGGCGGTTTCCGACAGCCGTGTCACCGTCAGGTCGCTCTCGATGCCGCCGCGCGCGTTCAGCATCTGGGTATAGACGATCTTGCCGGGGGCGACGTCCATCTGGTTGGCGCAGAGCCGTTGCAGGAAGGCCAGCGCATCGCGCCCTTCGACGCGGATCTTGCCGAAGGAGGTCATGTCGAAGAGGCCGACGCCGTTGCGAACCGCGAGGTGCTCTTCCTTCTGGTTCTCGAACCAGTTCTGCCGCTTCCACGAATAGCGGTATTCCCGCTCCTGCCCCTCTTTGGCAAACCAGTTCGCACGCTCCCAGCCGGCCACCTCACCGAAGACGGCACCGCGGGCCTTCAGGTGCTCATGCAGCGGCGAGCGCCGCACGCCGCGGGCCGTCGCCATCTGGCGGTAGGGGAAATGGTCGGCATAGAGCAGGCCGAGCGTTTCGGAGACACGGTCCTTGAGATAGGCGCGGTTCTTTTGGAACGGTTGGGCGCGGCGGATATCGACCTCCCAGAGATCGAACGGCGCCTCGCCGTCGTTCATCCACTGCGCCAGCGCCATGCCGGCACCGCCGGAGGAGACGATGCCGATGGAATTGTAGCCGGCGGCAACCCAGTAGCCCTTCAGTTCCGGCGCCTCGCCGAGATAGTAGCGGTCGTCCGGCGTAAAGCTTTCCGGGCCGTTGAAGAAGGTATGGATGCCGGCAGTTTCCAGCATCGGCATGCGGTTGATGGCGTTTTCGAGGATCGGCTGGAAGTGATCGAAATCCTCCGGCAGCTGGTCGAAGCAGAAATCTTCCGAGATGCCGTCCATGCCCCAGGGCTTGGCTTTCAGCTCGAAAGCGCCGATCAGCATCTTGCCGGCGTCCTCCTTGTAGTAGGTGCATTCGTCCGGCACGCGCAAAACTGGCAGCCGTTGCAGGTTCGGGATCGGCTCGGTGACGATATAAAAGTGCTCGCAGGCATGCAGCGGCAGCGTGACGCCCGACATATCGGCGAGCGTGCGCCCCCACATGCCGGCGGCATTGACGACGTTGTCCGTCTCGATGGTGAAGGTCTCGCCATTCTGCTCGCAGGTGACACCCGTGACGCGGCCATCCTTGGTGACGACCGACGTCACCTTGACACCCTCGATGACCGTCGCGCCGTTCTGCCGCGCGCCCTTGGCCAAGGCCATGGCGATGTTCGCCGGGTCGCACTGACCGTCGAGCGGCAGATGCACGGCGGCCTTAACATCCGCCGTGTTGAGGTGCGGATACATTGCCTTCACCTCGTCGACAGTGATTTCGCGCACATCGATGTCGAAGGCGCGGGCGAGCGAGGCCTGACGGTAGATTTCTTCCTTGCGCTCCTCGGTGAGCGCCACCGTCATCGAGCCGCACTGGCGCATGCCCGTGCCGATGCCGGTCTCGGCTTCGAGCTTGGTGTAGAGGTCGGCCGAATATTTCGCGAGCCGCGTCATGTTCTGCGAGGCGCGCAACTGGCCGATCAAACCCGCCGCATGCCAGGTGGTGCCGGAGGTGAGCTGCTTGCGCTCCAGCAGCACCACATCCGTCCAGCCGAGTTTTGCCAGGTGATAGGCGACCGAACAGCCGGAGACTCCGCCGCCGATGATGACGGCTCTCGCCTTCGAAGGGATGGGCTTGCTCATGCACGCAGTCTTTCATTGTTGGGGTCGAAGAGCGGGCCGTCCGACTGGACCACCGCCTTGAAACGGTCGCCATAGATCTCGACCTCGATTTCCGTGCCGGGAACGGTGAGATCGGCCCTGAGCATGCCGAGCGCGATGGACTTGCCGGTGCGATAGCCCCAGTTGCCCGAGGTGGTCTCACCGACCACTTTCCCGCTGTGCCACAGCGTCGACATGTAGGGCGCGTCGCACTCGCCGGCCTCCACCGTCAGCGTCACGAAGCGTTTTGTCACGCCCTGCTGCTTCTCCCGCTCCAGCGCCGCCTTGCCCTTGAAGTCAGGCTTGGTCCAGTCGACGAAGCGGTCGAGGCCGCCCTGCAGGATGGTGTAGTCCGTCGAAAGGTCGCCCTTCCAGGCGCGATAGCTCTTCTCGATGCGCAGCGAATCCAGCGCCTCCATGCCGAAAGGCTTGAGCCCGTGCTTCTGCCCCGCCTCCCAGACGGCATCGAAGATCATTGCCGTGTCTTCCACCTTGGTGTGGATTTCCCAGCCGAGTTCCCCGGCGAACGAGACGCGCACGAGCTGGCACCAGCGGCCGGCGATCTGGCAGCTCTGGTGGGTGAGCCAGCCCTTCTGGAGATCCGCATCCGTCACTTCGGCGAGGATGGCGCGGGAATTCGGGCCGGAAAGGATCTGGCAGGAGAAGCTTTCCGTCACGTCGTCGATGGTGAAGGCGGCGTCCTTCGGAAGGTGCTTTTGCAGCCATTCGAAATCATGCCACTGGGCGGTCGCGGCCGTGATCAGGAAGAAGAAATCCTGGTCCAGCATCATCACCGACATTTCCGTGACGATGCGGCCCTTGTCGTCGGAGAAATAGGCAAGGCCGATGCGACCGGGTTTCGGCAGCTTGCCGGTGGTGAGCGTCGAAAGCCACGCCGTCGCGCCCTCGCCCTTCACGCGGAAGCGCGAGAAACCGGGAAGGTCGAGAATGCCGGCGGCCTCGGTGACGGCACGGCATTCCGCCTCGATGCGCGCCCGCCAGGGGCCTTCGCGGTTCCAGGTCTGGGTGGATTCTTCCGAAAGATCATCGCCGGGCTCGGCGTACCAATTGGCGCGTTCCCAGCCGTTATAGGGCTTGAACTGTGCCCCCAGCGCCTCGATGCGATCGTGGATCGGCGAGAGTTTCCGGTTGCGCCCAGCCGGCCAGGCGTGTTTCGGGAAATGCATGGCATATTCGTGGCCGTAGATTTCCATGCCCTTGGCGACGCAATAATCCTTGTCGGCGGCGAAACTCGTATAGCGGCGCGGATCGCAGGACCACATGTCCCATTCCGTCTCGCCCTCCGTCACCCATTCCGCCAGCACCTTACCGGCCCCACCCGCCTGGCAGATGCCGAAGGTGAAGACGCAGGCCTCGTAGGCGTTCGGCACGCCGGGCATCGGCCCCAGCAGCGGGTTGCCGTCCGGCGCATAGGGGATCGGCCCGTTGATCATGCGCGACAGGCCGGCCGTGCCGAGGATCGGCACGCGCTCGACGGCGTCGTTCAGATACCATTCGAGGCGGTCGAGATCGTCCGGAAAGAGCTGGAACGAAAAATCGTCCGGCATCGGATCGTCCGGCGTGATCCAATGCGCCTTGCAATTGCGCTCGTAGGGGCCGAGATTCATGCCGGTCTTTTCCTGGCGCAGGTAATAGGAACTATCCACATCACGCAGCAGCGGCAGCTTGTGGCCGGCCTCGCGCGACCAGGCGGCGAGTTCGGGAATTTCCTCGAACAACATGTATTGATGGCTCATCACCATCATCGGCACCTCGCGGCCGAACCATTTGCCGACCTCGCGCGCATAATAGCCGGCGGCGTTGACGACCTTTTCGCAGCGGATTTCACCTTGCGGCGTCGAAATCACCCATTCATCTCCCTCCCGGCGCGCGCCGGTGGCGGGACAGAAGCGAAAGATTTTCGCGCCCATGTCGCGCGCGCCCTTCGCCAGCGCCTGGGTGAGCTGCGCCGGGTCGATATCGCCGTCATAGGGGTCGTAGAGCGCGCCAGTGAGATCATGCGTCTCGAGGAAGGGATATTTTCCGCGCATCTCGTCGGGCGAGAGGATGTCGAGGTCCATGCCCTGGTAGCGGCCCATGCCGACGACGCGCTTGAACTCCTGCAACCGCTCCTTCGAGTGGCCGAGGCGGATCGAGCCGGTGACGTGGTAGTTCATCGGATAATCGACCAGCGCGCCCAGCTCCCGGTAGAGCGAGGCCGAATAGCGCTGCATGTTCATGATCGACCAGGAGGACGAAAAGGTCGGCACGTTGCCGGCGGCGTGCCAGGTGGAGCCGGCGGTCAGCTCGTTCTTTTCCAGCAGCACGCAATCCGTCCAGCCGGCCTTGGCCAGATGATAGAGCGCCGAGGCGCCCACGGCGCCTCCACCGATGATGACGACACGGGCATGGCTTGGCAGTGCGGACATTCTCGTTCCCCTTCTTTGCGCCCCGAATTTGTGTCAACCAAAGTGCTGCGCAGCAAGCCGCGGAATTCCCTTTATTAATCGATACCTTCGATTACACTTGCGCGAAACACTGGGAAAAAATGGCGCATCCATGCAGATTATCCTGATCGAGACATTCCTGGACCTCATGGAAACCCGGAATTTCAACCGCACGGCGGAGCGCCTGAACATCACGCAATCGACCGTCACCCACCGCATCAATGCGCTGGAAGCCACGTTCGCGCGAAAACTCTTCGCGCGCAACAAGGGCGGCACGCAGCCGACCGCCGCGGGCCTGCGCTTCCTCGACCATGCCAAGGCGCTGCAGCACCAGTGGCACGAGGCGGCGCGCGCGGTGGAAACGGCCGGCGCCTATGAACGCTCCATGCGCATCGGCCTGCAACACGACCTCGCCGCCCACTATGCCGGCGACTGGCTTTCGGCGGTGCGCAAGGAGCTACCGGGTACGTCGATCTATCTGGAGGTCGACTATTCCAACCAGATGAACCGCGACCTCGACGCGGGCGACCTCGATCTCGCCATCCTCTTCACCCCGCACTACCTGCCGGACCTGCACTATGAGCGCATCGGCGACGTGATCTACGAGATGGTGAGCAACCGGGTGGGTGACATCGCGGAGGTGAAGCCGGAGGACTATATCCAGGCCGTCTATTCGCCGGCCTTCGACCGGCTGCACCGCCAGGCCCACCCGGGGCTCTCCACCGCGCCCATCGCCAGCGGCGAGACGACCGCCATCCTGGCGCTGATGCAGAAGCTCGGCGGCTCCGCCTTCGTGCCGGCCGCGGATGCCCGGCGGCTCATCGGCACCGGCGCGGCAAGCCGGGTCGTGGGCGCCGAGCCGATCGCGCAGGCCGTCTATGCCGCCGTCAACGTGCGCACGCGCCACGCCCACCAGCACCGGCGCATCATCGCCATTCTTCAGGCGCTGCTTGCGCCGTGAACCATTGAAACCACCGGGCGCCATGCCTATTAACGGCAGACCAGCATCCAACAAAGGAGTCGTCCATGGCCGCCCGTGACCGCTACTCGCGCAAGCTCGAATGCGCCATGTGCGGCAATTCCGGCTATGCCGAAGTCTCCGAGGACGACATGCCAAGCCGGAAGAACCCGGACTTCGCCGTCGATTCGCTGCCGCGCGGCTTCCTCACGGAACGCCCGTCGAAATATCCGGACAAACACATGATCCGCTGCCGCTGCGGCCACGTCTTCAAGTTCCAGCAAAAGACCGTCTACGCCGAAGGCGGCGAGCCGCGGCGGCGGTAAAGGCACCCCCCCTCTGGCCTGCCGGCCATCTCCCCCTCAAGGGGGGAGATTGGATGGAGCAACGTCTCGCTCAACACAAACGTTGCAATTCAAGCAATGTGTCTTCGTCTTGCCGATCTCCCCCCTTGAGGGGGAGATGCCCGGCAGGGCAGAGGGGGGTCCCCGCCCTACCCCCGCCCGACGAAGGGCATCGCCGTCGCCATCACCGTCATCGTCAGCACATTGGCGTCGAGCGGCAGGCTGGCCATGTAGATCACGGCGTCGGCGACGTGTTTGACAGACATGGTCGGTTCGCTGGCGATCTCGCCGTTGGCCTGGAGCACGCCGGCGTTCATCCGCGCCGTCATGTCGGTCGCCGCGTTGCCGATATCGATCTGGCCGCAGGCGATGTCGTACTTGCGGCCGTCGAGCGCGGTCGACTTGGTGAGGCCGGTGATGGCGTGTTTCGTCGCAGTGTAGGGCGCGGAATTCGGCCGCGGCGCGGTGGCGGAAATCGAGCCGTTGTTGATGATGCGCCCACCGCGCGGGGTTTGGTCCTTCATGAGCTTGAAGGCCTGTTGCGTGCAGAGGAAGGCGCCCGTCAGGTTCGCCGCAAGGATATTGTTCCACTCCGTAAAGGGAATGTCTTCCAAGAGCGCCGGCGAGACGTTGGAACCGGCATTGTTGACCAGCACGTCGAGCCGGCCGAACGCCTGCTTCACCTGTTCGAAGGCCGCCGCGACCTGCTCCGGATCGCCGACGTCGCAGGTGATGGCGCGCACCGGATTGCCCGTTTCAGCGGATATCTCCGCCGCCGCCGTCTCCAGCACCGCGGCCCGACGGCCTGTGATGATGACGGCATAACCATCAGCGCTGAGGCCGCGCGCGACCGCAAGCCCGATGCCCGTGCCGCCGCCCGTGACGAGTGCGATCCTGTCCTTGCCGGTCCTGCCCCATTCGGTCATGCCATCCTCCTCGTGTCTGCAAGCCCTTTCCGTTTGGTCGAAATGCACGAAGGCCGCAAGGGGCAAAAAGAAAGCCCCCGGCGCGGACCGGGGGCTTCGAAGCGTTCCTTGAAGGCTCTTAGAACAGCGCGGCGGTGTTCTTGACCGTCACCCAGATGCCCCAGATGAGCGGGATGCCGACAACGGCCCAGGCGAGCGCCGCCTTGCCGTCGAAGCCCCCCTTGCCGATGCCGAAGGAGCCGGTCGGGCCGGCATTCGCCGCAGCCGTCTTCGCCTGCAACGACGCGACCTCTTCGTCCGACATGAACCATTTCTCCGCAAGCGGCCGCACCAGCGAGTTGGCGACGAGCCCCACCGCCAGCATGCCGGCGAGGATATACATCGTGCCGGTATAGAGCGACGGCCCCGGCTCGACGCCGGCGGCGATCTGCGCCTCGCGGATATAGTTGACCACGACCGGGCCGACGATACCGGCGGTCGCCCAGGCCGTCAGCAGGCGGCCATGGATCGCGCCCACGAACTGCGTGCCGAAGATGTCGGCAAGATAGGCCGGGATGGTGGCAAAGCCGCCGCCATACATCGAGAGAATGATGCCGAAGGCGAGCACGAAGAGCGCCTTGTTGCCCATGTCGGCCAAGGTGGGTGCGGCGGCATAGAGCACGATGCCGAGCACGAAGAACGTGTAATAGGTGTTCTTGCGGCCGATCTTGTCGGAGAGCGAGGCCCAGAAGAACCGCCCGCCGATGTTGAACAGCGACAGGAGGCCGGTGAAGCCCGCCGCGATCGCTGCGATGGCCGCCTTCTGGTCGGTGCCGAGCTGGCTGAAGGTCAGTTCCGGCTGGCCGATAAGGCGACCGCCGAAGATTTCCTGCAGCATGGGCGAGGCCATGCCGATCACGCCGATGCCGGCCGAGACGTTGAGGCACAGAACCAGCCAGATCAGCCAGAACTGCGTGGTCTTGTGTGCATCACGCAGGTGCACGTGCTTGGTGGTGATCATCGTCGACTTGGAGGCCGGCGGCGTCCAGCCTTCCGGACGCCAGCCGGCCGGCGGGATGCGATAGCCGAAGGCGCCGCCCATCATGAAGCAGAAATAGATCGCCGCCATGACGAGGAAGGTCTGCCACACGCCGGCGGTAACGTCCGTCTTGAAGGCGTTCATCAGCAGGTTGGCGAGCGGCGCACCAATCATCGCGCCGCCGCCAAAACCCATGATCGCCATGCCGGTCGCCATGCCGCGCCGGTCGGGGAACCACTTGATCAGCGTGGAAACGGGGGAGATGTAGCCGAGGCCGAGGCCGACGCCGCCGATGACGCCGGCACCGAGCCACATCAGCCACAATTGATGGCTCATGACGCCGAGTGCTGCGACGACGATGCCGCCGCACCAGCAGCAGGCCGAGACGAAGCCCGCCTTGCGCGGGCCGACGCGCTCCAGCCAGCCGCCCCATATGGCGGCGGAGCAGCCGAGGAGCACGAAGAACAGCGTGTAGATCCAGCCGAGATCGGCGACGCGCCAGTTGCAGCTCGTGGTGAAGAGTGCGGAGATGAGGTTCAGATCGGCGCAGGCCGGGTCCGTTACCGGAATGGCTTTGGACAGCGGCAGCCAGAACACGCTGAAGCCATAGGCCATGCCGATACAGAGATGGATGGCAAGGGCTGCCGGCGGAACGAGCCAGCGGTTGAAGCCGGGTTTCGCGATAATGCGCTCCCGGTCGAGGATGCTGCCGGAATATCCGCCGGCATAGGTCTCGGTCGATGCAGTCATTGGGTCTCCTCCGCGACGCACCCCTCGGTGCGAAGATTTTCGTGATGGGGAGCCGGGCGAAAACCGCCCCTTCGGCACCGCCCGTCCGCATCCTCCGTGCGAACGCCAGCCACCGAACCTCCCGCGCGAAACCTTGCAAGGCCCGTGCCAAAGCGGATTTCATGGAAAATCAAGTGCTTGAAGGAAAGAGCGGAATCAGAATGGACAGTTTGTCCGGATGCGATGGACAAACTGTCCGGTCAGTCGGCCTCGGGCAGCCAGACCGTGAAGGTCGCGCCCTCGCCCGGACGGCTGGCGACCGCGATGGCGCCGCCCTGCCGCGTCACCAGCGTCTGGCTGATGGAAAGGCCAAGGCCGGTCCCCTCCTGCCGCTTGGTGGTGAAGAACGGGTCGAAGACCTTGGCAACGAGGTCCGGGTCCATGCCGACGCCCGTATCGCTGACGACAAGCTCGACGCCCGGCCGCCCTTCGCGGTCGCGATCCCGGGTCGCGATCGTCAGCCGCCCGCCATCCGGCATGGCGTGGATGGCATTGACCACGAGATTGACCACGACCTGTTGCAGTTCGGTGCGGTTCATCAGCACCAGTCGCTCCGCGGTGTTTTCCAGCCGCACCTCGATGGCCGCCTTCGCCAGCAAGTGCTGGACGAGCGGCATGCAATCCGCCACCGCCAGGCCGGGCGCATGGCGGTCGACGAAGCCGGCGAACTCTTCGGGCTTCGCGAATTGCAGGAGTTTCGTGACGATCTGGCTGATGCGCTGGATCTGCTCGTCGAGAAGCTGGAACTCCACCTTCGCCAGTTCCGCCCGGTCGCCCACCACGGCGCGCACGACCTCCAGATTGCCCTGCATGACGGCGATCGGGTTGTTGATCTCATGCGCGACGCCGGCGGTGATCTCGCCGATGGCCGCGAGTTTTTCCGAGAGGATGAGCTGCTTGGTCGTCGCTTCGAGCTGGCGGTTGGCGAGTTGCAGCTCGCGGGTGCGCTCGTCGACGCGCGCGTTCAACTCCTCGTTCCAGCGCCGCAATTCCTGGTCGCTTCGTTCGAGCTGGTTCAAGAGGTCGTCGAGATGCACGGCGACGCGGCCGATCTCGTCCTGGCTATCGACCGGGCCGGTGCGCGCGCCGAGATCGCCGCTCTCCACCCGCGCGATCGTGGCATCGACCCGCTCCAAAGGCTCGAAGATGCCGCGCGCCCAGCGCAGGAAAATCGGCACGCTTGCCGCGGTGATGGCGAAGAAGGCAGCGACGATGGTGAGCACGGTCTGGTATTTCGCCGCCGTGAAGGGCGCTTCGAGGAAGCCGACATAGAGCATGCCGACGCGTTTTCCGTGGCTGTCCGTGATCGGCTCGTAGGCGGAAATGTACCAGTCGTTGACGACGAAGGCGCTGTCGAGCCAGGTGCGCCCCTCGCCGAGCACCGCCGAGCGCACGGCGGCGGAAACGCGCGTGCCCAGAGCGCGCCGCCCCTCGAACAGCCGAACATTGGTGCTGATGCGCACGTCGTCGAGGAACAGCGTCGCCGTGCCCTGGCTGCCTTCCGGCAGGCTCGCCTCCCGGTAGACGAGGTCGTTGATCGTGTCGATGAAGACGAGATTCTGGTTGAGCAGGATGCCGCCGACGAGCACGGCCTGGCGCCCCTCGCCGAGCGTGACGGGGCTGGCGCTCTGCACCACCATGCCGCGCGCCTCCTCCTTGCGCTCTGTCGGCACCGCATTCGGCGTCGAGACGAGCGGCAGCTTGGCGCGGGCGGCGAGATCGGGCGAGAGCTTTTCGAGGTCGGCATTCTCGAAGATATCGACCCCCGTCGAGGGTTTTCCCGCGAGCGCATCGCGAATGACCGGCCAGTCGGTGCGAAGCGCGCCCGCGGTCTCCTCGGTCACCGAGGCGACGAGCCCACCATCCGGCGCGATCACGTAGAGGAAATCGAGTTCGAGCCGCGCCCGGGCGTCGTTCAAAAGGGTCTTCAGCGCCGCGCCGTCATTCGCGACATCGCGGAACGGCGCCGAGGCGCCGAGCGCGGTGACGTGCTCGCCGGTATTGTCGAGGATATGCGCGAGATACTGGTGCGCGATCGTCAGGTCGCCATTGACCTTGGAGATCAGCGTCGCATCGAATTTCTCATTCCAGCGATAGACCGTGACGCCGAGCAAGAGCGGCAGGATCACCAACATGGGCAGGAGGGCGATGGCGAGCAGCCGGTAGCGCACCGAGCGCGCCGGCCGGATGGCGTGCCTGCCGTCAGCCATCCCAGGCAGCCAGTTTTCTGTCGATCGTCTTGCGCGAAATGCCGAGCTGGCGCGCCGCCTCGTCGCGCTGGCCGTTGCAGGCGGAAAGCACCGCCAGGATGTGGCGCCGCTCGACATCGGCAAGCGACCCGCCCGCCTCGCCGGCCGGTGCCGGCGCGCCGGAGCCGAACCCTTCGGGGAAACGGCCGAGGATCAGCGTACGCTCGATGAGGTTGCGCAATTCGCGCACATTGCCCGGCCAGTCATAGGCCGAAAGCGCCCGGCGCACCGTGGCGTCGATCGGCACGGCCGGCATGGCGAGCTGGGCCGAAAGCTTCTTCATGAAGAGCGTCGCAAGCTCCACCGCGTCGCCATCCCGCTCCTTCAGCGGCGGAAGATGGATCTGCATGACATTGATGCGGAAGAACAGGTCGGCGCGGAACCGCCCGGCCTGCACCTCCTTCTCCAGTTCCGCATTGGTGGCGAAGACGAAACGCAGGTCCACCGGCACCTCGCGCTCGGAGCCGACGGGGCGCACCTTGCGGTCCTCCAGCACGCGCAGCAGCTTGCTCTGCGTCGCCGGCGGCATTTCGCTGATCTCGTCGAGGAACAGCGTGCCGCCCTGCGCATGCAGGAACAGGCCCTCGCGCGCCCGTTCCGCGCCGGTGAAGGCGCCCTTGAGATGCCCGAACAGCTCGCTTTCGATCATGTCCGGCGGGATCGCCCCGCAATTGACCGGCACGAAGGGTTTGGCCTCCCGGTCGGAGAGCGTGTGCAGCGAGCGCGCCGCCACCTCCTTGCCGGTGCCGGACTGTCCGGTGAGCAGCACCGTCGTCGGCAGCGGCGCGACGCGGGCGATGGTATCGCGCACCCGGGCGATGGCGGAGGATTCGCCGATCAGCCGGTCGCGCAGCAGGATATGGTCGGAGGTCGCCTTCAGCTCGTAGCGCAGCACGTAGTTTTCGCGTTGCAGGCGGATGCGGTCGAGGCAGCGCGCCACGGCATTGAGCAGCTGGTTGGAACGGAAGGGTTTCAGCACGAAATCGACCGCGCCGGCGCGCAGCGCTTGGATGGCGGTTTCGAGATCGGCATAGGCCGTCATCAGGATGGCGTCGGCGAAGAAGCCGATGGCGCGCTGTTCGGCAAGCCATTCGACGCCGTTCTTGCGCGGCATGATGTTGTCGAGGATCACCACGTCGAAATGGTGCTGGTCGAGCTTGCGCGAGGCCTCGTCCGTATCGGCAGCCAGCTCCAGCCGCTTGCAGCGCGGCGAAAGCGTTCGCATCAGGAAGTTGCGCATGCCCGGCTCGTCGTCGACGACGAGGATCGAGGCCTGCGCCAGCCACGGCCCGAATTCCGGGTCGGCGGACGTATCGCGCACCACGCGCGCGGCTTCAGTCGGCACCTCGTCTCCTCCCGATGGTCAGGCGCGTTTGACGTATCGCGCAATTCCGAACGCAAAACAGCTCAACACGTTTGCTGGAATTGCTAGCACCTACCATAAAAAGCCGCCGCCGCGAGCACAAGCACACACGGCGGCGTAGACTGGAGAGACGTCAGGAATGTAGATGTATGCGTTCGCGGCGTTCAAGCATTGCCGCATGTTCCTGATCTATTTGAATTTTCCGGGCATCTTCCATCGCCGCGGCGATGGTTTCGCTAATCACCCGCACACTGTCTTCAGAGATGAGGGGCGATGCCCCACGGCATTCGGCTGCATGCAACTTGCAAAGCGCGCTGGCGAGCAGCCGCGCGTAGTCTTCCGGTTTGCGACCCATGTTCCCCACCTTTTCTTGATTATGACCACAGAAAACCACAGAATAAGTCAGAAAGCCACATATTTCTCACATGCTAATGGAAAAAATTGTGAGTATCCGCCTGCCCCTGCGGAAGGCGGGAATGCTGGAAAACGAGACTGTTCGGAAATGGCGCAGATGGTGCCGCAATGATGCGGTCAGCGGGCGTCCGGAAACATGACGTCTGCCTGGAATCCATCAACACGCCCGGGAATGGGCGAGGTCAGGACAAGGCTTGCGCGCATCTGCGCAAGCAGCCGGTCGGCGATGGACAGGCCGAGCCCGGAACCGGCAGCAAGCGTCTTGCCGCGGGAGAACCGTTTGCGCACGGTGGACAGCTCCGCATCGGACAAACGGGCCGCCCCGTTTAGGATCCGTACGTTGCCTTCCCCCGTCAGGAGGATCTCGACCGGCTCGTCTACACGCCCGTGCAGCAGGGCGTTTTCGACGAGGTTGCGCAGCACGATGGCAAAGGCATCGGCGGTGCCTTCGCGTTGTCCCTGCCCGGCGAAATCGTTGCGGAAGCGGATGCGGCCCGCATCTTCCGATGCGCGCTGGAAATCCGTCACCACGACGCCGACCACATCGGCAACGTCGAATGTGGTTTCGCTGACGCCGATACCGGCCTCGGCGCGGGCGAGCTGGAGCAGCTTTTCGGTGAGTTTTGTGAGTTTCTGCAGCGATGCCTCGATCTGCTGGGCGCGGGCGCGCACTGGCGCGTCCTTCAGCTCCGAGAGGAGAAGCTGCGTCTGCGCCAGCGCGCCGGCAATGGGCGTGCGCAGCTCGTGCGCGCTGTTCGAGGTGAATTCCCGCTCGGCGGCGAGCACCGAACGCAGGCGCGCCAGCAGCAGATTGACCGAACGCAGGATCGGTTGCAGTTCCTGCGGCAGGCTGACGGCCTCGATTGCCGCAAGATTGCCGCCGTCCTTCTCGCCGATCGCCGCCCGGAGCGTCTCGACCGGCGACAACACGCGCCGCACGACGAACCAGACGGCGAGGACCGTCACGGGCACGATGAGCAGCACCGGCAGCAGCAGCGCGAGCGTGCCCTCGAACATCGCCTCCTGCCGTTCCGCGGCAGAATCCTTCACCTGCACGAAGATGGAACCGTCCGGCGTCGAGGCCGTATAAAACCGCCCCGTCTCCCCATCGCGGAAACCGACCTTCAACGGTGCCTCGAAGGGCTGTTCGGACGCCGTGTGGGAATGCAGCAGCACCTGGCCATTCGCGTCGCGCACCTGGTAGGTCAGGTATTCCTCACCCGGCTGCGACGGCGAGCGCTCGATGCGGCGCGGCTCGTTGATGTCGTTGCGCCGGCGCAGGTCGTCCACCACCAGCGGTACCAGCCGCTCCGCCGTTTCCTGCAGCGAGCTGTCGAAGATCTCGCCGAACTCGTCATGCATGACCAGCGCGCCAAAACCCACGGCGACAAGCCAGAGCACCGTGACGCTCGCGGTGATCCACAGCATGAGCTGGCCGGCCAGGCTCTTCGGCGGGAAGGCGAAGGGCTTCCTCATCGGCCGAGCCTGTAGCCGATGCCGCGCAGCGTCTCGACGCAATCCTTGCCGAGCTTCTTGCGCAGCCGGCTGACATAGACTTCCACCGTGTTGCTCTCGATCTCCGAGCCGAAGGCGTAAAGCGCCTCCTCGATCTGCCCCTTGGAAACGATGGCGTCGGGCCGTGCGGCGAGCCGCGCCAGCACCGCCCATTCGCGGCTGGAGAGATCGACCGGCGTGCCTTCGCGCAGCACGCGGCGGTCGGCCAGCTGGATGGTCAGCGGCCCCGCCTCAAGAACAGGAACGGCGGCACCGGCATAACGCCGCGCGACGGCGAGCATGCGCGCGCCGAGTTCACCGAGATTGAACGGCTTGACGAGATAGTCGTCCGCCCCGCTGTTCAGCCCCTCGATTCGGTCGGAAATCTGGTCATGCGCGGTGAGGATGATGACGGGCGTGACAGCGCCTGCGCGGCGCAGGTCCTTGAGCAGGCTCAGCCCGCTGCCGTCCGGCAGGCGCAGGTCGAGCAGCACGAGGTCGTAATCGACCGTGCCGGAGGCCGTGCGGCCATCGTCGAGCGTCTGCATCCAGTCGACGGCATGGCCGAGCCCGGCGACATAGTCACGCACCGCCTCGCCCAGCACGGCATCGTCCTCGATCAGCAGAATTCTCAAATGCCCGTCTCTCCGCATCGCTGCGACGGTTTTCGCAGGCGCCCCTCGGCGCCGATCACCGTCCGAAGCGGGAGAATACACGGGACAGCTCCCGTTGCCAGCACCCTTGCCGATCAGGAGAGCGCCCCCGAGCGGCAAGGGGAAACCAGATCGAGCGCCGGGTCGCGCACTTTCGTCTCCACCCGCATCAGGCCGAGCACGGTGTGGAAGAGGTTGTCGTGCGATTGCGGCTTCGTGGTCTCGGCATCGAGGCAGGCGGCCGAATAGGCGGCCTTGGCATCCTTGCCGAGCCACAGCACGAAGGGCACATGGGTCTGCTGGCTCGGCGCGATCATATAGGGCGCGCCATGCAGGTAGAGGCCGAACTCGCCGAGCGATTCGCCGTGGTCGGACATATAGAGCATGGAGACGTCGAGCCGGCCCTGCTCCTTCTCCAGCCGGTCGATCACGCCGGCAAGAATGTGGTCCGTATAGAGGATCGTGTTGTCATAGGCGTTGACGATTTCCTCGCGCGTGCAGTCGGAAAACTCGGCGGTGCGGCAATCGGGCGTGAAGCGGCGGAATTCCTGCGGGTAACGCTCGAAATAGGCCGGGCCGTGGCTGCCGATCTGGTGCAGCACGAGCACGGTGTCCTTCTGGACGGAGCCAATCCAGCCGTCGAGATTGTCGAGCAGCACCTGGTCCCGGCACTCGCCGCCCGAACAATAACGCGGGTCGCCGCCTTCGATCAGCGAGCGTTCCTTAACGCGTGCGGCGATCTTCTTGCTGCCGGTATTGTTGTCCCACCACTCGACGTCCACGCCCGCATGGGAGAGCACGTCGAGCAGGTTCTGCGTCGCCAGCCCCTTGTCATGCGAATAGGCGCTGCGGGTGTAGACGGAGAACATGCAGGGCAGCGAGACGGCCGTCGCCGTGCCGCAGCTCGTCGTGTCGGAAAAATAGCGAATGTCCTTCGCCTTCAGTTCCGGATTGGTCTCGCGACCGTAACCGCCAAGCGAGAAATTGTCGGCCCGCGCGGTCTCGCCGGCAACGACGATCATCAGCCGCGGCTTGCGCACTCCAAGCGGTGCGTCGCCGATCCGGGCATCCTCGCCGATGGGCGCGGCGACCACATTGCGGTCCGCCGTCTGGCGGACCGCGAAGCGGGCGGCGGTGACGAGCGGGATGACGGGGTTCAGCGTCTGGAACCAGTCGCGATGCGTGCGCGCAGTGGCCGTGTAGACCCGTGCATGGGAGAAGCCGGCCACCAGCGCGATGACCAGCGCCGGCACGATGACGACGAGATTGGCCCGCAGTTTCCAGAAGAACGTGTAATGCTGAACGTTCACCCAAACGAGAAGCGCCGAGGGCAGCACGCCGAAGACCAGCATGTGGAAGAGAAAGCCCGGCGTGATCAGGTGTCCGGCCTCGGCACTGTTCGTCTCGGCCGCGTTGCGCAGCATCTCCATGTCGATGATCGCCCCGTAGCTGTCCATGAACCAGGCGCCGGACGCGCTCGTCAGGATCAGCAGGATGAAGATCGGCTTCATCACATATTTCACCGATACGGTGACGCAGAGCGCGATGTAGAGGCAGGCGATGCCGATGACGATGGAGGCGAAGGTCGTCGCCCGGCCATCGAGATAGAGCCAGCCCTTTTCCCAGAAGCTCCGGTTGGTCAAGGCCAGCAGATAGATCGCCGTCAGGATGCTGACCGCAATGCTGCCGAGTTGCGGCCGCCAGAAAACGGCTCTGCCGGCCGGGCCGGTTCTTTCGCGCATCGGATGTCCTTTCACGTCTTGTGTCCGGCGCTTCCTGGCGGAGCAAACTGACAGCCGGCTGAACGCGACGTTCAGCGCGGCGTCAGGTTCGACGTGAATAGATCGGCCATTCGAGTATGAGGTGACGCGTGAAATCGAGACTGCTGCATCCGGGAATGCTGTTCGTGACCGCCCTGGTCTTCCTGGTCCTGGCTATCCCGGTCGCCCAGATGCAATTTTCCCGTCCGCATGGCGAGAGCCTGAGGCAGGTGCTGCTGCTGCGCGCTGGCTGACATCAAAATCCGATTGCAATTTGCAATCAGATTTGCGACAACCGTTCCGCAGACGCGGAGGTTGCCATGAAACCCGTTCTCTACGCCCATCCCTTCTCGAGCTACTGCCAGAAGGCGCTGATCGCGCTTTATGAAAACGGCACCGATTTCGAATACCGCATGCTTGACCACAACGATCCCGACACGCTTGCCGATTTCGAGGCGCGCTGGCCGATCAAGCGCTTCCCGATCCTCGTCGATGGCGAGCGCACCGTCATGGAGGCGAGCGTGGTCATCGAATATCTCGGGCTCTATTATCCGGGACCGGTCAAACTCGTTCCCGACGATCCGAAGGTGGCACTCGACGTGCGCATGCTGGACCGCTTCTTCGACAACTACGTTTCGACGCCGCAGCAGCGCATCGTGTTCAACGCCATCCGGCAGGAAAAGGACCGAGATCCCCTCGGCGATGCCGAGGCGCGAAAGATGCTGGAATGCGCCTATGCCTGGCTCGACCGGCACATGGAGGGCAGGCTCTGGGCCTGCGGCGATGCCTTCACGCTCGCCGACTGCGCCGCCGCACCCTTCCTGTTCTACGCGGACTGGACGCATGCCATCGACCCGGCCTTCGAGCGCGTGCACGCCTACCGCCGGCGCCTGCTCGCCCGCCCCTCCTTCGCCCGCGCCGTGGATGAAGGGCGTCCGTACCGCGCGTATTTCCCGCTCGGTGCGCCCGACCGCGATTAACCGGCGCGGCAGTGCCGCCGCTCGGCGGCCGTGGATTCGCGCGCGATACCGGTGATGACGAGGACCGGCAGGCTCCGGCGCTTGCCGGCAATGTCCTGCTCGCGGTCTTCCGTGTGCCCGCTCAGCGCGAGCCTGCCGTAATAGAGCGCATCCGTTTGGCGGATACGTTGCTGATCGGCTTCCGCAAGACCGGTGATATCGGGAGCTACGCCCCTGAATTCCTCGCCGGTTTCGAGATTGCGCATCGTGGAGGACGGGCATGGCGCCTTCACGCAGCGAAGGCCGTTGTCGCAGACGACATAGAGGTTTTCCGCCGCGGCGACCGGCGAGACAAGCAGCGCGAAGATAAGAAACCCGAGACGCATGACCCACATCCTCCCCGGCGATTGCGGCCAAATCGCGTTACTGCCGCCCGTCCCGTTCCCGGCGCATCTCGGCAAGCGCGCGGATGGCGTCCTGGCGGCCGGTCTCGCTGAGCGCCTCGAAGAGCCGTTGTGCATCGATGCGCATGCCGAGGTTCTTGTAGGCATAGGCGCGCAGCACCATCAGGTCCGTCGGCTCGGCGCGGAACTGCGCCCGCTGGTCGAGATAGACCAGGGTCTCGCGAAACCGTTTCGCCCGGAAACTGCTGACTGCGCGGTCGGAGAGGATGGCAGTCTGCAATTCGGCGCCGCGGCTCTGGTCGAGCGTCGCCTTGGTGGCCGCCACGGCGGCGTCGCTCGTCAGGCCGGCGCGCAGATAGGCGAGGCTCTGGCCATAGGCGGCGTCGCTGCGCGTGCGGCCCTCGCCCGAAAGCGCCGCCTCGAAGGCCTGCGCGGCCTCGAGCGGCCGGTTGATTTCCATCAGGCACCAGCCGAGCGACAGTGCACTCGCGGGAGACAGGCTGCGCGGATCGCGCGTGCTGCGGCAATCGACGGCGCCTTCCGCCCGGCGCGCCGTGCGCACGATGCGCTGCGGCTTCAGCGCGACCTCCTCGACCGCCGTTTCGCGCGCCGGCAGACGCCGCTGGGTGCGGGCGACGAGCGCCTCGCGCCCGCGCCGCACGGGGGCTGCATCGTCGCTGGTGTCGCGCTCGCCGAGCAGCGCGATACGTTCCGAGCGCTCGCCCCAGGCCTGCTTGACCGCGGCAAGGCCTGCAAGGTCCTCCAGCCGCAGCCGCGCAACGCCGAGGCCATAGGCGGCGGGCTCATAATCGGCCTTCCACTTCAGCACCTGGGCAAACCATTCCTCGGCCGTTGCCGGCTGGTCCATGGCAAGCGCATACCAGCCGAACTGCTCGCCCGTCTCCGGGTGCTTTTCTTCAAGCGTCACCTGCGCGATGCGGTTCAGCACCTTGGCATCGAGTTTCGGCGGCGGATCGAGCGCGAGCAGGTTGGCGGTGGCGGCGAGATAGGTCGCCATCGCCTGGTCGGAGGTGGTGCGCCAGGCATACATCACGTCCTCCGCCTCGATCGGCATCTTGCGGGCGAGCAGGATGAGCGCCAGGCCCTGCGAGGCCGAGGCTGAATCCTCGACGGCACGCGCCTTGCGGAAGAAAGGTTCGGCGGCGGCGTTCTGCTCGCGGCGCAGGTGATACCAGCCGAGCAGCAGCGCATCGGAGGCAAGCCCCTCGTCCGCCACCAGCTTTTCGACGATCTTCAGATAGGCCGGCGCCACTGTGATCGCGGCATCCTCGTCGCCCTCGCCGACGAAGCGTCGGGCAAGGTCGCCGCGGATCGTCTCGAATTCCTTCACGCCGTCCGTGCCGGTGCGCTCGCGGGCGATGAGGTCCTGCATGTCGCCGTATTTCAGCAGAGTCGAAGCCTTCTGCAAGGTCGCGATGCGCACCGGCCCGTCCGTGCAATTGTCGAGCATGTAGCCATAGGCATCCTTGCCGCGCTGCATGCGGTCGGTCTTCACGAAGGCCTCGGCGACGCGCCAGAGCACGTCCGCATCGCTGCAGGTGAGCAGGCTCGGCGTCTCCGCGCCGAGGCGCACGACATCCTCGCTCTTGCCGGCATTGGAGGCGGCGACGAGGGCCGCGCGCTTCTCCGCCACGTCGAGGCGATCGACGAGGTCGGCGGGCGGCGTCCATTGCGGGTCTTCCTGCTGGCGCTTGGCGATCGCCGCGCGCACGTCGGCATAACGCGACTGGCTGTAGAGCGCCCACATCTCCTCAAGCTGCTTGTCTTCGTTGACCGGCACGGCGAGCGGATTTTCTGGCGGTATCCAGGTGGGGTAGAGCGTGCGCAGCCGGGCGATCTCGGCGTTCAGCCGGGCGGTATCGCCGCGGGCCGCGAAATAGCGTAGCGCGCTTTCGTCGACGACGGGCTTGTTCGCGGTGACCGCCGTGACCGGCGTCTGCTCCGTGCCCGTCGCTTGCGCCGTTTGCTCAGCCTGCGCGATTTCCACGCGGGCCTGCTTGGCGAGGCGGGGAAGGCTTTCCTGCGTGCTGCTGGTGGCGAAATCGTCCGTTCCCGCGCCGAGCCGCGGCAAGCCCTTCATCAGGTCGTCAGGCACACCGAAGGATACGCCTGCGACGCTTGCCACGCCGGCGGAGACGAGGACGAACGCAAGAAGGATCGACTTCATCCCGAATATCCTTCGGTACATCACTAACACCAAGCTCCGGCTTGAACCGCGACGACACCATGCGCCATGAACGTGGAACGCGTCGCCGCGTCCCCCAAGAAGAGCCAACCAGTTGTGATAAAACCCTGTTACGGTTAACCGCCGGTAAACGGCCCGCTCAGCCGCCCCGCCCGAAGCGGCGAAGAAGACCCGAGGTCGCGATGCCGAGCAGGATCGCCAGCGCGCAGAACAGCACGGCATAGGCGAGAATATTCGAGGACAGCCAGTTCGCCGCGACGAGCCGCATGTTGGCAAAGGTCCAGGGCTGCGTGGAGACGAAGCGAGTGCGGCTCACCGCGCGTGTATCGAGCGCCTGCGTGCCCTTGCTGTCGAGGCTGACATAACCGTCGAGCTGCTGCCAGCGGTCGTCCTGCGCCATCGCCGCCATGCCGGCCCTGAGATCGACCCCGGTGGGCGCGGAAAGCACGGTCCAGGTCGCGGTCTCCTCCGGGCTGTTGCCCTGCGCGACGAGAAAGCGCGCGGTGTCGTCCGGCACGACGAGTTCTTCTTCGCCGGGAAGCAGGCGCAGCGAAGAGAGCGAAATGTCGAATGTTTCCTGCAACCAGGTTTCGAGCGCCGAAATCTGCCCGCGCCAGGAGCCGCCGCGCACGCGCGACTGCCATTCGTCGAAGGCTTCCTGCGTGGCGCCGCGTTCGCCGCCGCCATCGGCCGGGCCGCCCCAGGAGGAGGCGCTTTCGGCGGCAATATGCGTCTGGCCGAGGACGAGCGGCGGAAGCTGCGAGATGGTGCCGACGAGGATGGCATTGCGCTCGCCGATCGCCAGCGCCGAGGATTCCGGCCGCACCAGCAGCGCCCGCCCGCTCGAAACCGCCATCTTGCCGAGGAAGGTCGCGCTCGTCGAAAGCGTGTCCGCGTCGAGACGATCGAGGTAGAGCGCGGTCGGATCGACCTGGCCGTTATAGGGAAAACCCGTGCCGGAAAGGGCCGACAGGTTCGGCAAGCGTGCGACGCGGGCAAAGCGCGGCATGCGGAATTCCGACGAATCGAACAGCGCGAACCGCGGCTCCTCGCTGGCGCTGGCGCCCGGCGCGCAGATCTTGTCCGCCTCCGTCATCAGCACGGTCTCGATGTCGACGCGGTTCGGCCCCGGCCGGAAATGCCGCATGGTCACGCGGATCGGCAGATGGCGGAAAATGCCGCCGTTGCGGCTGGTGATCGGCACGGTGGTGGCGATGTTGCCGTTGACATAGATGTCGATATGGCTGCCCGGCAGCACTTCCGGCGAATAGGCCGCATCGAGCAGCAGCCTCGCCTCGCCGTAAGCATCCGCGTAGAAATCCGACGGGATGCCGATGTCGAAGCCGGTGCGGTAGCGCCGCCCGGTGAACTCGCCGGTGCGCACGCCGAGCGAGGCGAAGGACAGCGACATTTCGCCGGAGACCAGCGGCATTTCGGTGGCATTGCGCTGGCGCACGCTGAGCGCCTCGCGCGTCACGCCGAGCGGCCGGTCGATGGGCGCCAGCATGCCCTCCACCGCCCCCTCGATCGAGGGCCAGTCCGGCCCGCTGACGACGAAGATCTTGCGGTTGCCCGCCGGCGCATCGACGAAGGTGGCGACCGCGGAGGACCGCGCCGTTACCGGCAGGCTCGGCAGCATCGCCGCCAGGTCGTCGGCGGTGCCGACCAGCACCGTCATCTCGCCGGCACCCGCCGTCGCCGGCAACGCGTCAACGACGTCGAACGTCTGGTTCGGCATCTTCGCCATCAGGGCGAGGCCCTGGCTCAGCCGCATCAGCGCATTGGTGGCGACCGGCTGGCCCATGTCCGGCGCCACCATGACGAATTTCGTCTGCCCGGTCGGCCCGAGCCCGATGGCGGCGATGTCGTCGGTGGTCAGAAGCCGGCCGCTGGTATCGGCCGGCACCGTCAGGAAGGTGCGCGCCGGATCGACCGCGGTCCACAGGTCGTAGGTCGAGCGGACCGTACAGTCGGTGCGGTGCCGGTGCACGGCGTTGAAGGTGACGCGGTTGAGGCCCGGCCGCAAGAGGCCCTTCGGCAGGTCGAACCGCATGTCCTTGGTGCCCTCGGCCGACTGCACCGGCAGTTCGCCGACCGAAACGTCGTTGACGACGACGGTGAGCCGCGAGGATTCCGGCGCCACCACGACGGCGTTGGAATAGCCGAGATTGATCGACGTCGCGCTCTCGGCCTGCTGCGGGGTGAGGAAGACCGGGAAGGACTGGCTTGCCGCCTCCCCTTCGAGAAGCAGCGAGGTCGCGGGAACGATATAGCGCCGGGTCAGCGGATCGGGCGTCGCGACCTTCTTTTCCGGCTCCTTCGTTTCGGTCGTCGTCACCGGCGTGCCGCCCTCGACGACCGGCTTCTGCTCCGTGCCCGGCGCGCGTTCGCCGGACATGTCGAAGGGCACGGTCGAATCCTGCCCGAACGCGACGGAGGCGGTGAGCGCGAAAACGAGGCCGATGAGCGCGGTCCTTGCAGGCAGGAGCATCACGGTGCAGCCTCCCGCTTGCCGCCGCCGAAGCTGCGCGCGAAATAGACGAGCCCGCGGCTCGTCTGGTAGAGGGCCACGCCCAGGAACCACAGCGAGCCGCGGAACAGGCCCGGATTGTAGCGCCGCGACACCTGGAAATCGCTCCACTGGTTGGAATTGGCGAAGATCAGGTCGGCGACGAGCGAATGATGCCGCGCCTCCTCTGGCAGGAAACGGCAACCGACGGCGACCACGCTGCCCTGGTTTTCCACATTGCGCACATCGACCGGCAGGGCCTCCTCATGATCGGAGCCATAGGGCGTGAAACGCAGCTCGCCGCGCACACCCGTCGCAAGCTCCGCCTCCAGGCCGAAGACCTGCACGCGGGCGCCATGCGCCGAGACGTTTTCCAGCGTCGCCGGATGGTGTAGGCCGCCGGCGACGAAGGTGCAGCGACGCTTGACGGTCACGCGCCGGCTCGCCGCCCGCTCGCTGCGCTCCGAAACGACGCCGAGTGCACAGCCGGCGATGAGGAGGTTCAAGAGGTTCCAGGCGCCGACGACGAGTGTCACGTCCGCCTTGTAGGGCTCGGAATAGAAGCGGTAGATGCTCATCAGGAAGGCGATGAACAGCACGGCGAAGATGACGAAGAACGGCCGGCTGATTTCCGACAGGCGCGCCACCGCGATCGATTCGTCCTTCGCCGTCACCTTGAAGGTCGGCTTGGTCGGGTTCAGCATCACCGAGACGACGGCCGGCAGCAGGTGCACGCTCTGCACATATTCGTAGAGCTCGGAAATCCACGGCCAGCGGAACGAGCCGTAGAGATAGTTCTGCATCATCAGGTTCACGAGCATGTAGGCGAGCGTATAGCCGAGGAACTCGCCGCCCGATGCCGTGAAGATTTCGAGGTCGAAGAACAGGTAGAACAGCGGCGCGAAGAGAAAGATCGTGCGCGGGAACGGAAACAGCCAGAACAGCATCGACGACATGTAGCAAAGGCGCTGCGGCACGGTGAGCCCGCGCTTGAACAGCGGAAAGCGGAAGCGCAGGATCTGCATCATGCCCTGCGCCCAGCGGCTGCGCTGGCCGATGAAGCTGGCGAACGTGGCGGGCTGCAGGCCGGCGATCAGCGGCTTGTCGACATAGACGCTGTTCCAGCCGCGCGAATGCAGCGCGAGCGCCGTCTCGCAGTCCTCGGTGATCGAAAGGCCGGAGAAGCCGCCGGCCTCGTTGAGCGCCGTGCGCCGGAGCACCGCCGCCGAGCCGCAGAAGAACGAGGCGTTCCACTTGTCGAGGCCGCGCTGGATGATGCCGTAGAACATCTCGTTTTCGCTCGGCATCGTCTCGAAGGTGCGCAGGTTGCGCTCCAGCGGGTCGGGGTTCAGGAAGAAGTGCGGCGTCTGAACGAGGAAAAGTTTCTGGTCGTCCGCGAAATAACCCACCGTCTCGCGCAAAAAATCGCGCGCCGGCGCATGGTCCGCATCGAAGATGGCTATGAGTTCGCCCGTCGAATGCTGCATGCCGTTGTTCATGTTGCCGGCCTTGGCATGTTCGTTGCGGGCGCGGGTCAGGTAGTTGACGTTGAGATCGCGGCAGAGCGCCTGGAGCTCGCGGTGGCGGGCTTCCGCCATCTGCGCCTCGATGACGGCGGCTGCATTGCGCTTCTGCTCCGTGCCGCCATCGTCGAGCAGCCAGACCGTCAGCTTTTCCGGCGGATAATCCATCGCCTTGGCGGCGGCGAGCGTGTTGGCGAGAAGGCCGATATCCTCGTTGTAGCTCGGCACGAACACGTCGACGGAAGGCAGCTTGCCCACCTCCGCGACGCGGCTCTTGCGCGGCGGCAGCGGCATGGCGACGACGAAGAGGCTGAGCGCCAGCATCATCACGCTGTACATTTCGGCGAGGTAGAGCAGGAAGCCGGGAATGAAGTTTTCCAGCTGGTTCAGCGGCGGCAGCGTGCTGGTCGAGCGCCAGTAGACGTAGCGCAGCACGACGGCCGTGCCGAAGGCGAGCGCGATCAGCCGCCAGATTCCCTCGGCGCGCAGCACCTTGATCACCGCCATGAAGGTGACGACCGCGATGCTGGCAACAAGCTGGGTCTGGAGGTTGATGGGCAGCGTGATCACGAGGATCACCACGGCGGAAATCATCGCCCACAGGATGACCGTGCCAATATGTCTCATTCGCCGTCCTTCGCCGTCATAGCGCGTTTGGGCGAACCTTACGCACCATTATGTTAACGAAAAATGAGGTTGGCGGCCCCTAAATCAATTACAGGTTGTCGATCCGGTAGTCGATGTAACGCAGACGGGCGACGGCACCACGACGGCCTCGCCTTCGGTTTCCGTGCTCGCGCCGCCCGAAGGCGACGGCACGATGACGGCGTCGCCCGTGTCGAGAAGCGTAGGCTTCTTCTCCGGCAGGCGGCGGGTCGCGGGCACGCGCGCTTCCGTATCCACGCGAACGGTCGTCACCGGCACCTTGCGCTCCTCGACCGCTACGCGCAGCGGTTGGCCGCCGCCGATCTGGCTGTCGACGGAGGCCGGCGTGCCGTATGGGTTCCAGGTCGTGCCGGAAAAGCCGCCGACGATGGTGTAACCATACATCATCTCGACCAGCTCCTTTTCGCTGGCCCCCGTCTGGCAGACGCGCAGGCGGATCTGGAGCATGCCGGGGCTGTTCAGGTGGTTGCGATCGGCCTCGTCCGAGCGGATCTGCTGCCAGCCGTAAAGGCAGCCGTCATCGCCGGCACCCCGTCCATAGGCATAGCCGAAGGGGCCATAGTTGTTGCGCACGAAATTCGCCGAGATCGCGAGCGAGCGCCCCGGCAGGTAGGTGCGCATCTCGCTGCGGATCGCGCCGTGCTGCACCGGCTTGAAGGCGAGCGCGCCGGCCGGCAGCGCCACCGTTTCCGCCGGCCCGAAGGCCTGGATGCTGATGAAATTCTGGCCGGAAGTGGCGGCCGACGTGGAAAGAGCGATCTGCTGCTCGATCGCATTGGTATATTGCCGCTGGACCACGCTGATGATGGACAGGGAGCCCGGCGCGGGCAAAACTAGCGCGCTCGACGTCGGCACGGTGGTGGAAAGCGTCGCAATGCCGACGCCCGGCCGCGATGCACAGCCGGCGACAGTCGCTGCCGCCGCAAAGGTTGCGAGCAGGGAGACCGTCCGGAACGCCCTGCCGCAACGATCGGAAAATCGAATCGCTGCCGAATCATCCATGATTCACTCATATTTCGCCCGGCCGCGAATAGGAATCCCAGAAATGACGCTGGCGACCGTCGTCACCAGCTTGATGCAAGGCACACAGACGCGAAAAGCCCCGATGTCCGCACGACACCGGGGCTTTTTCTCAAGCAAATGAATTACTTCAGCTTGGCGCTGACCGCTTCGATGCCGGCGCGGGCGCATTCGTCGTCGATGTCGCCGCTCGGAGCGCCGCCGACGCCGATGGCGCCGATCGTCTCTTCGCCGGCCTTCACCGGCACGCCGCCGGCAAGCACGAGCAGGTTTTCGATCGAGACGAGCTGGGCAGCGGCCGGGTTCTTGCCGACATTTTCTGCGATCTTTTGGGTCGGGGTGCGGAAGGACGCGGCGGTGTAGGCCTTGCGGACGGCGCTGTCGAGCGTGTGCGGGCCGGCGCGGTCGGCGCGCAGCACGACGCGGGTCACGCCAGCGCGGTCGACGACGGCAACCGTCACGTTGAACTTCTTGGCCGCGCAGGCCTTGACCGCGGCATCGGCAGCTTCGACGGCGATATCGAGCGGCATGTTGCGCTCGGTGAGGATTTCAGCCTGGGCGGCGCCGGCAAGCGTGAGGGCGGCAAAGGCAGCGGCTACGAACGTCTTCATGTGGATCTCCATCTGGGCCGCCCGGGTCTCGTTGGCGGCGACGGCCCTCTTTTCGGAGATTTCCGCGCCTAGTGGTATCGGTGGACGGACGGAGCGGGGTCCGTAGGACTACGGAGCCTGCCCGATCAGCGCCAGGCGCGCAAACTCGGCGACCGATGTCGTGCCGAGTTTCTGGGCGATGTTCGCCCGATGCGTATCGACCGTGCGGGGCGATAGTTGCAAGGCCTCCGCGATCTCCCGCGTCGACCAGCCGCGGCCGACCATGTCCAGCACCTCGCGCTCGCGATCGGTCAGTTGCGCCACGAGCTTCGCCGCCTCCGCCCGCTCGGCATGCACATCCAGCGCGCCGGATGCCTGTTGCAGGGCCTCGATCAGCACCTGCTCGTCGACCGGCTTCGTCAGGAAATCGACGACGCCGGCCTTGAAGGCGCGGCGGCAGGCATGCACATCGCCATGGCCGGTGCAGATGATGGTCGGCCAGTCGCAGCCGATGGCCGCGAGTTTTTCGTGCAGCTGCAGGCCGGTGATCGCCGGCATGCGCAGGTCGAGCAGCAGCACGCCGGGCTTCAGCTTTGGCGCCCGGGCCAGGAAGGCGGTGGGGTCGCCAAAGGTCTCGATGCGGATGCCGTAGGTGCCAAGCAGCAGCGACAGGGCGCTGCGCACCCCCTCGTCGTCATCGACCAGATAGACCGGCGCCATCGTCATTCCGCTGCTTCCTCTTGTGTCTGCGTCTCGTGCGCGGCGGGCAGGCGCACGGTGAAGACCGCCCCGCCCCCTGCCCCGTTTGCCGCCGCGATGCTGCCGTCGAAACGCTCGACGATGCTTTCGCACAGGCTGAGCCCAAGCCCCATGCCGTCCGGCTTGCTGGAGAAGAACGGCTCGAACAGCCGTGGCAGTACATCGTCGGCAATGCCCGTGCCATTATCCGAGACGGTGATTTCGTAGCTCTGCCCCGCAGCCCGCAAGGAGACAGAGACCCGTCCATCCGCCCGGCCCGCCTGGTCCACCGCATCGGCGGCATTGCGGACGAGGTTGTGGATGACCTGCTCGATCTCCACCGGATCGATCCGCGCCAGTGCCGGCGCATCCGGCAAGTCGAGATCGAGCGCGATGCCGCGCCGGTCGAGGTCGATGCGCGACAGCGCTACGATATCGGCGACATGGCGGCAGAGGTCGTGCACGCCCGGCGCCTCGGCGCTCTTGCCGACATAGGCGCGCAGCCGCACCAGAATATCCGCGGCGCGCTTGGCCTGGAGCACGTTGGCGGCGAGCACGGTGTCGATCGGCGTGTCCTGCAAGCCGTTCGCCGCCGCGATGCGCCGTCCGGCCTGGCTTTGGCTGAGAAGCGCCGTCAGCGGCTGGGTCAGCTCATGGGCAATGCCCGACGCCATCTCGCCCATGCTGTTGATGCGCAGCGCATGAGCAAGCTTCGTCTCATGCTGCCGCAGCGCCTCGCGCCGCGATGCCGCCTCCGCGGCCGCCCGCGCCGTGGCCGCGTCCTGCCGGTGACGGAGCAGCGAGCGCACGAGCACCAGCCCGGCCAGCAAGACCGCCGCAAAGAGCGCGAGCGGCTGCACGGGCAAAAGCTCGGCGAGCGTGACATGCCGTTGCAGCGAGAGCCGCAGCGGCTGCGTGGCGCTGGCGATCGGCGCGTCGAAGCGGATGGTGCGCGCGAGGAAGGAGGATGCGGCAGGCTGTTTCGCGCCGCTTTCGATGAGCGGCCCGTCGGCGGTCGCCAGCGTCAGCGCGGCCCAGCGCGGCAGTTCCTCGCCCTCGATAAGCTTGGCGCCGTCGATATCGAGGCTGACGGCCAGGGTGTCGTTCATGCGCTTCATCAGGCGATAATGGCCGGACCGGGTATCCGCGCCATAGACGGCCTTGCCGGAGGCGAGGCCCTCGACCGCCTTTGCGACCTGCGCGGGGTCGACCGTCGCACCATCGGCGGATCTGGCGGAGCTCACCACCTCGCCCGCCGGTAGTCGAATGAGATCGATGGCGACGACGCGCGGATAGAAGCGCAGGATCGATCTGGCGACGAGGTCGAAATCCGCCGAGGGCTGCGCCTGCGCGAGGCCGAGCGCGCTGAGGCTCGTCAGATGGGCATCATGCTGGGCGACGCGCTGCGAGATGGCGCGCTGCAACGAGCGCCCGCTTTCCGACACGTCCTGCTCCAGCGCCTGCCGGTGGCCTGTCGCCGAATAGAGGCCGAAAGCGGCAAGCATTAGCAGCCAGCCGCCGGCAAGGGCGGCCGCGGAATGGAGAAAAGTCAGGCGTCGGGGCATGGTGGGCGAAGCTGCGTCAGGGGATCGGGAGAAGCATCATAGGGCCTCCCCCGCGCCTTGGCGATCCGCAGCATCACGGATGTGGCAAGACCGGAAGCGACAGCGGCGCCAGTTCGGAAGCGGAGCGCCCGCGCGGATCGTTCGCCTGCAAACGACACACGGCAAAATCCTGCACCGCCTGCAATTCCTGAAGCGCACCGTCATAATCGACCATCGTCGGCCGGTCGTTCTCCATCACGCAGGCGCCGTCGACATAGACCGCGGCCACCGCGCGCTCGGCGGCGCAATGCAGCAGGTTGCGCAATGGGTCATAGACCGGCTGCATGCCGGGATGCTTGAGGTCGATCAGTGAAAAATCCGCCTTGGCGCCCGGGGCGATGCGGCCGATATCGCTGCGTCCGAGAGCCTTGGCGCCGGCCAACGTCGCCGCTTCGAAGACATCAGCCGTCGAAACGTCGAACACCGATCCGCCGGCGATGCGGGCGCAGATCATCGCCATGCGCATCTCTTCCAGCATGTTGAACGGGTAGCTGTCCGTGCCGATCGCCACGTTGACACCGTTTGTCCGGTAACGCCCGAGCGACTGCAAAACCATGCCGCTGCGCGAAAACGTGACCGGGCAATGGGCGACGCTCGTGCCGCTCTTCGCCAGCCGTTCGAGGTCGAGCGCCGTGCGCTGGCGCGTCCAGCTGTGGCTGTCGATGAAGATACAATGGCCGAGGATGAGGTCCGGGCCGAGGATGCCGAGCTTTTCAAGATAGTGAACGGCGGTGAGGCCATGGCGGCGCAGCAGTTCCTCGTGTTCGGCCATGGTCTGCGCGGCATGGATGGTGATCGGCACGCCACGCGAGCGCGCCGCCTCCGCCGCTTCCTGCAACAGCTCCGGCGAGCAGGTTTCGACCTGCGCCGGCGCGACCACGCCGCCGAGCCGGCCGGAGGGATGGGCCTCGGCGGCATCGACCGTTTCCAGCGCCCGGGCAAAGGCCTCTCGGCCGCGCGGCTCGTTCCAGCGGAAATCGAGCCGGTGGCTGTCCTCCACATGCCAGGCCGCCTCGCGGAAACCGGGGGCGACATAGGCACGCGCGCCGCTTTGCGCCAGCGTCGGAAGCCAGCAATCGTGCGGGCCGGCAATGTCGACAAACGTGGTGACGCCGCTGCGCAGCAGGTCGCCGAGCATGACGGTCAGCGCTGCCTGCACCGCATCGTCGCCGATCTCGATCAGCGTCGAATATTCGTACATCGCCTGGCCCCAGAGCGCCGCAGTGCCGGCATCCTCAAACAGGCTCTTGGAAATCGGCTCCTCGCCGGAATGGCAATGTACGTTGACGAAGCCCGGCAGGACCATGCGGTCGCGCCCGGAGATTTCGCGCTCGAACGGCCCGTCGTATCGGCTGCCGACCTCGACGAAACCGTTCGCGTCGAAGACGACGTCCGCATCGTGGATATAGGCATGGCCGCTGCGGGCCGTGTCATAGGCGACGATCGTGTGGGCGTTGCGGATGACGGTTCTAGGCATGGGTCGTCCTGAAATGCTGTTCGAGGAAGCGGCTATAGGCTCCCATCAGGGCGCTGAAGGTGAAGTAAACGGCGGCGGCGACGAGGTAGCCTTCGAGCACGGCAATGCCTTGCCACTCCGGATCGCGGATGGCGGAACGCACCGTATCGAGGAAATCGACGAGGCCGACGATGGTAACGAGCGTCGTATCCTGGAAGAAGCCGATGAACAGGCCGACCATCGGCGGGATGACCTTCTTCAACGCCTGCGGCAGCACGATCTTGCGCATGACCTGCCAGTAATGCAGCCCGAGCGACTTGCCGGCCTCGAACTGGCCAACGGGCACGTCCTGCAAGCCGCCGCGCACGATCTCGGCAATATAGGCCGAGGCGAAGAGGATGATCGCCACCTGCGCACGCACCAGTTTGTCGATGGTCACGCCATCCGGCATGAACAGCGGCAGCATGACGGTCGCCATGAAGAGGATGCTGATCAGCGGCACGCCGCGCACGATCTCGATGAAACCGACGGCGAGCACCCGGATCGCCGGCAGGTTGGAGGCGCGCGCCAAGGCGAGCACGATGCCGAGCGGCATGGCGAGCGTCAGCCCGATGAAGGAGAGCAGGAAGGACAGCGGCAGGCCGCCCCAGCTCGTCGTCGCCACCGGCGTCAGCCCGAAGAGACCGCCCGCCATCAGGATATAGAGCACCGGCAGGATGACGACGATCCAGGCGAGGAGAAGATTGCGGCTCCAGAAGCGCGGGATCATCGAGACGCCGCAGGCACCGAACAGCAGGAGAAGCGCCGAGAGCGGTCGCCATTGCTCCTCGTAAGGGTAGAAGCCGAACAGCATGTAGCGCAGTTTTTGCGCGACGAACGGCCAGCAGGCGCCGCCCGATGCCTTGCAGGTTTCGCCATTGCCGGAAAACACCGCATCGACGACCAGCCAGCCGAAGGCGAGCTTGATGACGAACAGGATGATGGCGATCGATGCCACGCTGATGACCGTATTGCCCGGCGTGCCGAAATAGGCGGAGAGCTTGCCGAGGCGTTGGGTGGTGGGTGCCGGCTGCGGCGGGGCAAGTGCCAGCATTTGAACATCGGCCATGTCAGCGCTCCTTCAGCGCGACATGCGCATTGTACCAGTTCATGATCAGCGAGATGGTGATCGACAGCGCGAGATAAACGCCCATGAAGATCGCGATGGTCTCGATAGCCTGGCCGGTCTGGTTCATCACGGTGTTGGAGACCATGACGAGGTCCGGATAGCCGATGGCAATCGCCAGCGAACTGTTCTTGAAGACGGTGAGATAGGTATTGGTGAGCGGCGGGATGATGATGCGCAGCGCCTGCGGCAGCACGACGAGCCGCATGGTTTTCCCACGCGAAAGCCCAAGCGCCGCGGATGCCTCCCACTGCCCCTTGCCGACCGCCTGGATGCCGGCGCGCACGATTTCCGCGACATTGGCCGAGGCGCTGAGCGCCAGCCCGAAGAGCAGCGCCACGAATTCCGGCCGCACATGCAGCCCGCCCGTCAGGCGGAATTTTCCGGCCGTCGGGAAATCCCAATCGACGCTGAACCCGCCGGCAAGCCAGAGAAGGAGGACGGGTGCGAGGAAAGCGGCGATCGCAATGAGGCCGCCCTTGTTCGGCTGGCCGGTCGCAATGCGCCTGCGCGTCGCCACCGTGCGGATGAAAAACGCCGCCGCCGCGCCGCCGACGAGGCAGGCGAGAAGCGCCAGGCCACCGCTTTGCAAAAGGGCCGCCGGCACGACGAGGCCGCTGTTGGAGAGATAGACGCCGGGCAGAAAGTTCAGCGCCTGCTTGACCGGCGGCAGGACGAGGATGATCAGCGAATACCAAAGGAAGAGATAGAGCAGCAGCGGCACGTTGCGCAAAAGCTCGACATAGGTGAGCGCGAGGCGCGCCAGCAGTGGATTGTGCGACATGCGCGCGATGCCGACGCCAAGGCCGAGAAGCGTACCGAAGATGGCGGCGAGAAGCGACACCTTCACCGTATTGGCGATGCCGACGAGGATCGCCCGGCCGACCGTATCCGTCGCCTCGAAGGCGATGGCGGCCTCGGTGATGACGAAACCCGCCGGCCGCGTCAGGAAGTCGAAGCCGGTCGCGATATTCTGCTTGGCGAGGTTGTCGCTCGCCGTCGAAAACATCGTCCAGCCGGCGAGCACCACGAAGCCGATTGCGACGACCTGATAAAAATAGGCGCGAAAGCGCATGTCATGCAGGAAAGCCATGAAACCTCGCCGCCGGATATAGGAAAGGGGACGCGCGCGAAAAAGGCGCGCGTCCGGCTATGGCGCGATCAGCGGATCGGCGGCGAGTAGATCAGGCCGCCGGCATTCCACAGCGCGTTCGGGCCGCGGGTCAGGCCGAGCTTGGTGCTTTCGCCGAGGTTGCGCTCGAAGACTTCGCCGTAATTGCCGACGCTCTTGATGACGTTGTAGCCCCACTTGTTATCGAGGCCGAGCATCTTGCCGAGCTCTTCGGTGGCACCCAGCATGCGCTGCACGTCCGGATCCTCGCTCTTCAGCTTCTCGTCGACATTCGCCTGGGTGATGCCCTTCTCTTCCGCCGCCATCAGCAGCCAGACCGACCAGGAAACGATGTCGCCCCAGTTGGAGTCGTTCTGGCGGAAGGCCGGCGCCAGCGGCTCCTTGGAGATGGTCTCCGGCAGGACGATATAGTCGTCCGGATTGTTGGCGACGGCGCGGATCGAGGCGAGGTCGGAGCGGTCCGAGGTGATCGCCTCGCAGCGGCCGGAATAGAAGGCGGCGCGGTTCTCGTCCGGGCTTTCGAAGACGACGAGTTCGAACTTGCCGTTTATGGCGCGGAAGAAGTCGGAAATGTTCTGCGCGGTCGTGGTGCCCGGCAGGGTGCAGATCGCCGCTTCCGTCAGTTCCTTGGCGCTGGTCACGCCGAGCGACTTGGCGACCATCAGGCCCTGGCCGTCGTAAAACACCGTCGGGCCGAAATCGAGACCGAGCGAGACGTCGCGCGAGAAGGTGTGGGTGGTCTGCCGCGACAGCACGTCAATCTCGCCGGACTGGAGCGCCTGGAAGCGCGTGTTGATGTTGGTCGGGACGAAATCGACCTTGTCGCCATCGCCGAACACCGCAGCCGCAATCGAGCGGCAGATATCGGCATCGAAGCCCTGCATGCGGCCCTTGTCATCCGGCGCCGCAAAGCCTGGCGTTGCCAGCGATACGCCGCAGACGAGCTTGCCGCGCGCCTTGACGGTTTCAAGCGTGCCCGCCGCCGATGCGGCCCCGGCAACCGAAAGCCCGAGCGCTGCCGCGCAGATCGTCAGAAGTGCCTGTTTCATGCTTCCCCTCCCAATCGGGTGTTGTTGGGTGCAGCCGGCGGCACCGCCCTCCAGCAGCCCCGCCCCCACACCGCGACCATTTGGATCGCAATTATTGTGTACGATGCAAAAAGATTATCATCAACACTTTCAGACATGAAATGTCGACAATCCGCGCGGACTTCCCATGTACAATGATCATCAAGCTATGTACGCCCGACATGAACAGGTTGGAGGCGCCGTATAAAAAGCCATTTCGCCATATGAAAAGGCTTGCCGGCGAGCTGAAACAACGACAAAATACAATCAACCGGGTCTCATGGTATGCAATTTACGTGTGACGAATTTTAGATGCGCGCGCCGGTAGCAGGCTCCTGAAAAGTTTCTCCCGGACGGCGGGGTCGGATCTGGAATGGTCCGGCCCCGTCTCTGTTTCGCCCGGTGCGCGCGCGCAGTTTTCCCACCAGACCTCGCGTTATGCAGCACGGCACGGGCGGCCGGCGCTCCGCCCGAATTTTTCCCCTCACCCATCGGAACAATCGCCCGCCTTTCCGGTTGAAGGACAGTCGAAGACCATTAGGCGTGATCGCATATGCCGGACCAATCCAAGCTCTTTCCCGACCATCGAAGGCTCTCGGGAGAACGCTACACGGTGGAAACCTTTCGCGCGGCCTATGACCTGCCCGCGCAGGAGGCCAGGCGCCTGTTCGAGAAGTTCGGTCCCTCCAAGCGGGAACTGGACCTCCTCATGCGCGCCCGCCGTGACCCCGAACAGTTCCTGAACTTTTGAGGAGACGCACCATGACGAACCCGAAAAATCCTTCTCCCGAGAAACGCAAGCCCGAGGACGGCGCTCCCGTCGAGGGCAGCGAGATGGAAACGGAAGAAGAGAAGATCAAGCGCGAGCAGGCTACCAAGCCCGCTTTGATGCCGATCGGCGATCCCGCCGGCGCGGCGTGACAACGACGATCCCGAACAAAACCCGCCGTCCTCCGACGGCGGGTTTTTCGTGCGTGGCGATCAAGCCGTTGCAAACGCTTCCCGCGCCTTCGGCACCGGCTTGAAGGTCATGGCGATCAGGAAGGCGCCGATGCCGATGCCCCAGGAGCCGACATATAGCCAGGTGTAGCTGGCGAAGGTATCGTAGATCAGCCCCCCGGCGACCGGCCCCAGCGCCATGCCGAGGCTGCCGGCCATCGCCGTACCGCCGATGACCGTGCCCATCATGCGCAGCGGAAAGTTTTCCCGCGCGATCACCGCATAGAGCGGCATGACGCCCGCGTAGATGAAGCCGAACAGGCCGGCGACGATGTAGAACGAGGCAAGCCCGCCGGTGAAAACGTAAGCCAGTGCGCCAAAAGCCTGCGCGAGCAGCCCGAGCACGAGGATGTGCTTGGCGCCGAACCGGTCACCCAGGATGCCGAAGGCGACGCGGCCGCCGAGGCCGGCGAGCCCCTCGATGCTGTAGATCGAGACGGCCGCGATCATCGGGATGCCGCAGGTGATGGCATAGCTCACCGTGTGGAAGATCGGCCCCGAATGGGTGGCGCAGCAGAAGAAGTTCGTCAGGCAGAGGATGACGAATTGCGGCGATTTCAGCACGTCGCGCGTGCTCATGCCGCCCTGTGGCTCGTCCGCCTCCACCAGGTCGGCGCCGCCCGCCTCCAGCGCCGGCGCACGCCGCACCAGAAACGAGACCGGGATCATCACCACCGCGACGACGACGGCGATGATCTGCATGGAGGTGCGCCAGTCGTAGCCGGAGACCAGCCAGGCGGCGAAGGGCGACATGGTCATCGGCGCCATGCCCATGCCCGCCGAAACGAGCGAGACGGCAAGGCTGCGATGCGTGTCGAACCAGCCCGTCACGCAGGCCATCATCGGCGCGAAGACCGCTGCGGCGGCCACGCCCACGAGCAGGCCGAAGACGAACTGGAAGGCGACGAGCGACGTCGCGATGCTGGCAAGCCCCAGGCTTGCTGCGAGCAGCACCGAGCCGATGAGCACCACCGGCCGCGGCCCCCAGCGGTCCGACAGGCCGCCCCAGACCATGCTGGCGAACGCCATGGCGAGGAAACCGATGGTCATGGCGGTGGAAACGCCCGTCACCGACCAGCCCGTGTCCTTGGATATGGGCAGCAGGAAGACCGGCAGCGAGAACATGGCGCCGATGGCGATGCAGCCGAGCAGGCCGCCCGCGGCGACGATCACCCAGCGATAATGCGTATGGATCATTGTCATCTCCTTCGCGGCCGGCCGGATTTTTGGCCGGGGCCGCCCCAAAATCAATACTCATCGTGCCGCTTCACCCATTCCATCGGATAGCGCAGGCCGCCTTCGTCGCGGCCCTTCGGCACGAGGTCGAGGAAGTGATAGGCACCGTTCAGCATCTCGACCCCGCGCGCGTAGCAGGAATAGGTGTGATACACCTCGCCCGGCCCGCTCCTGTAAAAGACGCTGACGCCGACCATTTCCGACACCGTGACCGGACGAATCGCAAAATTGTAGACGGCGCGGCCCGACGCGAGCTCTTCAGGCGTCGCCGACGCCTGGTAATCGAAGTTGAAATCGCTGCCGCCGGACGACACCCAGGGGAAATGCCAGCCCATGCGCTGCCGATAGGCCTCGATCTGCGGCAGCGGCGCGCGCGAGATCGCCGTGAAGGTCACGTCGCGCTGCGCCAGGTGGACCGGGATGCCGTCGAAATTGTCGGCCCAGAAGGAGCAGTGCTTGCAGCCCTCCTGCCAGTCCGGCCCGAGCATGAAATGATAGACGAGGAGCTGCGAACGGCCATCGAAAAGATCCTCCAACGTGGCCACGCCCTTCGGTCCTTCGAAACGATAGGATTTCTCCACGCGTTCCCATGGCATGGCCATGCGGCGGCGCGTCAGCGCCTCGCGCTGGCGGGAAAATTCCTTCTCGGCGGCAAGCAATTCCAGGCGGGCCGCCAACCAGTCCTCGTGCGAAACGACTTGATTGCGCATCGGGAAACTCCATTCTCCTGTTTCGGTGCGCCCAAAATAGGCGGGCAACACCGGAGCGCGGGAGTTACAAGTGTGACGGGAAAACCATGGACTCGATGATCACAGCCGCCGCCCGGGCCCTTGCCACCGGCGATCCACTCGGCGCGCTGAACCGCGTGGCGCTGCGCGACGACGCGCCGGCGCTGGCGCTGCGCGGCATCGCCATGGCGCAGCTCGGCGACCTCGACCGCGCGAAAACCCTGCTGAAAAGTGCCGCCCGCGCCTTCAGCCCACGCGAGGCCGTGGCGCGGGCGCGCTGCGTCGTCGCCGAGGCGGAAATCGCCCTCGTCTCGCGCGATCTCACCTGGCCGGTGAAGGCGCTCGCCGCGGCCGGCACAACGCTCGCAGCCCACGGCGACCGCCTGAACGCCGCCCATGCCAGAACGCTGGCAATCCGCCGCCTGCTGCTGATCGGCCGGCTGGACGATGCCGCAGCCCTGCTCGCCGAGGTCGATCCGGCAACGCTTCCCCCGCCGCTGCGCGCCGCGCACGAACTGGCCGCCGCCGGCATCGCGATCCGCCGGCTGCACACGACGATCGCCCGCGAAGCCTTCGCCCGTGCCGCCGACGCCGCCCGGCAGGCCCGCATCCCCGCCTTGATGGCCGAGGTGGAGGACGCCGCCGCCATCCTGCAACAACCGGCAGCCCGCCTGATAACCCGCGGCGAAGAGCGCCCGCTGCTTCCCGACGCCGTGGAAGCGCTGCTGGCGACGCCAACCCTCGTCGTCGACGCCTGCCGCCACGTCGTCCGTTGCGGGGAGCGATCGATTTCGCTCGCCACCCGGCCGATCCTGTTTTCCCTGCTCAGGACGCTGGCCGAGGCCTGGCCCGATGATGCCGGCCGGAAAACGCTGCTCTTCAACGCCTTCCGCGCCAGGCATGCCGACGAATCCCACCGCGCCCGGCTGCGCGTGGAAATGGGCCGGCTGCGCGCGGAACTGGAGCCGCTGGCGGACATCACCGCCACCAAGGATGGTTTCCTGCTGGCGCCGCGCGAGGGCCGCCCGGTCGCCGTGCTCGCCCCGCCGCTGGACGAACCGCATGCCGAGGTGCTGGCGCTCTTCGCCGATGGTGAGGCCTGGTCGAGTTCCGCGCTTTCGATCGCGCTTGGCACCAGCGCGCGCACGGTGCAGCGCGCGCTCGAACAGCTTTCGGCCGCCGGAAAGGTGCAGGCGATCGGCGGCGGGCGCACCCGCCGCTGGCTCACGCCCACGGCCGGCGCTTTCTCGACACTCTTGTTACTCCCGGGTCCGCTGCCGGGCGACTAGGATCGCATCATTCAACGATCCAAAGGAGACAGACGATGACCACTTCCCAGGCAGATATCATCCGCGAATACGGCCCCTTCCCCGGCGTGGAGCAGGTCCACGGCGTCACCTATGACGGCAAGAACGTCTGGTTCGCCTCCGGCGACAAGGTCAATGCAGTGGACCCGGACGAGGGCACCGTGCTGCGCTCGATCGACGTCGCCGCCCATGCCGGCACCGCCTATGACGGACGCCACCTCTTCCAGATCGCCGAAGACCGCATCCGCAAGATCGATCCCGCCTCCGGCGCGGTGCTCGCCACCATCCCCGCCCCCGGCGAGGGCGGCGATTCCGGCCTCACCTGGGCGGAGGGCTCGCTCTGGGTCGGGCAATATCGCAGCAAGCAGATCCACCAGATCGATCCCGAGACCGGCGCCGTCATCCGCGTCATCCACAGCAACCGCATGGTGACGGGCGTCACCTGGGTGGACGGCGAATTGTGGCACGGCACCTGGGAGGGCGAGGAAAGCGACCTGCGCCGCCTGGACCCGAAGACGGGCGCCGTGCTCGACACCATCGTCATGCCCGAGGGAACCGGCGTATCCGGCCTCGAATCCGATGGCGGCGACCGCTTCTTCTGCGGCGGCGGCCGAAGCGGAAAGATCCGCGCCGTCCGCCGGCCGCGCTGACGCTTAAAGCCCGTGGGTGCCGTCGTAGCCGTTCACGGCCGGCGGCGCCCAGCCCTCCGGCAGGCCGGCGGGCTTGTAGATCTCGACGACCATCGGATAACATTTCGCCGTATCGGAGGAGTGCTGCGCCGAGCAATCCCCGCCCGGGCAGGCCGACATGCAGCCAAGCAGGTCGATCTCCGCAAAGAACTCCAGATAATCCCCCGGCCGCACCGGGCTCGCCTTCATGAAATACTGTCCCGTATCGCGCGTGAAACCCGTGCACATGAAGACGTTCAGCACGTCGTGCACATAGCTCTCCGCCTCGCGCAGTGCCATGCCCGTCTTCGCCGCGAAGGCGCGCGTCAGGTTCGAGTGGCAGCAATGATGATACTGCCCGCCATGGCTCAGGAGATTGTGCGTATAGGGGTCGCAGCGCGTGCCGATGACATCATGCACCGCCCCGCCGAATTCGTCGAAACCGTACCAGTCCAGCGTGTCATGCGTGATGGTGGCGATCGGCCGAAGATAGGGGAAATTCGAGAAGAGCTGGTCCCCAAGCCCGACATGCGTGCCGTTCAGCGCCCGCGTCTTGCCCGTATAAAGCCGCTCCTTCAGATCCTTCGCATTGAACAGGTTGAGATCCCCCACCTGCGCCCCCTCGCTGCAGACGATCCGGCAAAAATACCCCGCCGGCACCGACCACGTTGCAGCCTCCCGCGGCGGCACGACGACGGTCTCGACCAGCGTCAGCCCATCCCTCAGCGCCCGATAGCTCGCAAGATCGGGCCGCGGCAACGTCTCGACCGGATAACAAACCACCGGAGCGATTGCCTTGCGCGCCACGGCATCGGCGGGCTGCGCGGTTATCGGATTAGGCTTCATGAAACTCTCTCCCCTTCACGGCGGCAAAACAATACCGGTCGCGATCTTGTTGAATAACATTACTACGATTGTTCAACAGAATGCAATATGAGCCTGCACGCCATCTTGCTGCGCCGGAGAGCGGCAGCACCGTTATCGCATGGCGCCGAAATCGGCTTTTAACGGCTGGATATCATTGGTGATTATCCGATTTTCTATTGACCCAAATTTGGCTGGATTCGCCCGAAGGTTTTCGCCACCAACTGATTGCCAAAGCACCGGAAGAACCCGAAGACGGAGGTTCACGGACGATAACGCCGCTAAAAGAGACCGCGCCTTGGCGGCAACGAAGGGAGACGGGCAGTTGGCTAAGCATGAAATAGCGCAGGTGATCAGGGGCATGGTCGATACCAAGACACGCCGGTCCAACCTTTTCCATTACTCAACGACAGCATATTCCGCCAATGAAACGGGCTTTTACCTGCTTGTCGAAGAATATCGCAAAACGGGAAGCAAAGGACAGGCGAGCTTCCTCCGTGACACCTACCTCAAAGGCGTTGTTGTGAAAGGCCTGGAAAAGGTCACCGGGCAGATAAACCTTGACCGCCGCGACAAGACCGATGACCTCATAAACAAGATATCGTCCCAAGTGGATGGCGTCGGCCTATCGATGATGGACAAGATCAGGGACAACGGCCTCCTCAAAGCGATAGAACTTAAGATGGGCAATACTGCGATCGATACAACATTGTTCGACGACGCCCAGGAAGAGGCAGCGGCAAACATCTACAGAAGCCTTGAAAATTACAGCTTCCAACTGGACAAGAAATACCAGCCAAAGCCGGACTGCCAGGCGCAAGTCGCGAAATTTCGCCAAAAGCTCATTCTCCTGAAATTCGACATGTTCGCGCTGGGAATGTGGTAGTCGGCCGGCCCAGAAATATTCCTGCCGTCAAGCAGGTCGCTCGCCGTGAAACAGCGGCCGTAGCGCCTGGAATTCCTTTGCAAGGAATTCAGATAGAACCCTGATGCGCCTAGTGTGGCGCAGTTCGCTATGCGTCAGGAACCAAAGATCGCTCGAGAGTTCGTCAATAGGTTCGCCCACCCGGGTGAGCCTCGGGTCGAGGTCCGCCAGATAGCAGGGCAGGATGCCGGAGCCGATGCCGCTGGCGACGGCTTCGGTGAGCGTATAGAGGCTGTTGACCTGAAGTGCGGCGCCGGAATACCGGCCATTGTCCTTCAGCCATCGCGCCGAGGCCAGATGGGCGAGTTCGACGTTGGGGACAACCCAGGCATTGTCGTCGGCAATGCCATCGCCTTCTCTATTGCTGCGATAAACCGAAACGGCGATCCGGCAGAGCTTCCGACCGACAAGGCTTTCGGGCGGTTCTCCGCCGGCGCGTAGCGCAGCATCGACTTCCCGCTGGCGCAGATCCGACATGCTTACGCTTGAGCGCAAATCAAGCAGGATGGCAGGATGTTCCGACCCGAAGCGCCGGATCAAGGGCATCAAGGGGCCTGCCACAAGGGTATCCACGGTCGCCAACCGGACTGTCCCGGCCGCGTCGGAATTCTCGTTGCCGACACGCGCCTCAAGCGCACCGATATCCTCATCGATACGTTCGGCCAAGGCGGCAGCCTCTCTCCCGGCGGCAGTAAGAGACACACCGGTCGTGTCCCGATGAAAGACCAGGGTTCCCAGCCGCTCCTCCACCGCCCTGGCGTGGCGAAACACTGTGGGCGTGCTCACCCCGAGCCGCACGGCGGCACCCGCAAATGAGCCCGACCGCGCCACAGCCAGGATCAGGCTCAGATCATTCCATTGAAGTCGCTGCTGCACGAAATCCGGCATTTCATTTTTGCCACTACCCGAATTCCACTTTTAGCGGCAAATCTCCTTTCAATCAATGGAGACTGTCATGGCGACCAACAGCATCAAATGTGTTGGTTTCCACGCAGAACTGAGCCGGTTTTTCCACCGAGAAGTGAGCCACCTCTGAGTATGGTTTTCTGATCAGGACTTGGTCAAGGGGTTGG
>NZ_JBPEHL010000009.1:0-244173 GCF_051201095.1 Shinella sp. BE166 | reverse complement strand
AAGCTCTGAAATCGACATATGTCCAAGCCCTCTTTCGAGATTGAACATCGACAATCATAAGCTGATCCGGAAGGTGGGGTCAGGACGGCGCTTACGTACAAGCTTGTCATTTTACCGACAAGGTGGCGCACGGTGGACGAGCCCCGTCCGCCCTCGAGTATGGCGTCGTGGGCCTCGCTCAGAACCGCGATCCGCTCGGAAAGCCGGAGCCGCGCCGTCGCGAGATCGGGAGCGCTCTTGAGGGTCTGAGATGCGATCGCCTGCACCATTCCGAGCTGGTTCTTGAGGCGGTGACCAAGCTCGTGTGACAACAATGCCTGTCGGTCTTCCTCCGCTCGCAGTTCGGTGACGTCTCGAGCCTGAACGAGAATGCCGCCGACGGTTCCGTCGTCGTTCCTCATAGGCTGGTACACCAAATCGATCAGGCGGCTCTGTTTCTCGCCGTCGTCGCCCCTGTTGAGTTCGATAGCCAAATCCCTGGCGATGAACGGTTCACCCGTCCTGTAAACGCCATCCAGAATGTCGATATACCCTTGCCTGACGACTTCGGTCACAGCGTCGGCGACGGTCTTTCCAATAATCTCCCGCCCTGCGCCGATGATCGTGTAGTAGGCCTCGTTGGCGTATTCGAACGTGTGGTTCGGTCCGACCAGCATGGCTATGCCACCCTGGCTAAGCTCGAAGACCTGCTTGAAGCGCTCCCTCTGGGTCCGCTCTGCTTTCCGTGTCGCGACCTGCGCCGTGATTTCGGTGCAGGCACAAAACATCCCGAGTACCGTGCCCCAAGGATCGCGAACGGGCGTGTAGGAGAAGGAGAAATGGGTCTCTTCCGGAAAGCCGTTTCGGTGCATGACGAACTCGATATCGTCCATGGCCGTGCCGCGGCCCGCATAAGCTTCCGCGATGATCGGCTCTACCTGGTCCCATATGTCGAACCATAAGGATCGATACGCTTTGCCGAAAGCTTCCGGATGGCGCTGGCCACACATTTCGGCGTAGCCGTCGTTGTAAAGCGTTGTCTGGGACGGTCCCCACACGATCAGCATCGGCTGCAACGAGCCCAGCATCACGTTCGTGAGCGTCTTGAGTTCGACGCTCCACGAGTCGGAAGGTCCCAGAGGCGTCGCGGACCAGTCGAGATCGCGGAATAGCTTCCCGCAATCCGGGTTCGCTTGTGACATTTGCACTTCCTATACGCTTCGTTCTATTTGTGGCTTCGCCATCGCGCCACAACATTCGAGGGCAAGTTCTTGTTCCGCCAGCGACGAATGTCGGTCAACGTTCTGTGGCGACGACACTGCTCAAGGCCACCGAAAGGCTGTTTTCGCTCACGGGCTTTCGTACGACCGGGATGGCTTCGAAGCCTTCCGGCACGCTGCTGCCGTCCCGATAACCCGTTGCGAACACGTAAGGGACGCGCAGGCGGCCGAGTTCGCGCGCAACATCCTCCGACGTTGTTCCTCCGAGGTTTAAATCCAGCACCGCGCAGTCGGGAGCGGAAACCGCAATTGAGGCCAAGGCCGACTTGACGTTCGCAGCCACAGTTACTTCCGCTGCCCCGAGCGCCCTCAGCAGTTCCTCCGTGTCCATCGCGATCAGCGACTGGTCTTCGACGAGGAGGACACGCAAGCCGTCCAGATGCGTGACGGCGGTATCGGGGTTTGCCTCCACCGCTCTCCTGTCGCCGGAGACGGCGCGCAGGTGCTCTGACGGAAGGACGATCGTCGCCCGCAGGCCAGCCGGGTCGAAGTCGATATCGACGGTCCCGCCGAGATCGTGGGCAATCGTCTTTTCGATGAGGTTCGAACCGAAGCCGCGTCTTGTCGGGGTAATCACCTCGGGCCCGCCGCTTTCGATCCACAGCAACCGGCAGTCGCCCTCGTCGGTCAAGGACCAGGACACATCGAGCTTACCGGACGGGACGGACAGGCTTCCGTACTTCGCGGCGTTTGTCATCATCTCGTGGAGAAGCAGGGCGAACACCCCGAAAGAATGCTCGCTCAGGCCGAGAGGCTCGCCCGAAACCTGGATGCGGTCGGGCATGTTGCCAAAACGGTGCATCGCCGCCTCAGCTTCGATCAGGTCGGCAAGTTCTCCGCCCTCGGCTCCCGCGAACGACTGGTCGTGGGCGTATGCCAGCGCCCGAAGCCGCCCTTCGAAGGACCGGGTGTAGTCGTCTATGGAGTCGGAACTCGATCCCGTCTGGGTCGCTATAGACTTCACCAGCGCCAGGATATTCTTAACCCGGTGCGTCATTTCCGAGTTCAGACGATTGCGCTGTTGCTCGTTACGCTCGCGCTGCTCCTCGGTCGCGTCGTTATGAGAGAGCATGACGTCCCTCACGTAGCTCCTGATCGAGTCAGCGACGACGAGGTCGCCGCTCGTCCAGGGCAAGGATTTGTGACGGACGTCTTCACGCCATGTGTCGAAGCTGCCGCGGGGAGATAGTCGAATGCCGTTTTCGGTCAGCTCTTCTTTTTTTCTCGGCTCCCCTGCCCACTCGATCTCATGGGCTTCCTCCGAACGAAAGAAGACGAGATAATCGGACGCCGAAACCGAAACCGAAATCGGAATGGCCAGGAGTCCGGACACCCGAGACCCGTATTCCGCTTCATTTCCGGTCTCCCCCATAAGGTTCTGGGTGTCCCAGATCAGCTTCCCGGCCCTGGCGGACACGTGGTCCATCAAGTCGGGGATGGCCGCTTCCGACGGCGAAACGCCGAACGACCACCATTTCCCACCCGACCACAGGCCCGCCCCGTCACTGGCGATCAGAGAGGAAAATTCCCGCAACCTCGTCCTGAGCGTCACTTCGACGGTATCGTTCGGATCGACCCCGGCGATGATCGCGTCCAGCCGACTGCGGGTCGTCACGGCGGCTGCCTTCTGCTGGCGGTGTTCGATGGCCGCGACGTGGAGCGAGAAGTACTGGGCGAACAGCTCGGTCGCCACCCGCAACGGTATGGACAGAAGCTTCGGTGTGTTGTGGTGACAGGCAATCAGTCCCCAGAGCTCACCGTCCACGACTATGGAAATCGACATCGACGCGGCCACACCCATGTTGCGGAGATATTCGCAATGTATCGATGAGACGCTGCGAAGGTGGGCGTGTGAAAGGTCTACGGACGGTTCGCCCTCTGGAACGGTGGGCTTGAGCGGGACGGGGACGAATGAGGCGTCGCCTATGACGCGCACCCAGTTCTTGACGTAAAGCTTCCTCGCCTGCACCGGGATATCCGAAACGGGGAAGTGCTGTCCTTGAAAGCTTGTGAGCGACGGCTCTTTCGCTTCGGCGACCACACGCCCAGCGCCGTTATGCAGAAAGCGGTAGACCATGACGCGGTCGTAGCCGAGCATGGCGCGGATCAGCCGCGCGGTCGCCCTGAACAGAGCGTCGAAATCCTTGAGGCTGTCGACGCGGCGGACCAGTGACTGCGTGAGGTGAAGCGCGACCTCCGTGTCCTCCACTGAAGCGGGCTGTTCGAATTCGAGGAACGTCCGTCCCTCGTATCTATGCGCCGTTATGTCGGCGACATGCCGCCCGTCGCCGATCTTCGCCTTGAGGACGACGCCGCCGACATGCCCCGGGCCCGCTTGCGCGACGGCATTGGCGATGTCGTGCGCGAGCGCTCCACCGATCACGTCGGCAAGGTGAGCGCCCACGTAGTTCCGGTTCGTATCGCCCAGGAACCTGTCGATGTTGTCGGAAACGAAAGAGACGAGGCCGTCGTCGTTGAGTACGATCATCGCGCCATGCGGCTGGATGGTCCCCGGAATGTGGATTGGTTCGCGATCGCAGTTCGTCAGGTTAATTGCGGATCGATCGTAACTCAAAAGGCCGTTCCTGCTTTCTTAGAAGGGGTGTATGTTCACCGTGCCCTTTGCCATGGCCAAGCTGCCCAGACAACCAGCGTAACGAACAAGTACGGTACCGTGATCGTTTCGGATGACACGATTGCTACAGAATGGCGGTAGAAAACTGTCAACTGGTCTTTTGGTTCCTCGCTGGCGCTGTCCGGATCGATGAAAATCTGCTCGGATAACGTGGCGGGCATGGCCATTTTGCTCGTGTTTGGCTCTCCCTGGTCGGGACCTCAGTGTCCCGAGGTCGCCTCGACATCAGCGAAAGAAGTCACATGGCGCAACTGACGCAGTTGGCACGAATCGGAAGACCGCAATCGGCCCAAAAGCGGTCATGCCAACGGCAAGCGGTGCTCCACAATCGATATAAAATAATCGACGCCGAAGGGAATCGCGACATCGTTGAAGTCATAACGTGCGTCGTGAACAGATGGGCCGTCGCCGTTACCGATGAGCATGATGTTGCCAGGACGAGCTTCGAGCATAAACGCAAAGTCTTCTGATCCCATCAAAGGTTCCATAGACCCGTCGACGTTTTCCATTCCTACCCGCGATCTCGCTACATCGATTGCGAAGGCCGTTTCATTTGCATGATTCACAGTCGGCGGAAACATCCGCTTGTAAGTAACGGTCGCTTTCGCACCATAAGCTTCAGCCACATACGTGGCTATTTCTGTCACCCGCTTCTCAATCAAGTCGCGTGTTGCTGGATCAAAGGTCCGAGTCGTTCCTCCCATTTCGGCCGACTGGGGAATGACGTTTCCAGCTTTACCGCCACCCATCCAGCCTACTGTGACAACAGCGCACTGGCGTGGGTGAACGTTGCGTGAGACTATCGTCTGGAGCGCCAGAAGAATGTTCGCGCCGACGACAAGAGGATCGACGCTGGCATGAGGCGATGCGCCATGCGCGCCTTTGCCGTCGATTTTTATCCGGAAGCCGTCCGCAGATGCAGCTAGGGGGCCACTCGCAGTGCTGAATTGGCCGATTGGCAATCCCGGCTCCGTGTGCATGGCATAGACTTCGTTGATTTCGAAGCGATCCATCAGACCGTCATCAACCATTGCCTTGCCTCCACCGCCACCTTCCTCAGCGGGCTGAAAGATCACTATCGCCGTGCCGTCAAACGCGCGTGTTCGCGTGAGAGCACGGGCGGCACCCAATAGCATGGCTGTATGTCCATCATGCCCACACGCATGCATGACACCCTTGTTGGTGGATACCCACTTCGCTCCGGTCTCTTCCTCAATTGGCAAAGCGTCCATATCAGCGCGCAAGCCGATAACCCTTCCGCTGGTCTGCTGCCGCCCACGGATAACCCCCACGACGCCTGTCTTGCCGACACCTGTCACTACCTCGTCGCATCCGAACTCTTTCAGCTTCGAGGCCACCAACGCTGCTGTTCTGTGGACTTCGAACTGAAGCTCTGGATGAGCGTGGATATCACGTCGCCATTCGACGACATCAGCGTAATCGCCGCTTATTTCAGGCATAGGTCATTCCTCTGTCTGATCTCGCAAATAAGGCGACGAGATTAGAATATTTCCCGTAACGTACAATGACAGCTATTGGCGCGAAGTGGAAAACTGGCTCCGTCCGCCATTGCGGACATCGGCGCACTCACTAGATTAGGCATCGTTTTGGAGTTCTAATGGCTGAAGAACGCGTGCAAGCTCGAACATCACCCATTAAATTAAAGCGTGTCAGCAAACTTTCGTTGCCGATGCTGGCAAAAGCGGATTTCTCCATCACCGTCCGGCAAGAGGCGCTCCCTCCCTTTGAGGGACCAAACATCGTCAACGTTCAATTTGTCGCTCCATATGAGAAAAAGTATCCGAGCGATGAGGCCTTGTTCGAGGAAGCGATGGCGAACAAGCGCATGATCGCGACGGCTAACCTTTCGGGTGACACTCTCGGCTACGTGGCTGTATCGCAGGCTTGGAATCAATGCGCGGAAATAAATGAAATCATGGTCTCGCGAGCATATCGAGGTGCTGGCCTGGGGCGGGCTCTAATGGACGAAGCAGTCTCGTGGGCGAAGAAGAATGGTCTGGCGATAGTTCGGCTAGAAACACAGACGAGCAACGTTTCCGCTTGTCGCTTCTACGAACGATACGGTTTCAAGCTCGGCGGATATGATCGTCACCTCTACGATGCGCTCAGGCAGTCGGATCGTTCAGAAACGGCGCTGTTCTGGTATCTACACCTGCACTGAGGAATTACCGGTCGTGGCGCATAGCCGACGCCTCTTCTTCCGCGGCCCAAGATTGGTCGAGCAAGCGAGCGTTCGGCGTTCCATAGGCGAAATAAGACAATGCCGGTAGAAAGACTCTCGAACGTTTTAGGGAATCTATAGGCGGATCAACAGGTTGAGCCGCCGTAGCCATAATTCTATTCTTTGCTCTATTCCAGCGAGACAAATCTATTGGGACATTCTGCCCAAACCAGCGCTCATAGCGACGAATCTCTGGGGCGATTTCAGCTGACAGTGCCCGGTTTTGTCCCGGGCAAATAGCTTGGCGCACCCGACAGGATTCGAACCTGTGACCTTTGGAATCGGAATCCAACACTCTATCCAGCTGAGCTACGGGTGCTTGCCCTAGGCGATGACTCGCCTGTCCGATGAGAGGGTTCTTAGCCTAGGTGAGGGCGGGCTTCAATCGGGAAAATGTCGAAAGGCAATCTGTTTCGTGGTGCGGGCCGCCGGCTATGCCGGCGGCCCGTCCTCATCTGCTCAGGCGGTCTGCATGGCGCCGGGGCCGGGGATGGCCTTGGGGGGGACCTTGCCGAGGATGATCATGCCGAGGACCTCGTCCTTGGTGACGTCTTCTGTGCGGGCGTGGCCGACGACCTGGCCGTTCTTCATCACCGAGACACGATCCGCGAGGTCGAAGACGTCGTGGATGTCGTGGCTGATCAGGAAGATGCCGATGCCTTCCTTTTTCAGCTGCTTGATCAGTTCGCCGACCTGTGCCGTCTCCTGGGGGCCGAGTGCCGCGGTGGGCTCGTCCATGATCAGGATGCGGGCGTTGAACAGGATCGCGCGGGCGATCGCCACCGATTGGCGCTGGCCGCCAGAGAGCGCTTTCACCGGCTCCTTGAAGCGCTGGAAGTTGGGGTTGAGGCGGCCCATGACTTCGCGGGTCTTGGCTTCCATCGCGACGTCGTCCAGCGTGCCCCAGGGGGTGCGGAGTTCCCGACCGAGATAGAGGTTGGCGGCGGCGTCGACATTGTCGGCGACGGCGAGCGTCTGGTAGATCGTCTCGATGCCGTATTTCTTGGCATCGCGCGGGTTGTTGATCTCGGCGGCTTCGCCGTTGATCAGGATCTCGCCGCCATCGCGCTTGTAGGCGCCGGAGAGGATCTTGATCAGCGTCGACTTGCCGGCACCATTATGGCCGAGCAGCGCCACGACCTCGCCGGGATAGAGATCGATCGAGGCATTGTCCACGGCGTGGATGCCGCCGAAGGAGATGGAAACGTTCTTCATTTCCACGAGGGGCGTACGGGTGTCCGTCATTGGATGGGCTCCTCTTACTTGGCGCGGGCGCGGTAGACCGTGTCGAGCCAGACGGCGACGACAAGGACCATGCCCACCACGATGCGCTGGAACGGGGTATCGATGCCGACCAGCACCATGCCCGATTGCAGCGATTGCATGACGAGGGCGCCGAGCATGGCGCCTGCGATTGTGCCCATGCCGCCGCCAAGCGACGTGCCGCCGATGACGGCTGCGGCGATGGTGTAGAGCTCGTCGAGCTCGCCTTGCGCGTTGGTCGCGGCATTGAGGCGGGCGGTGGAGATGGCGGCGGCGATGGCGCAGAGAATGCCCATCAGTGCGAAGATCTTTACCGTCACCCAGCGGGTCTTGATGCCGGCGAGTTCCGCGGCCTCCTGGTTGCCGCCGATGGCGAAGACATAGCGGCCGAAGCGCAGGCGCGTCGAGATGAAGGTCATGACGATGCCGACGACGATGGCGATGAGGACCGGGATGGCGATGCCGTGCGGAATGAACAGGCCGCCGTCCGGCCAGGCGATGCCGTTGGCATCGGCATATTTGCGGGCGATGGCGACGGGCCAGGGGTAGCTGTTGACGACGGCGATGGCGCCGAGCACCAGCGCGCAGCCCACGGCGGTGAGGAAATACTCCGCCCACATTGGGCGCTGCGGGAAGCCGAAGCGCTGGCGCTGTTTTCGCGAGTTGATGATGGTGGCGACGATGGCGATGCAGGCGAGGATGCCGACGACCCAGCTCGCCGTGGCGCCGATCGAGCCCTCGGTGCCGCCGCCCATCAGGCGGAAGGTGCTATCCATCGGGGCGACCGTGCGGCCGCTGGTGACGAACCAGGTGGCGCCGCGCCAGACGAGCAGGCCGCCGAGCGTGACGATGAAGGAGGGCACGTTGAGGAAGGCGATGATGGAGCCGTGCAGCGCGCCGATGGCGGCACCCAGCAGGATGCCGGCCAGCAGCGTCACGACCCAGATTGCGGGATGATTGAAGCCGAGCAGCTGCGGCAGCAGTTCGGCCTGCAGCACGCCCATGCTCATGCCGACGAAGCCGAGGATGGAGCCTACGGAAAGGTCGATGTTGCGCGTGACGATGACGAGCACCATGCCGGTCGCCATGACGGCGACGGAGGCGGTCTGGACGGAGAGGTTCCAGAGGTTGCGCGGCGTCAGGAACAGGCCGCCGGACAGGATGTTGAAGCCGATCCAGATGATCAGCATGGCGCCGATCATGCCGAGCAGGCGCGTGTCGATCTCGGTTGCGCGGAAGAAGCGCTTTACCGGGTTCTCGCTTGCCGATCGCGCGCGATTGGCTTGTGCGGTAGTCGTGATGTCGGCCATGGCTTTGCCGTCCCCCCACTTTGTTGACGTGTTCTTCAGGCGTGGTCTGAAGTTCAAGCGGGATGTTACGGAAAACCGGTTCCCACTTTTCCGCATCCCGCTTCGAGGATGTTCGCCGTCTTCATCCTCCGCCCGCTGCCCATCTTGCGCAAGCGCCGCAACGTTTGACGTTGCGGCGCCTGGCGATGGTCAGATCAGTACCGGATGGCGGTTACTCAGTTGCAGGCTGCGACCGAGCCGGCAGCAACGCCCTGGCAAGCCGTTTCCTTCGGGATCCAGCCTGCGTCGATGACGACGTTCAGGTTGTCCTTGGTGATCGGCAGCGGAGCGAGGAAGACCGACTTCATCTCGACGCCCTTCGGGCCGCCGTTGAAGGTGGTCACGCCTTCGATTTCGTCCATGGTCTTGCCGCTGGCGAGCGAGGCTGCGATTTCCGCAGCGCGCTTGCCGAGTTCACGGCTATCCTTCCAGACGGAAACGGTCTGGGTGCCGAGCGCCACGCGGTTCAGCGCGGCATGGTCGGCATCCTGGCCGGAGACCGGGACGGAGCCGGCGAGGCCCTGTGCCGTCAGGGCAGCGATTGCGCCGCCGGCCGTGCCGTCGTTCGAGGCGACGACCGCGTCGACCTTGTTGTCGTTCGCCGTCAGGAACTGTTCCATGTTCTTCTGGGCGTTTTCCGGCTTCCAGCCATCGGTATAGGCTTCGCCGACGGTCTTGATCTTGCCGGCGTCGATCGCTTCCTTCAGCACTTCCTGCTGGCCAGCGAAGAGGAAGTCGGCGTTCGGGTCGGACGAGGAGCCCTTGATGAAGACATAGTTGCCTTCCGGCTTCACCTTGAACACTTCGCGGGCCTGCATGCGGCCGACTTCCTTGTTGTCGAAGGTGATGTAGAAGGCGGCCGGGTTTTCGATCAGGCGATCGTAGCCGACGACCGGGATGCCTTCAGCAGCGGCCTTTTCGATGGCCGGGCCGATGGCTTCCGAATCCTGGGCGAGAACGATGATGGCGTTGGCGCCCTGGGCGATCAGCGATTCGACGTCGGTCAGCTGCTTTGCGGCGGAAGACTGGGCGTCAGCGGAAATGTACTTGTCGCCGGAGGCTTCGAGCGCTGCCTTGATGGCGGCTTCGTCGGTTTTCCAACGCTCTTCCTGGAAGTTCGACCAGGAAACGCCGACCACGAGGTCCTTGGCGTGCGCAACGGAATGCAGGGAAACGATGATGGCAGCCCCTGCCATCAGCTTCAGAACGAACTTCATATTATCCTCCCAAGTGAATACCGGCCGCTTGGACGAACCTCCCGCCCTTTCAACGACCGGCCACGATAATACTGTCTCGATGCCCCTCCCGACGGTGCCGGGACTTTTTTCTCGACAGTCGAGAAAATAAATGTCAGAAGTTTTTCGGGCTGTCAACAAGGCATTGAGACCTTGATCGGCAGCACGACAGATGCTTTGGGAGGGGCATGTGTTGCAGCCTATGAAAACGAGTGGAAACCGGGGATGCTGACCAAGTCGAGCACGGAGCTTGTGCGTCAGCAGAACAGCGCGCTCGTGCTCGCCTCGCTGCGCCGGCATGGTCCGCTCGCCCACACCGACATTTCCCAGCATACCGGGCTCGCCTCTGCGACGGTTTCGGCGATTACCGCGGAGCTTGAAAAGGCCGACGTGCTGGAGCGCCGCGAGCAGCAGGCGTCGGCTTCGCGCGGTCGCCCCCGCGTCATCTTCGGCCAGCGGCGTGGGGCGGGTTATCTCGTCACGGTGCGCATCTCCTCGGACATCGTGCAATATTCGCTGGCCGACTATGCCGGCACGCTGATCGACCGGTTCGAGGAGGCGCGCAACCATGCCGACACCTCGACGCGGCCCTTTGCGGAGGCCTTCGTTGCCGCGCTGGAAAAGCTGGTGAGCCGCTCGCGCATAGAGCGGGGGCAGGTGCTCGTCGTCTCCATCAGCAGCAAGGGCCTGGTCGATCCTGCCCTGGCCCGTCTCGTCTGGTCGCCGGTTTTTGGCGCGCAGCAGGTGGATTTCGCGGCGCTGCTGGAGCCGCATTGGCGGGCGAAAATCCTGCTCAGCAACGAGACGTTGCTCGTCGCGCATGCTATGGCGCTGCGCATGGAAAAAGCGGGCGCGAAAAACCTGCAGGCCGTCGCGGCGCTGTCGCTCGGCCACAGCATCGGGCTCGGCATTGCACGGTTCGATCGCTCCGGCGAACTCTCCGTCACCGCGCCGAATTTCGGGCACATGCTGAATTCATCGGATGGCAAATTGTGCCGCTGCGGCTCGCAGGGCTGTATCGAGGCCTCGGCCGGTTTCTACGGTATCCTGCGCACCGCCTTCGAAGTGCCGCCGGACACGATCCCGGCAAAGTTCGTGCCGCTTGCCGAGATGGACAAGATCGCGCTGCGCGCCCGCCAGGGCCACCGCATGTCGGAATACGCCTTCCGCCAGGCCGGCCTTGCGCTGGGGCAGGGGCTCTCGCGCATGGTCAGCCTCTACGAAAACATGCCCATCGCCATCACCGGCCCCGGCACCCGCTATTTCGACCTCATCCAGCGTGGGCTGGAGGAGGGGCTGGCACAGTCTCAGCAAGTGCGCCTGCTGGGCGCGCCACCGATTTCCGTCGTGCCGGAAGAGGCGACCTTGGTGCTGGAAGGGCACTTTGCCCGTGCACTGGCGGAGATGGACCACGATATCATTGCGGCCAAGAGCGATGGGGATTGAGGGCGCAGGGACCGCGGGATTTCGGGATTGAACTTCGGCTTCTGTGATCGGAGGCACCACCTCTCCTCCGTCATCCTCGGGCTTGACCCGAGGATCCACGTATCGTCGCTCACCTAAAGCTTGTGGCCTGGATCCTCGGGTCAAGCCCGAGGATGACGTGGAGGGTGGGAGAGGGCCTGCAAACAAAGCGGACCGACAAACAAAAAGACCGGGCGACGAAATCGCCCGGCCAGTTGCCTTGGGAGGAGGGTTCCGTCAGGCGACGGAGATCTGGCGTTTTTCCTGTACGGATTTTACCGCAGCGTCGGCCAGCGCCAGGGCTGCGAGGCCATCGGCGCCGGAGGGGGAGATGGTGGCCTCCTTTTCGATTGCCGCGATGAAGGCGGCGATTTCGTTGGCGTAGGCTTCCGTGTAGCGGGTCATGAAGAAGTCGTGCAGGGGCGGGCGGGTGTAGCCTTCGCCGTTGGCGATTTCGATGGAGACCGGGCGCTGGTTTTCGGCGGCGACCATGCCTTTCGAGCCGTGCACCTCGATGCGCTGGTCGTAGCCGTAGGTGGCGCGTCGCGAATTGGAGATGACGGCCTGCTTGCCGGATTTCGTCTGGAGGATGACGGAGACGCTGTCATAGTCGCCCGCCTTGCCGATTTCCGAATCGACCAGCACGGCGGCGGTTGCCGAGACCGAGACGACCTCCTCGCCGAGCAGGAAGCGCGCCATGTCGAAGTCGTGGATCGTCATGTCGCGGAAAATGCCGCCGGAGCGCTTGATATAGTCGACCGGCGGGGCGCCGGGGTCGCGCGACGTGATGGTGACCATCTCGACGTCGCCGATGCGGCCGTCGTCGATTGCCTTGCGCACGGCCATGAAATGCGGGTCGAAGCGGCGGTTGAAGCCGACCATCAGCTTGCCCTTGGTGTCTTCCACCACCTTCATGCAGGCGCGCACGCGATCGACATCGAGATCGATCGGCTTTTCGCAGAAGATCGCCTTGCCGGCGCGTGAGAAGCGCTCGATCAGGTCGGCATGGGTGTCGGTCGGCGTGCAGATCACGACGGCGTCGATGTCCTTGGCCGCTTCGATCGCCTCGATGGTGCGCACATCGCAGCCATATTGCTTGGCGATGGCATCGGCGGCAGCCGGGAAGGCATCGGCGACCGCGACGAGCACGGCGTCCGGATTGCCGGTCACGGCCTTGGCATGCACCTTGCCGATGCGGCCGGCGCCGAGAAGACCAAATCTTACAGTCATGTTGTCCTCATGTGAGCGAGTAGCGAATAGGGAATAGCGAATAGGGAGCGGTTGTCGGCGAACTATTCGCTATTCGCCACTCCCTATTCGCTCATTTAACTACGTCTTGCGCTTCTTCTGGCGGTAGACGTCGACGACGACGGCGGCCACGATGATCACGCCCTTGACGATTTCCTGGTAGAAAGCATCGACGCGCAGGAAGGTAAAGCCCGACGTCATGACGCCGAGGATGACGGTGCCGATGACCGTGCCGGTGATGCGCCCGACGCCGCCGGCAAGCGAGGTGCCGCCGATGACGGTCGCGGCAATCGCGTCGAGTTCGTACATCACGCCCATGCCGGCCTGGGCGGTCTGGGCGCGGGCCGCGGTGACGACGCCGGCAAGGCCGGCCAGCGCGCCGGCGATGGCATAGACCTTCACCAGATGCGATTCGACATTGATGCCGGAAACACGGGCGGCCTGCACATTCGCGCCGATCGCATAGGTGAACTTGCCATAGCGGGTGTAGCGCAGCGCGATGTGGAAGATGACGGCGACGACGAGGAAGATGACGACGGGCCAGATGCCGGTGCCGATGAAGCTGAACTGGTCGGTGAGGCCCGAGACCGGCTGGCCCTTCGTGTACCACTTGGAGATGCCGCGCGCCGAGACCATCATGCCGAGCGTGGCGATGAAGGGCGGGATTTTCGTCTTGGCGATGAGTTGGCCGTTGATGAAGCCGGCGAGCAGGCCGACGCCGATGCCGAGCGCGACGGGCACGATGACGGGCATGTCGGTCAGCGAGGGATAGAGCGCGCGCGGCCAGGTGGAGGACTGCGCGAGGCTGGCGGAGAACATGGCCGTCATGCCGACCACCGAGCCGGAGGACAGATCGATGCCGCCCGTGATGATGACCTGCGTGACGCCGACGGCGATGATGCCGATGACGGAGACCTGCAGGATGATGATCGTCAGGCGCTGCGTGTTCATCAGGAAGCTCTGGCCGACAAAAATCCAGCCGAGGATTTCGTAGACCAGCGCGATGCCGATGAGGACGAGAAAGATGCTGAGTTCCGGCGGGAGCCGGCGGGCAGATTTCTGCGCGGCGACCTGGGCTTGCGCTGCGGAATTCGTGCTCATGATTACCTCCCTTGTGGCCGCTTAGCGGCCCAAAAACTTACTGGGCAGCCAGTTCCATCACCGCGACCTGCGTGGCGTCCGCGCGGTCGAGGATGCCGGTGACGCGGCCCTCGTGCATGACCATCACGCGGTCGCTCATGCCGAGAACTTCCGGCATTTCCGACGAGATCATGATGACGGCGACGCCGTCGCGGGCGAGCTCGGTGACGAAGCGGTGGATCTCCGCCTTGGCGCCGACATCGATGCCGCGGGTCGGCTCGTCGAGGATCAGGATGCGCGGATGGGTGAGCAGCCAGCGGCCGATCAGCACCTTCTGCTGGTTGCCGCCCGACAGGTTCTCGATGCGCTCCGACAGGTTCGGCGTCTTGACGCGCAGCTTCTTGCTCATCTCCTCGCAGACCTTGGTCAGCGCGCCCTCGGAAACGAAGCCGTTCTTCACGAACTTGTCCTGAAGCACGGCAATCTGCATGTTTTCCAGCACGTCGAGGATCAGCAGACAGCCGGTCTCCTTGCGGTCTTCCGTGAGGAAGGCCATGCGGTTGCGGATCGCGGTGTTCGGGCTGTCGATGGTGACCTTTTTGCCGTTGATCTCGATCGTGCCGGACGTGGCCGGCGTCACGCCGAAGATCGTCTCGGCGACATTCGAGCGGCCGGAGCCGACGAGGCCGGCAAGACCCAGGATTTCGCCTGCGCGCACATCGAAGGACACGTCGTGGAAGACGCCCTTGAGGGAGAGATTCTTGACCGACAGCACGACGTCGCCGATCGGCACTTCTTCCTTGGGGAACATCTGGGTGATCTCGCGGCCGACCATCATGCGGATGATGTCGTCGCGCGTCACGTCGGTGGAGGCGTGCGTGCCGATATATTTGCCGTCGCGAAACACCGAGAATTCGTCGGCGATCTCAAACAGCTCGTTCATCTTGTGGGTAATGTAGACGATGCCGATGCCCTGCGAGCGCAGGTCGCGGATGATGGTGAAGAGGTGCTCCACCTCGCGCTCGGTCAGCGCCGAGGTCGGCTCGTCCATGATCAGCACGTCGGATTCGTAGGAGACGGCCTTGGCGATCTCGACCATCTGGCGGTTGGCCACCGAGAGGTCGCGCACCTGCACTTCCGGGTCCATGACGATGTTGAGGCGCTTGAAGAGTTCGGCCGTCTTGCGGTGCATCTCGCCGTGATCGACGAAGCCGAAGCGGTTCTTCGGCTCGCGGCGGATCCAGATGTTTTCCGCGACCGTCATGAAGGGCATCAGGTTCAGTTCCTGATGGATCATGGCGATGCCGTTCTCCAGCGCATCGAGCGGCGAGCCGAGCCGGATCTTCTGGCCCTTCAGCAGCACCTCGCCCTGGTCGGGCGTGTAGATGCCGGCGAGGATCTTCATCAGCGTGGATTTGCCCGCGCCGTTTTCGCCCATCAGGGCATGCACGGTGCCGCGCTTCAGCTTGAACTGGACGTCGTCGAGTGCCACGACGCCGGGGAATTCCTTGCGGACACCTTCCGCGGACAAGAGATATTCGGCATTCGGAATGGCGCCGCTGGCACGAACCGCGGCCATGGTGGTCGGACTGACCATCGTCCCCTCCCTTGCAACCTGAAACGGGTCGGACGCGCGCACGCCTGCGTGCGCGCGTCCATAACAGTCTAGCCGTTCTTGCCTGACCGGCGAGAGCCGATCAGTTCTTCGACTGGAAGTCGGCGATGTTGGCCGGGGTCACGAGCTGGAAGGGGATGTAGACCTTCGTCTCGACCTTTTCGCCCCTGGCGAGCTTCAGCGCGGCATCGACCGAGCCCTTGCCCTGGCCGGCGGCATCCTGGAACACCGTCACGTCGAGATCGCCCGCAGCCATGGCGGCGAGTGCGTCCTGCGTGGCATCGACACCGGCAACGACGACGCTGTCCATCGAACGGCCGGCGGCCTTCAGCGCCTGGATGGCGCCGATCGCCATTTCATCATTGTTGGAGATGACGGCGTCGAATTCCAGCCCGGCGGAGAGCCAGTTGGTCATGAGGTCGGAGCCCTGGGTACGCGACCAGTTGGCGGTCTGCTCCTCGACGATTTCGAGGCCCTTGCACTCGTCGGTCGCAATCACGTCCTTGACATCCTGCGTGCGCATGCGGGCGGCCTGGTTGGACAGCTCGCCCATCATGACGACGACCTTGCCCTTGCCGTTGAGGAGCCGGCAGACTTCCTTGGTTTCCAGCGTGCCGGATTCCATTTCGTTGGACGCGACGAAGGCCTGCTTTTCCGGCAGTTCGTTGACGTTGACCGGCTCGCGGTTGACATAGACGAGCGCGATGCCGGCGTCGGCCGCAGCCTTCGACATGGCGGCGGTGGCGTCGGTATCGACCGGGTTCACGATGATGGCGCTGACGCCGGAAGCGATGAAGTTCTGGATCTGGCTCTGCTGCTTGGCGACGTCGTTCTGTGCGTCCTCGATCTGCAGTTCGACGCCATCGAGCGTCTTGGCATAGTCGGACATGCCGTTGCGCAGGACGGTCAGGAAGTTGTCGTCGAACTGCGCCATCGTCACGCCGATCGTCTCGGCATGGGCGGCGGTGGACATCATGACGGCGAGTGCCGAGCCAAGAATGAATTTTTTCATGTCGTTCTCCTCCTCAACGTGGTGTCCGGTCGCACCACAGACTGATCCGGATGGCGCGCCCTTGCGGGTGGCCGACCCTTGCTCCTCCCGGGAGGCAGGGGTCAAAACAGAATAAACAAACCGCGAATTCCGCCTTACGGAATGTTTATTCCATTTTCTGCGGAGAACGTCAAGCCTGTTCCATTTTTTCCGATGCGCGATTCATTCCGCTTGGGGAAAAGTGCCGGCGGAGCGCCCGCCGGCACCTGGTTTTCAGATGTTTTCGCGGAGGAACGCGACGCTCTCGGCGACCGCTGCCTGCGGGTCTCCAACGTCGTGCACGGCCGGCGAGAAGGGCTCGAAGGAGAGCGGGCCGCTATAGCCGGCAGCAAGCAAGGCCTTGATCTCGCTGATATTTCCAAGCCGATCCGCCGGGCCGATGAGAACGCGGTGGCCATCACGCATGTCGGAAACGGAAACGGCGGGGTCCTCGACGCCGGAAATGTGCACGAGGCCGGTGAGGTCGGCGAAGAGGTCGGGCTCGCCGGCGAGATGATGATGGAACGTGTCGTGCACCAGACGGAATGTCTGTTCCCCGCCGACGGCCTTGATCGCCTCCACGGCCTCGCGCTTGGAGCGCAGCGAGCAGATCTCGAAGCCCAGCGGCTCGACGAGGCCGATGATGCCGGTGGCATCCAGCAGGGGTTTCAGCGCTGTCAGCGCCTCACGGAGGTTCGCCTGCCGCTCGCCATCGGCCTGGCCGGTGCCGTCGTTCTTCGGCACGAGCACGAGCGCGCGGGCGCCGCAGGCACTCGCATAGTCGATGAGCTCCTTCGCCTCGGCGGCGCGGGTCGGGCTCCATTCGTTGAAGCGCTGGAGGGCGTTGATCGAGATGATGGTGACGCCGTGGCGCGCGGCGAGCGCCTTCACCTCGTCCGGCGTCGTGCCGTCGAGGATGGCGTTGCCGTCAAGGTCGTTGCGGATTTCGACGGCCGTCATGCCGAGCGAGACGGCAAGGGCGAAGAAGGCGTCGAGCGTCAGGGCGGGCGCCGTCATGTGGTTGAGGGCGAAAGTCAGGGCGGGCATGGAATGGGTCCTCCGGTCTTCGAGGCGGCGACAGGGCGGCCTCGCATGCACGCATGAGGATCGGGAAGGGTTTTGCGGGCGTCAAAGCCGAAGGTCGCCGATGCGCCCTCATTGCTGAAAGATTAGCGGCGGGCGTGAGAGAAAACCATCATTTCTGCTTCAGATATTTTCCGGCGTGAAGATGTCGAACGGCAGGAAGGTTTGGCCGGGAACCGCGTTTCCACCCTTTTCGATGGCGGTGATCATCAGCGTGACGAGTTCGCGGCAGAGGGCCGCGAGCGGCGTGTGGATGGCCATGGTGACGACGTCGTCGGCGAGGCCCGCCTTCGATTCCGGAGTCAACTCGTTGACGATCAACTGCACCTTTCCCGCATAACCCTCTTCCCGCACAGCGGAAATCGCCCCCTCCATGCCGCCGCCGGCGACATAGAGGCCGACCAGATCGGGATGCTGCGCCAGCAGGTTGGCGGTCGCCTCGTGGGTGATTTCGCTGGTGTCGAGGTTGACCAGCGTGTCGAGCACTTCGAAGCCTTCGCCCTTTTCGCGGAAGAAGGAGCGGAAGCCGATCTCGCGCAGTTCATGGCCGTGGAAGCGGTGGCTGCCGACGAAGATCGCCACCTTGCCGGGACGTTTGGCGCCCTTGGCGATCATCCAGGCCGCCGTGCGCCCGACCTTCATATTGTTGAGACCGATATAGCCCTGGCGCACGTCCATGGCGAAGTCGGAGAGCAGGCAGAACAGCGGAATGCCCCGGCTTTTCAGGTCTTCCACCATGGTCGTCGTCGCCGGGTAATCCGGTGCCACGACGGCGAGCGCCTGGTTGCGGGTCGAGAGCTGGCGCAGCATTTCGGCCATCGCGGCGGGCGTCTGCGTGGGGATGAAATCGATCTGCGGCACGATGCGCGCGGTGGTGCAGGCATTGCACGCGATTTCGATCTCGCGGGCAAAGTTCTGATAAAAAGCCTGGTTGGGGCGCTGGAAGCTGAAGCCCAGCCGATATTGCGGCAGGTCCTCGAAGACGCGCTGCCGGATGAGGCCGAGCGCGTGATAGCCGATCGCGTTGGCGGCATCATAGACCCGGCGCGCCGTTTCCTCGCGCACCTTGTGGCGGCCGTTCAGGACGCGGTCGACGGTCGCGACGCTGACGCCGGCCGCGTTGGCGAGATCCGTGATGGTGGGCCGCGATGCCATTTTCCCCTCCCTGAAATCTTTCCATCACAACTGAATGATGGTCAATGATAGGATTTGATGCATTCTATCATGGCAGGATTGAGAGATGCAAGCATCGGTATTATCGTTTGCCCATCAGATGGAGGAGACGGGCGATGAAGCCGACGAAGCGGGACTACAGCCTTCTTGGCCGCGATGCAGCGGCCGCCGTGGCGAACGGCCTTGCCGCGGCCGAGTGGTATCACACCGATATCCCGCGCAAGGAGATGAAGGGGCTGATGCAGCGCAGCGATGGGCCGGCGATCCGCGACACCGCCATCTGGCTCGGTACGATGCTGGTCACCGGCGCTCTCGGCATCTGGTTCTGGGGAAGCTGGTGGGCTCTGCCGTTCTTCCTGGTCTATGGCGTGCTCTACGGTTCGGCATCGGATTCCCGCTGGCACGAATGCGGCCACGGCACGGCCTTCAAGACGATGTGGATGAACGACGCCGTCTACCAGATCGCCTGCTTCATGATCATGCGCAATCCGGTGACCTGGCGCTGGAGCCATACCCGCCACCATACGGACACGGTCATCGTCGGCCGCGATCCCGAAATCGCCGTCATGCGTCCGCCGGATCTTGTGCGCCTCGTGCTCAATTTCTTCGGCCTGCTCGATGCCTGGCATGCTGCCGTCGACATGGTGCGCAACGCTTCCGGCGTGATGAGTGCGGCGGAAAAAACCTTCATCCCCGAATCGGAGCAGCCGAAGGCGATCCGCATCGCCCGCATCTGGCTGGCGATCTATCTCGCGACCATCGCCCTCTGTTTCGCCACCGGCTCGATCCTGCCGGCCATGCTGATCGGCCTGCCGCGGCTTTACGGCGCCTGGCATCATGTGCTGACCGGCCTGCTCCAGCACGGCGGCCTCGCCGACAATGTCACCGACCATCGGCTGAACAGCCGCACGGTCTACATGAACCCGTTCAGCCGCTTCATCTACTGGAACATGAACTACCATGTGGAGCACCACATGTTCCCGATGGTGCCCTATCACGCGCTGCCGCGGCTGCACGCCATGATCAAGCACGACCTGCCGGCGCCGAACCCGTCCATGTGGCACGGCTACCGGGAAATGCTACCGGCCTTCCTGCGGCAACTGCGCAATGAGGACTACTTCCTGAAACGCGCGCTGCCGGCCACGGCACGACCCTACAAGGAAGAGCTCCACGCAGAACCGGCCGTCGCGGCCGCCGAATAACATCCCAGTCTTTGGAGGAGACGACAATGAGCGACACCTGGATCGAGGTCTGCGGCGCGGACGAGATCGACGAGGAGGATGTCATCCGCTTCGATCATGCGGGCCGCACCTTCGCGGTCTATCGCAGCCCGGAGGACACCTATCACGCCACCGACGGGCTCTGCACCCACGAGAAAATCCATCTCGCCGATGGCCTCGTGATGGATCACGTCATCGAATGTCCCAAGCACAATGGTCGCTTCAACTACAAGACCGGCGAGGCAAAGGGCGCGCCCGTCTGCGTCGACCTAAAGACCTATCCGGTCAAGGTCGAAGGCGGCACCGTCTTCATCGGGCTCTGAGGAAACAGTCCATGGCAAACTTCGTCATCGTCGGCGCCGGCGAATGCGGCGCGCGTGCAGCCTTCGCCCTGCGCGACAAGGGTTTCGACGGCACGATCACGCTTATCGGCAGCGAGGCGCATCTGCCCTACGAGCGCCCACCGCTCTCCAAGGAGGCGCTCGTCACCAGTGCCGGCCCGAAGCTCGTGGCGGATGCGGAGCGCTATGAGAAGGCGCGCATCGACGTGCTCACCGGCCGGACGGTGTCCGAAATTGACCGCGCCGGCAAGCGCATCGTGCTCGGCGATGGCAGCGCACTTGCCTACGATAAGCTGCTGCTCACGACCGGTGCCCGGCCACGCGCCCTGCCGGGCGCGCCCTATGGCGGCGGGCGTATCGTCGCGTTACGCAGCCATGAGGATGCCGCGGCCATTCGTGCGCATCTGGTCGATGGCAGCCATATCGCCGTCCTCGGCGGTGGCTTTATCGGCCTGGAACTGGCGGCGAGCGCCCGCAAGCTTGGGGCGACGGTGACGCTGGTCGAGGGGCTGCCCCGCGTGCTGACCCGCGGCGTGCCGGCCGAGATCGCCGCGATCGTGGCGGAGCGCCATGCGGTCGAGGGCGTCGAGATCCTTTGTGGTGCCAAGATTGCGGGTGTTGAGGACTTGCCGGGCGAGGTTTGCATCACACTTGAGGACGGCCGTGTCGTTTCGGCAAATCTTCTGGTCGTCGGCATCGGCGCGTTGCCGAATACGGAGCTCGCCGAAGCGGCCGGCCTTGCGACGGACAACGGCATCGCCGTCGATGGAAGGCTGCGCACCGCCGATCCGGATATTTTTGCGGCCGGCGACTGCACGTCCTATCCGCTGCCCCTCTATGGTGAGCGCCGCATCCGGCTCGAATCCTGGCGCAATGCGCAGGAGCAGGGCCAGCTTGCCGCGGCCAACATGCTCGGCGGATCGGAAACGCATTCCGCCGTGCCGTGGTTCTGGTCGGATCAATACGACATGACCTTGCAGATCGCAGGCCTTGCCGATGGCGCGGTCACGACGGTCCGGCGCGACATGGGCGAGGGGGCTTTCATCCTCTTCCACCTCGATGCCGAGGGCCGGCTGATCGCCGCAAGCGGCATCGGGCCGGGCAATGCGGTGGCGCGCGATATCCGCCTTGCGGAAATGCTGATCGCCGCGCGCATCCATCCCGATCCGGCCGAGCTTGCCGCGCCGGAAACCAAACTCAAGAAACTGCTTGCCGCCTGAACCCGGGAGATCACCGTGAAGAACAAGAGACCGACTGTCGCCGACCTTCAGGCGATGAAGGGCAAGCGCCAGCTCACCATGCTGCGCGTCGTGACGCTGGAGGAAGCTGCCGCCGCCGAACAGGCGGGCATCGACCTCGTCTCCGTGCCGCCGGCACTGCTCGGACCCGCCTTTCGCGAGGCGGCACCCACGGTCTTCGCCTTTCCCGGCCTCGAATATGGCGACTTCGTCACCGCGGACGACTATCTGCGCGGCGCCTTCCAGGTGATGAAGGCGGGTGGCGATGCGGTCTATTGCGCGGCAGGGCTTTCCACCGTCCGGCGGCTGCGCGAGGAGGGCATCCCGGTCTGCGGCCATGTCGGGCTCATCCCTTCGAAGGCGACGTGGACGGGCGGCTTCAAGGCGGTCGGCAAGACGGCTGCGAGTGCGCTCGAAATCTGGCGGCAGGTGAAGGCGCTGGAAGAGGCGGGCGCCTTTGCCGCCGAGATCGAGGTGGTGTCGGGCGAGGTTGCGGCTGCGATCAGCGCGAAGACGTCGCTCCTCATGCTCTCGATGGGTGCGGGCACAGGCTGCGATGCGCAATATCTCTTTGCCGACGACGTGCTCGGCCAGAATCGCGGCCATTATCCGCGCCATGCCAAGGTCTATCGCAATTTCGCGGCCGAATATGACCGGCTTCAGCAGGAACGCATCGCCGCCTTCCGCGAATATGCGGAGGACGTGCGCTCCGGTGCCTATCCGGAGAAGAGCCATCTCGTCGGCATCGAGCCCTCGGAGCTTGCCGCCTTCCTCGATCGTCTCGATCCCTGAAAAGCCGGTTTCCCCGCGCGGAAAAACCGCCTATAGACGGGCGAAGGCGTGAGGAGACGTTCATGAAAATCATCGATACCGACCATCCGTTCTACCGTCCGCTCTGGCGGCGGCTGCTTCTGGTCGGGGTCTGTGCCGCATGGACGGGCGTGGAATATTATAACGGCGAGCAGACCTGGGGCACGATCTTCCTCGTCGTTACCGCCTATGCCTTCGCCAACCTCATCCTGTTCTTCAAGCCCTCCGATCCGGCCGCAAAGCCGCCGGAAGAGCAGCCGAAGAGCTAGCGCGACAACCCCAAACTCTTCTCGACATTGATCCGCCGGATCGTCTCGTCGATCAGCATGTTGGCGATTTTCATGCGCAGGGTCGCGTTGCCGCGCAGGTCGGGCGGCACGCCGTCCGGATGGTTTTCGCGGGCAAAACTGCGGCGGCGGGCGAGCAGGTCGTCCACGCTTTCCTTGCCGTGCAAAGCGAGGTCTTCCGCCACCTCTTCCGGCGTGATGCGCAGGAGATGCGGCGGCGGCTCGGGCGGTGATGGCTCCGGCTCCGGTTGCACGGGAGCAGGCTCTTCGTAGAGATCGAGATAGGCGGCGGCGGCCTGCGAGCCGGAGACGAAGGTTCCGCCCATGCCCAATCCCGTAAAGCCGGAAGTGAGGCCGCGGATCTCGCCCGGGCCTTCTTCCTCGCGCACCTCATCCTCGGCTGCCTGACGCGCCTCGGCCTTCAGCCTTTCCAGCACGGATTCGAAAACGGTCAGGCCGAACATCAAAAGTCTCCTCAGTCCGGCGAAAGCATCCGGCTGCGTTGCAGGATCAGATCATAGAGCAGTTTGGCGCTCGGCGGCAGCGCCCTGCCTTTGACGGAAATGAGGCTGTACGGCTTGATGTCAATCTCGAAATCGGTGTTGAGGATGCGCACGTCGCCCGCCTGCGCGCCGACATCGGCGATGAAGACCGCCATGTCGCGCGCGACGGGGGCAATCGCATTCGAGCCGCAGACGATGGCCGTGGTGAGCAGGATCGACGAGGTGTTGACCACGGTGGAGGGCAGCGCCACGCCCGCCGCGATGAACAGTTCCTCGATGCGCCGGCGCAGAAGGGTGCCGGCCGGCTGGAACACCCAGTCGTAATGCGGCAGGTCGGCGAGGCCGACGACGGGTTTTTCCAGCAGGGGATGGCCCTTGCGCACGATGAGACAGGCCTTTTCGATGCCGATCTCGGTGACGTTGAAGAGGCGCGGATTGAGATCGTCCGGCACGCGGGCGATGATGAAATCCTGCCTTGCTGCCAGCAACTCCCGGGCGAGCACGTTGCTCGTCTCGACGCGCACATTCACCTCGATGCCGGGATAGGCCGCACTCACCTGCTGGATCGCCGGCACGGCAAGGCTGATCGCCGGCGCCGTCACCGAACCGAGGAAGACCGAGCCGCCGGTGCCGGATTTCAGCGCGGAAAGCTCGCGGTCCACCTCGCGCAGTTCGAGCAGAATGGTGCGTGCCCGGCGCGCGAAGGCGCGGCCGAAGGCCGTGAGCGCCACGCCGCGCGAGACGCGCTCGCACAACTGGGCCTTGAGGATCGTCTCCATTTCCGTCAGCATGCGCGAGGCCGCGGGTTGCGAAATATTCAGCGCATCGGCTGCGGCGCTCACCTGCTTGTGCTCCTCGATCGCGACGATCATGCGCAGATGGCTGAGCTTCAGGCCGCTGCGCAGCAGGCCGACGCCCTGCAGGTTGTCGGCGCTGTCATCGGAAAAGAGGCGTTCGTCGATATCGTCCTCCAAACGCATGGTTACTCCAATCCATAAAATAGTATATTTGCCCCATAATATATCAGTTCTGATATCGATTTAGAAGCTTATTGCATTTGACAGTTATGGCAATTCGTACGACCTTGCGCCAATGTGCGCTGGGGTCCTTGGGAGTGGGGACCGGCGGGTCTTGCGCCCGGCCAGTCTGGACCGTCGTCTGAATGCGACCCCGTCGCGCACAGAACAATGCCTGGCCGCAATATCGGCCAGTGCGCACAAGGGAGAGACCTTTCAATGAAAATGATCACTTCGCTTCTCGCCGCCGCCGCCATCAGCGTCGCGTCGTTCGTGGCGCCGTCCTTCGCCCAGGACAAGGGCATGGTCGGCATTTCCATGCCCACCAAGACCTCGACCCGCTGGATTTCCGACGGCGAGACGATGGAAAAGCTCTTCAAGGAAGCCGGCTACACGCCGGACCTGCAGTTTGCTGACGACGATATCCCGAACCAGCTCGCCCAGATCGAAAACATGGTCACCAAGGGTGCCAAGGTTCTCGTCATCGGCGCCATCGACGGCACGACGCTCTCCGACATTCTCCAGAAGTCGGCCGATGCCGGCGTGAAGGTCATCGCCTATGACCGCCTGATCCGCGATTCGGGCAATGTCGACTACTACGCCACCTTCGACAACTTCCAGGTCGGCGTTCTCCAGGCCACCAGCCTCGTCGACGGCCTCAAGGCGAAATTCCCGGACACCAAGCCGTGGAACGTCGAGCTCTTCGGCGGTTCGCCGGACGACAACAACGCCTTCTTCTTCTATGACGGCGCAATGTCGGTCATCCAGCCGCTGATCGACAGCGGCGACATCGTCATCAAGTCCGGCCAGACCGGCATGGAAACCGTCGGCACGCTGCGTTGGGACGGTGCCGTGGCCCAGGCCCGCATGGAAAACCTGCTGTCCTCGACCTACACCGATGGCCGCGTCGATGGCGTTCTGTCGCCCTATGACGGTCTTTCGATCGGTATCCTGTCGGCCCTGAAGGGCGTCGGCTACGGCTCGGGCGACCAGCCGATGGCGATCGTCACCGGCCAGGACGCCGAACTGCCGTCCGTCAAGTCGATCCTCGCCGACGAACAGTATTCGACGGTCTTCAAGGACACGCGCGAACTGGCCAAGGTCACCGTCAGCATGGTCAACGCGATCCTCGAAGGCAAGGAGCCGGAAGTGAACGACACCAAGACCTATGACAATGGCGTCAAGGTCGTTCCGTCCTACCTGCTGAAGCCGGTTGCCGTCGACAAGTCCAATGCCGAGAAGATCCTCGTCACGGACTCGGCCTACTACACGGCCGACCAGCTGAAGAACTGATCGTTCTCCATTCTCCGGGGTTCGCGCCAGCGTGCGCGAACCCTCTTTTCTCCGGATCGCAGAGCGAATAGGCTCGGTTTACCGCCGCATGGTGGAGGACCGGCTGCTGGAAACTGATAAATGAGCAAGACCCTTCTCGAAATGCGTGGCATCACGAAGACGTTTCCGGGCGTAAAGGCGCTCGACAACGTCAACCTGAAAGTCCGCGAAGGCGAGATTCACGCCCTTGTCGGCGAAAACGGCGCCGGCAAATCCACCCTCATGAAAGTGTTGAGCGGCGTCTATCCGGCCGGCTCCTATGAGGGCGAAATCCATTTCGACGGCGAAGTCCGCCGTTTCTCCACGATCTCCGACAGCGAGCATCTGGGCATCATCATCATCCACCAGGAGCTGGCGCTGGTGCCGCTCCTGTCGATCGCCGAAAACATCTTCCTCGGCAACGAGGTGGCGACCAACGGCATCATCGACTGGAAGCTCGCTTTCCGCCGCACGCAGGAACTGTTGAACAAGGTCGGCCTCAGGGAGCCGCCGGGCACGCTGATCACCGATATCGGCGTCGGCAAGCAGCAGCTCGTCGAGATCGCCAAGGCGCTCTCCAAGAAGGTGCGCCTGCTCATCCTCGACGAGCCGACCGCCTCGCTCAACGAGAAGGATTCCGATGCGCTGCTGAAGCTGCTCGTGGAGTTCCGCGCGCAGGGCATGACGTCCATCATCATCTCGCACAAGCTGAACGAGATCAAAAAGGTCGCCGACCAGATCACCATCCTGCGCGACGGTGGCACGGTGGAGACGCTCGACTGTCATCACGAGGATATTTCCGAAGACCGCATCATCAAGGGTATGGTCGGCCGCGAGATGGAAGACCGTTATCCGGCGCGCGAGCCGAAGATCGGCGAGACGCTGCTGGAAGTGAAGAACTGGAACGTCTTCCACCAGCACCACCGCGACCGCCAGTTCCTGCACAATATCAGCTTCAACGTGCGCGCCGGCGAGGTGGTCGGCATTGCCGGGCTGATGGGGGCAGGGCGCACCGAGACGGCGATGAGCATCTTCGGCAAGTCCTGGGGCCACAAGATCACCGGCGAGGTCGCGATGCGCGGCAAGCCGGTCGATGTCAGCACGATCCCCAAGGCGATCGATGCGGGTCTTGCCTATGTGACGGAAGACCGCAAGCATCTCGGTCTCGTGCTGATCGACAACATCATGCACAACACGACGCTCGCCAACCTCAAGGGCGTCTCCAAGGCGGCGGTGATCGACAATCACCAAGAGACCAAAGTCGCCTCCGGCTACCGCTCGCGGCTGCGCATCCGGTCCCACTCGATCTATCAGGAAGCGGTCAATCTTTCGGGCGGCAACCAGCAGAAGGTGGTGCTGTCGAAGTGGCTGTTCACCGATCCGCAGGTGCTGATCCTCGACGAGCCGACGCGCGGCATCGATGTCGGCGCGAAGTTCGAAATCTATACAATCATCAACCAGCTTGCCGCCGAGGGCAAGGGCATCCTCATGATCTCGTCGGAGATGCCGGAACTGCTCGGGACCTGCGATCGCATCTATGTCATGAACGAAGGACGCATCGTGGCCGAGCTCTCCAAGGCGGAAGCAAGCCAGGAATCCATCATGCGCGCCATCATGCGCTCCGGGGAGAAACACTGATGTCCACCGACACCGCGACAAAGACGACCCAGCCTTCGGTGGGGGAATACCTCAAGAAGAACATCCGCGAATATGGCCTCCTGGTCGCGCTCGTCGTGATCATGATCTTCTTCCAGGTCATCACCAACGGCGTGCTCTTCCGCCCGGTCAACATCACCAACCTGGTGCTGCAGAACTCGTTCATCGTCATCATGGCGCTCGGCATGCTGCTGATCATCGTGGCGGGGCATATCGACCTGTCGGTCGGCTCCATCGTCGCCTTCATCGGGGCGATATCGGCGATCATGCTGGTAAAATGGGGCGTGCCGGCGATCATCGTCGTGCCGGCCTGCATTCTCGTCGGCGCTCTCATGGGCGCGGCACAGGGCTATTGGGTCGCCTACCAGAAGATCCCGTCCTTCATCGTCACGCTCGCCGGCATGCTGGTCTTCCGCGGCATGACCTATGTCGTGCTCGGCGGCCGCCCGGTCGGCCCGTTCCCCAAGGATTTCCAGATCCTCTCCACCGGTTTCGTGCCGGACTTCCTGTCGATCACCGATCCCGCAACCAGCCTCATCAAGAACTATTTCGCGCTCGTCGTGGTCATCCTGCTCGTCGGCTACGCCATCTATGCGGGCCTTCGCGAGCGCAGCCAGAACGCGCTGCATGAGACCGAGAACGAGCCCTTCGCCTTCTTCGCCGGGCAGATGGTGATCATCAGCGCGGTCGCGATCTTCCTCGGCTTCCAGCTTTCCACCTATCGCGGCCTGCCGAACGTGCTCGTCATCATGGGCCTGCTCATCGTGCTCTACACGTTCGTCACGACCCGCACGACGATCGGCCGGCGCATCTATGCGATGGGCGGCAACGAGAAGGCGGCGAAGCTTTCCGGCATCAACACCGAGCGGCTGACCTTCTACACCTTCGTCAACATGGGCGCGCTTGCGGCACTCGCCGGCATGATCATCGCCGCCCGTCTCAACTCCGCGACCCCCAAGGCCGGCGTCGGCTTCGAGCTCGACGTCATCGCGGCCTGCTTCATCGGCGGCGCGTCGGCATCCGGCGGCGTCGGCAAGATCACCGGCGCGGTCATCGGCGCCTTCATCATGGGCGTCATGAACAACGGCATGTCGATCATGGGCATCGGCATCGATTACCAGCAGCTCATCAAGGGCCTGGTGCTGCTCGCTGCCGTGTTCTTCGACGTCTACAACAAGAACAAGGGCTGACCGGAAACCGGCCAACCCTCCGCATTGCATGTGTATCTGACGAGCCGCCGAGGCGGCCAGTGTGGTGGCGTCCGTCCACCGCAGGTGCGGAGCCTTGGCCAGAGCCGGCTCCAGGAAGGAAATGGAAATGCTGATTTCGCAGGTCGGAAATGCCGACGGTTCGATCACGGTCGTCGTGCGGGAAGAGGGCGGCCAGGGCCGCGCGGTCAAGGGTGCGGCAAGCGTCTATGCGCTCGCCATGGAAGCGGCCAATAGCGGCCGGTCGCTGAAGGCCGTCATCGATGCCAAGGGGCTGGGTGACGAGGTCGATCTGGAAGAGGCCTATGCCGATGGCCGGCTGCTTTCGCCGATCACCCATCCGGATGCCGCACACCTGCACTTGACCGGCACGGGACTTACCCATCTCGGCTCCGCCGCGACGCGCGATTCCATGCACAAGAAGACGACGGAAGCCGCCGAAGAAACGCTGACGGATTCCATGAAGATGTTCCGCATGGGCCTCGAAAACGGCAAGCCGAAAGCCGGCGAGAAGGGCGTGCAGCCGGAATGGTTCTACAAGGGCAACGGCTCGCAGGCCGTCGCACCCGGTGCTGCGCTCACTTCGCCCTCCTTCGCGCTCGATGGCGGCGAGGAACCGGAAATGGCGGGCATCTACATCATCGCCGCCGATGGCTCGCCCTTCCGCATCGGCTTTGCCGTCTCGAACGAATTCTCCGACCATGTGACGGAGCGCATCAACTATCTCTACCTCGCCCATTCCAAGCTGCGGCAGGCGAGTTTCGGCCCGGAAATTCGCGTCGGCGCAGCGCCGGACGATATCCGCGGCTTCTCGCGCATCCTGCGTGGCGGCACGGTCTTGTGGGAAAAGCCGTTCGTCTCCGGCGAGGCGAACATGTCCCACACTTTCGCCAACCTCGAATATCACCACTTCAAATACGGCCTGTTCCGCGCCCCGGGTGACGTGCATGTCCACATGTTCGGCACGGCGACGCTGTCCTTCGGCGACGGCATCCGCACGCAAGAGGGCGACGTGTTCGAGATCGGCGCCGACGGTTTTGGCCTGCCGCTGCGCAATCCGCTGGCGATCGCCAGGGAAGATGAGATCGAAATCCGCCAATTGTAATCGATGCGACGGCCGCTCGGCCGCCATGACACACAGGAGGCTCGACAGCCCATGACCATCCACCAGAACCTGATTGCCGGCGAATGGGTCGGCTCGGACGCGATCCGCAACATCAACCCGTCGAACACCGACGACGTGGTGGGCGAATATGCCCGCGCCTCTGTTGAGGACACCAAGGCGGCGATCGCGGCGGCGAAGGCAGCGTTTCCAGCCTGGTCGCGTTCCGGCATCCTTGAGCGCCACGCCATCCTGCGCAAGACCGCCGACGAGATCCTCGCCCGCAAGGACGAACTCGGCCGGCTGCTGTCGCGCGAGGAGGGCAAGACGCTGGCCGAAGGCATTGGCGAGACGGTGCGCGCCGGCCAGATCTTCGACTTTTTCGCAGGCGAAGCCTTGCGCCTTGCCGGCGAGGTGCTGCCCTCGGTGCGTCCGAATATCGGCGTCGAGATCACCCGCGAGCCGGTGGGCGTCGTCGGCATCATCACGCCGTGGAATTTCCCGATCGCCATCCCGGCCTGGAAGATCGCGCCGGCGCTCTGCTACGGCAACACCGTCGTCTTCAAGCCGGCCGAACTGGTGCCGGGCTGCTCCTGGGCGATCGTCGATATCCTTGTGCGCGCCGGCCTGCCGAAGGGTGTCTTGAACCTCGTCATGGGCAAGGGTTCCGTCGTCGGCCAGACCATGCTCGACAGTCCGGACGTGCACGCCATTACCTTCACTGGCTCGACCGGCACGGGCAAGCGCGTCGCTTCCGCCTCCGTAGAGCATAACCGCAAATACCAGCTTGAAATGGGCGGCAAGAACCCGTTCGTCGTGCTCGACGATGCGGACCTCACCGTCGCCGTCGAAGCCGCCGTCAACTCGGCCTTCTTCTCGACCGGCCAGCGCTGCACGGCCTCCTCGCGCGTCATCGTCACCGAAGGTATCCACGACCGCTTCGTCGCCGCCGTCGGTGAGCGTCTGAAGAGCGTCGTCGTTGACGATGCGCTGAAGGCCGGGACGCATATCGGCCCGGTGGTCGACGAGAGCCAGTTGAAGCAAGACACCGACTATATCGAGATCGGCCAGAAGGAAGGCGCAAAGCTCGCCTTCGGCGGCGAACTGCTGAAGCGCGACACGCCCGGCTTCTATCTCGCGCCCGCCCTCTTCACCGAGGCGACGAATGACATGCGCATTTCGCGCGAAGAAATCTTCGGCCCCGTCGCTGCGGTCATCCGCGTGAAGGACTACGAGGAAGCATTGGCCGTCGCGAATGACACGCCGTTCGGCCTCTCCTCCGGCATCGCCACGACGAGCCTCAAGCATGCGACGCATTTCAAGCGCAATGCGGAGGCCGGCATGGTGATGGTCAACCTGCCGACGGCGGGCGTCGATTTCCATGTGCCGTTCGGCGGCCGCAAGGGCTCGTCGCACGGCTCGCGCGAGCAGGGCAAATACGCCAACGAATTCTACACAACCGTCAAGACCGCCTACACCCTGGCGTGAGGCAAAGGTCGCCCGGCTTTTCGGGGCAGGCCCTTCAAGGACTGAGAGACATGAAGAAGAAAGCGGAATGGCCGCGCAGGCTGAGATCGCAGGAATGGTACGGCGGCACCAGCCGTGACGTGATCTACCACCGCGGCTGGATGAAGAACCAGGGCTATCCGCACGACCTGTTCGACGGTCGCCCGGTGATCGGCATCCTCAACACCTGGTCGGACATGACGCCGTGCAACGGCCACCTGCGCGAGCTCGCCGAGAAGGTGAAGGCGGGCATCTGGGAGGCCGGCGGCTTCCCGATGGAGGTGCCGGTGTTCTCGGCCTCCGAAAACACCTTCCGCCCGACCGCGATGATGTACCGCAACCTCGCAGCACTCGCGATCGAGGAAACGATCCGCGGCCAGCCGATGGACGGTTGCGTGCTGATGGTCGGCTGCGACAAGACCACGCCGTCGCTGATCATGGCGGCAGCCTCTGTCGATCTGCCGTCGATCGTCGTCACCGGCGGTCCGATGCTGAACGGTTATTTCCGCGGCGAGCGCGTCGGCTCCGGCACGCATCTTTGGAAGTTCTCCGAAATGGTGAAGGCCGGGGAGATGACGCAGGAAGAGTTCCTGGAGGCGGAAGCCTCGATGAGCCGCTCGTCGGGAACCTGCAACACCATGGGCACGGCGTCCACCATGGCCTCCATGGCGGAAGCGCTCGGCATGGCTTTGTCAGGCAATGCCGCCATTCCGGGCGTCGATTCCCGCCGCAAGGTCATGGCGCAAATCACCGGCCGGCGTATCGTGCAGATGGTCAAGGACGACCTGAAGCCCTCCGACATCATGACGAAGCAGGCCTTCGAGAACGCCATCCGCACCAATGCGGCGATTGGCGGATCGACCAATGCCGTCATCCACCTGCTCGCCATGGCCGGCCGCGTCGGCATCGACCTGACGCTGGACGACTGGGATCGCTGTGGCCGCGACGTGCCGACCATCGTCAACCTGATGCCGTCGGGCAAATACCTCATGGAAGAGTTCTTCTATGCCGGCGGCCTGCCGGTCGTTCTCAAGCGCCTCGGCGAGGCCGGCCTCCTGCACAAGGATGCGATCACGGTCTCGGGTGAAACGGTCTGGGACGAGGTCAAGGATGTCGTCAACTGGAACGAGGACGTCATCCTTCCGGCCGAAAAGGCGCTGACGCAATCGGGCGGCATCGTCGTCGTGCGCGGAAATCTTGCGCCCAAAGGTGCCGTGCTGAAGCCGTCGGCCGCCTCGCCGCATCTTCTGACGCATCGGGGCAGGGCGGTCGTGTTCGAGGATATCGACGACTACAAGGCCAAGATCAACGACGACGCTCTCGACATCGACGAAACCTGCGTCATGGTCATGAAGAACTGTGGGCCGAAGGGTTATCCGGGCATGGCCGAGGTCGGCAATATGGGCCTTCCTCCGAAAGTGCTGAAGAAGGGCATCACCGACATGGTGCGCATCTCCGATGCGCGCATGTCGGGCACAGCCTACGGCACCGTCGTGCTGCACACCTCGCCGGAAGCCGCCGTCGGCGGGCCGCTTGCGGTGGTGAAGAACGGCGACATGATCGAGCTGGACGTGCCGAACCGCCGCCTGCACCTCGACATTTCCGAGGAGGAGCTGGCGCGCCGGCTTGCCGCCTGGACGCCGAACCATGACCTGCCCGCGTCGGGATATGCCTGGCTGCACCAGCAGCATGTCCAGGGGGCCGATACCGGCGCCGATCTCGACTTCCTGAAAGGGTGTCGCGGCAGCGCGGTCGGCAAGGACAGCCACTAAGCTTTTTCGGGCGCGCCTTTCAAGGTCGCGCCCGATCTGTGCCGTTCCGGCACGGATTGGCCCACTTCGCTGGCCGAATGCAACCTTTCCTTTTCCTTTGCAGCCACCTGCCGTCCTGCGCGAGGAACCGCGGAGGTCGTCTTCCCCTTCCATTTCACGATACCGGTCCACTCCCGGGTCGGTCGCTGAATGGGAGGTTTCCATGTTCAGAGCATCAGACGGTGTATCGATTCCAAAACTCTCTGCGGCTGTGCTGGTCGCGGCGGTTCTTGCCGTGCCGGTTCACGCGGCCGATCGCGGCAATCGGGGCGGCCTCGGCGTGGGTGTTGGCGTGAGCCTCGGTAGCGTCCGGGCCGGCGTCGATGCCCGGGTCGGCGGTAGCAAGGGTCTTGCCGATGCCAATGTCGGCGCGCGGGTCGGTGGCAGGAATGGCCTGAAGGCCGATGCCAAGGCGAATGTCGGCGGTGCCCGCGGGCTTGCCGATGCGGATGTGAAGGCCGGCCTCGGCGGGCGCGATGGCGTGAATGCCGGCGTCAGGGCCAATGTCGGCGGATCGCGCGGCCTTGCGGATGCGGACGTGCGGGCGACCGTTGGCGGGCGGGATGGCCTTGCGGCGGATGTCGGTGCCACGGTCGGCGGCCGCGGCCTGCTGGATGCCGATGTGGATGTCAGCCTCGGCGACGACGACGTGCTCGGCCGGCCGGACCGCCGCGAGCCGCGCTCGCTCGGCGATGACGACCGGCGCGGCGACCCGGATGACCGCACGGTCGTTCGCGAATTCTCACGGCTTTCCGGCAACGATCGCATGCAGCTCATCAAGCGCTGTCGCGGCGTTGACAGCGGCGGTTATGATGCCGCCCTCGTGAAACTCTGCCGCCTGCTCGAAACGGCGTCGCGTTAAAGCGATTGCACAAGCCCTTAAAGCGGATTCGATTTGAGGGCTTGTGCAGCAGATTCAGGGCGTTACGGCGCCCTTTGGGAATCCTGATTCAACTGCCGTCAGCTCTGGCTTTGCGATTGGCTCTGGCCGGACGTTTCCACCGTGATGGCAACGCTCATCGTTTCCGCCGCCGTGCCCACCACCATGCCGGAAATGGGGGCGGCGTCGGTATAGTCGAGGCCGCTGGACAGGCGGACATAGCGTGCGTCCGGGCAGATCTTGTTGGCGGCATCGAAGCCGACCCAGCCGAGCCCCTGCAGGTGCACCTCCGCCCAGGCGTGGCTCGCTGTCTGCTCGGGCGTTTCCATCAGCAGGTAGCCGGAAATATAGCGGGCCGGCAGGCCGAGCGAACGCGCGGCGGAGATGAAGATATGCGCGTGGTCCTGGCAGACACCCTGCTTCTTCTCCAGCGCCTCTTCGGCCGTGGTGTCGGAGGCGGTTTCGCCCGGCTTGTAGGCGACGGCCTCGTGGATCGCTTCCATGAGCGCGTGCATGCGCGCCAGTTCGTTTTCGCCGCTGGCGGCCTTGGCCAGTTCATGGATCAGCGCGCCGGGCTTGGTCAGCGGCGTTTCGCGCAGATACAGCCAGAGCGGCACGAACCCTTGGTGCGGGCCGAAGACGCCGGCGCGGTCCTCCGTCTCCACCTCGCCCTCGGCGACGATGCGGATCGTCACCTGCTCGGCATTGGTGCTGACGAGGTCGACATGGTTGCCGAAGTGATCGGTGTAGCCGGCCTCCAGGCGGGCGCCGTGCACCGTCGTCTTCCAGTCGCGCACGCGTTGGCCGGGCTGGGTCTTGGGCGTCAGCCGCAGCCGTTGCAGCGAATACTGCACCGGGTCGTCATAGTGATATTCCGTCGTGTGGCTGATCTTCAGTCGCATTGGTTGCCCCGTCAGCCTATCGGTAGAAGCGGTAGCCTTCGGAGATTTCCTCTCCGAGGCGGTTGTTGTGCACGATGAACTCCTCGATGAATTCATGGAGACCCTGTTCCATGATGTCGTCGATGTTGCGGCTCCTGAGAAGCATCAGCGTGGCGGAGGCCGTCTCGTGCGCCGCGTGGTTGTCGCCGTACAGCTTCGCGAGATAACCGAGATTGCTGACGATCTTGTCGTAGCTATAGGCGAGCGAGCGCGGCATGCGGTCGTTGAGGATCAGGAAATCCGAGATGTTGGTCGCGGAATAGTCGCCGTCATAGACCCAGCTGTAGGAGCGGTGCGCCGAGACCGAGCGCAGGATCGATTCCCACTGCATGTTGTCGAGCGAGGAACCGACCTTGGCGATCGCCGGCAGGAGCACGTAATACTTCACGTCGAGGATGCGCGCGGTGTTGTCCGCCCGCTCGATGAATGTGCCGATGCGCGAGAAATTGTAGATGTCGTCGCGCAGCATGGTGCCGTGGAAGGCACCGCGGATGAGGGCGGTGCACCGCTTGATCGTACCGATCACCTCCGGCATGTCGGCGGGCTTTACGCGTTTGGAGAGCGCCAGCTTCAGCTCGATCCAGCACTCGTTGGTTGCTTCCCAGGTTTCCCGCGTCAGCGCCGTCCGCACCATGCGGGCATTGTTGCGCGCCGATTCAATGCAGGACATCACGCTCGACGGGTTGGCGGGGTCGCGCAGCAGGTAGTCGATGGCGTCGGCGCCCGTGAGCTTGCCGTGCACCTCGTCGAAATCCTCGCGCACGCCGGCACTTTGCAGCACGCCGTCCCAGTCCTCGTCGCTGGAGCCGCTGCGCGTCAGCGCCATGCGCAGGCCCGCATCGATGAGGCGGGCAATGTTTTCGCCCCGCTCGATGTAGCGGAACATCCAGTATAGGCCGTTTGCAGTTCTTCCCAGCATCGGCGTCAGTCCTCCAGTACCCAGGTGTCCTTCGTGCCGCCGCCCTGGCTGGAGTTCACCACCAGCGAGCCTTCTTTCAGCGCCACGCGGGTCAACCCGCCCGGAATGATCTTCACCTTGTCGGAAACGAGCACGTAGGGCCGGAGGTCGACGTGCCGGGGCGCGATGCCCTTGTTGACGAGGATGGGGACTGTGGAGAGCGACAGCGTCGGCTGCGCGATGTAGTTGGACGGCCGGGCCTTCAGCTTTTCGGCAAAGGCCGCGCATTCCTTCTTCGAGGCGGTCGGGCCGACGAGCATGCCGTAGCCGCCCGAGCCGTGCACCTCCTTGACGACGAGCTCTTCGAGATGTTCGAGCACGTATTTCAGGCTGTCTTCTTCCGAGCAGCGCCAGGTCGGCACGTTTTCGAGCAGCGCCTTGCGGCCCGTGTAGAACTCCACGATCTCCGGCATGTAGGAATAGATGGCCTTGTCGTCGCAAATTCCGGTGCCCGGCGCATTGGCGATCGTGATGTTGCCGGCCTTGTAGACGTCCATGATGCCGGGGATGCCGAGTGCGGAATCCGGCCGGAAGGTGAGGGGGTCGAGGAAATCGTCGTCGACGCGGCGGTAGAGCACGTCGATCGCTTCGTAGCCGCGGGTCGTGCGCATCTTCACCGTGCCATCGACGACGCGCAGGTCCGAGCCCTCGACCAGCTCCACGCCCATCATGTCGGCGAGGAAGGAATGTTCGTAATAGGCGGAATTGAAGATGCCGGGGGTCAGCACGGCGATGCGCGGCTTGCCGGAACAGCCGGGCGGCGCGAGGGAAGCGAGGCTCTGGCGCAGGGTCTTCGGATAGTCTTCCACCGGGCGCACCTTGTTCAGGTGGAACAGCTCCGGGAACATCTGCATCATGGTTTCCCGGTTTTCCAGCATGTAGCTGACGCCGGAGGGCGTGCGGGCATTGTCTTCCAACACGTAGAACTGGTCTTCGCCGGTGCGCACGATATCGGTGCCGACGATGTGGGTATAGACGCCGCCCGGCGGCTTGAAGCCGATCATCTGCGGCAGGAAGGCGACGTTGCGCTCGATCAGCTCGCGCGGCACGCGGCCCGCCTTGATGATCTCCTGCTTGTGGTAAATATCGTCGAGGAAGGCGTTGAGGGCGATGACCCGCTGTTCGATGCCCTGGGCGAGCCTGCGCCATTCTCGGCCGGAAATGATGCGGGGGATGATGTCGAAGGGAATGAGTTTTTCAGAACTGTCTTCGTGTCCGTAGACCGCGAAGGTGATGCCGGTTTTTCGAAAGAGGTTTTCGGCGTCCCTCGATTTGGCAATCAGGCGAGCCCGATCCTGCCCCTCGTACCAGTCATGGTAGTTTTCATATGGCTGCCGCGGGTTGGAGTCCGCGCTCATCATTTCGTCAAATGCCAAAGGCGTGTTCCCTATTTTTCGCCATTTGAGTACAACATCAGGGGCAATGCAAGAACCATGCTCAATTAGCGCTGAAGAATTCTCACACCGCTTTGAGCAGGGCTAAACCGGCCGGCAGGACGGTTTTCCAGTGGGAACGAACCGGCCGATGCATTACCAGCGCCGGCGTCCTGCGTGCGATGTGCCGAAAACATGGGCAGATGCCGAAAAGCTGCACCGTCGCGCCTTTCGTTGAACCTAATCATCAAGGAAATTCCTTTGACCATCACGGGGGCGGCGCCTATCGCTCGCCCACCGATTGTCCTTCTGCCGGAAGTCCCATGTCCCTTGATCGCCTGGCTCCGGCCATCTTCGTCCTGCTCTGGTCGACCGGCTGGGTCGTCGCGAAGTTCGGCGCCATCGTTTCCGAGCCGCTGACATTTCTCAGCATCCGCTATATCGCCGCCGCAATTCTCTTCGGCGGGCTGTGCGTCATCTCCGGCGTCGCCTGGCCGCGCGACAGGCGCACCATCGTGCATGCCGTGGTCTCCGGCGCCTTCCTGCACGGACTCTATCTGGGGGCGGTCTGGTGGGCGATCGGGGAGGGCGTGCCGGCGGCGCTCTCCTCCATCATTGCCGCACTCCAGCCGCTGATGACGGCTTTGGCCGCGCCCTATTTCATCGGCGAGCGGCTGAGCGGCACGCAGAAGGCGGGCCTCTGTCTCGGCTTCCTCGGCGTCCTGCTCGCGGTGCTGCCGAAATTCTTCGGCCAGGGGGCCGCGGAAATCCCGGCTTTCGCGCTTGTCATCAACATGCTCGGCATGGCCGCCGTCACCTATGGCACCATCTACCAGAAGCAATATCTGCCAACGGGGGACATCCGGGCGATCGCAACCCTGCAATATGCCGGGGCCTTGATCGTCACCGTGCCGCTTGCGCTGGGCCTGGAAAGCCTGCATGTCGATTTCGGCTGGGCGTTCGTCGCGGCACTCGCCTGGTCGGTGCTCGGCATCTCGATGGGGGCGGTCCTGCTGCTGCTCTACCTGCTGCGCCGCGGCCAGGTTTCGCGCGCGGCGTCCCTCATCTATCTCGTGCCGCCGATCGCCGCCCTCCAGGCCGCCGCCATCTTCGGCGAGGAACTGACGATCCCGATGATCCTGGGCACGCTGATCGTCGTGGCGGGCGTCTACCTCACCAACCGCAAGGACCCCGCGCCCGCGGAGTGAACAAACGAAAACGGCGGGCCGAAGCCCGCCGTTTCCTCATTTCCTAACGCTGTAGCTTACGCCTGTTCGCGGCGCTGACCTTCCGAACGGCGCGGCTTGCCGCTCTGGTTCGGGCGGCCCTGGCCGTTGCCGGCGCCGTGGTTGCGGTTCTGGCGCTCGCCCTGCTTCTGCGGCGGGCGGTTGCCATGCGCGCGCTTGCCGGCTGCGGGTGCGCCACCGTCGGCCTGCGCACCTTCGCCGAACGGCTTGCGCGCCGGACGCTGGCCTGCACGACCCTGGCTGGCGCGATGGCCGCTGCCCGAGCGGGGCTTGCGCGACTTGCCGCCGGGACCTGCGGTGATGACGGCAGGCGCTTCACCGCTTGCGACGGTGATCTGGATGCCCATCAGCTTTTCGATATCGCGCAGCAGGTGCGCTTCGTCCGGCGTGCAGAAGGCGATGGCGATGCCGTCGCGGCCGTTGCGGGCCGTGCGGCCGATACGGTGGACATAGGCGTCCGGTACTTCCGGCAGGTCGTAGTTGTAGACGTGGGTGACGCCTGGAATGTCGATGCCGCGGGCAGCGACGTCGGTGGCGACCAGCACGCGGATCTCGCCGTCACGGAAGGCCTTGAGGGCGCGCTCGCGCTGGCCCTGGCTCTTGTTGCCGTGGATGGAGGCGGCCTTGAAGCCGATGTGGTCGAGATGCTTCATCAGCTTCTCGGCGCCATGCTTGGTGCGCGAGAAGACGAGCGACAGGCCGTCTGGATTGTCGGTGAGCGTCTTGCGCAGGATCTGCGCCTTCTGGTCCTTGCCCGGAACGTGGTGGACATACTGTTCCACCTTGTCGGCAGCTTTGCCGGGGGGCGTGACTTCGACCTTCTTCGGGTTGACGAGATATTCGCCGGCAAGTTCGCCGATCAGCTTCGGCATGGTGGCCGAGAAGAGCAGCGTCTGGCGGTTCTTCGGCACCATCTTGGAGATCTTGCGCAGATCATGGATGAAGCCGAGGTCGAGCATCTGGTCGGCTTCGTCGAGCACGAGGTAGCGCGCCTGGGTCAGCGTCACGGCCTTGCGGTTGACGAGATCGAGCAGGCGGCCGGGCGTGGCGACGAGGATGTCGGTGCCGCGGGAAAGCATTTCCGACTGCTTGTTGATGGAAGCGCCACCGACGACGGTGACGACGCGCAGCGGGGTCTTCTTAACGAAGTCGCGCAGGTTGTCGGCGATCTGGTTCACCAGCTCGCGAGTCGGCGCGAGAATGAGGGCGCGGATGTTGCGCGGGTCGGGACGACGGGTGTCGGCGAGAAGCTTTTCGATCATCGGCAGGCCGAAGGCGGCCGTCTTGCCGGTGCCGGTCTGGGCGAGGCCGATCAGGTCCGAGCCTTCCATGACGAGCGGGATGGCCTTTTCCTGGATCGGCGTCGCTTTTTCAAAACCGAGCGTGGTGAGCGTGTCGACGATGGTCTTCGAGAGGCCGAGGTCGTGGAAAGTGGTCAAGTCAAATACCTTTCGGGGCGCCAAACGACTTTTCCATAGGCAGTCCGGGACGCAAACCGCGTCACACTTTTGCTCGAACTGCTTTGGACCGGAATCGCACCATGCGCTTCCGGTTTCGTCTGGCGTCAAGAACCCCGCGTGAATTGGGAACTTGTGGGTTGGTTGGGTAGTCGTCTGCGCAGGCATCCGCAAATGGGAGGCGGATCGTTCTCTTGCGCTAGTCCTTCTCAGCATCCCGATATCGGGACATCTTTGGCTCGCTCACGCGGCGGCCGAAGGGCGACGCTGGGGCTCATGTCGTTGTTTTGCGTCGGAAAGTCAAGCCCTAGTTTTTCGCAGGTGCGAAAAGACCGGCCTCACGCCATGCGCAGATCGAAGTCGGCAGAGGCGCAGATCGCGCCGTTGATCAGGATCTCGATACGGTGCGCACCGGGGTAGTAGCGCCTGGTGGTGATCGCCCGGATCGCGTGGTCCTTGGCGATACTCTGGCTGCCTCCGGCCGGCAGGTCGAGCTGCTTCCACTTGAAGACCTTCGGCGCCAGCGTGCCGTTCGCCTTCACATGGTGGATCGCGTAGTCGATCATCAGCCGCTGCGGCGCGGCCTCGGCATTCGTCACGACGATCGAGAAGCCGAGCTTGTCGCCGAAGTCGACGACCGGTGTGGCGAGCGCCAGCGTGGCTTCTATGCCCTTGGCGGCTGCGAAACCGAAATTGGCGAGCGCCTTCGCGTCGCCCTTCTTGAGCAGGGTGCGCGAGGCATGGCGCAACAATTGCCGCCGCTCGGCCGAGGCGCCGGCGATATGCCGCTCGACGAAATCGGTGACGAGGGCAGGGTGGTCCTTGGCGATGTCGTTGAGGCTGTTGGCGACGGAGCGGCGCACATAGTCCTCCGGATCGTCCAGCAGGGCAACGAGGATCGGCAGGATCGGCTGCGGGTCCTTGACGAGTGCCGGCAGGCGCATCGCCCAGGGCAGGCGCGGGCGGGTGCCCTCGCTGGCAAGCCGGCGAACATGGTGGTTGGGATCGGTCGTCCAGCCGGAAATTTCCGCGAGCGCCCGGTCCTGTTCGGCATGGATGAAGCGGCGGATGCCGAACTCCGCGGTGAAATGCGGCGTCAGCGCCTTGAGGAGCGCGAGCGACAGGTCGAAATGCTGGAGACCATGCTGGGCGGCAAACTGGTTGACCGGCAGCAGCGCCCAGCCGCTCAGGCCGGGATTGCCATCCTGCGGCAGCGCCTTGCGCAGGATATCCGCCGCGGCGTCATAGTCCGTGGGCAGCGTCTCGGCCAGCGCATCCTTGATACGCTCCGCGCGCTGCATCAGCTCCAGCGCGGCCATGCCGTCGGTTGCCAGGCGCGTGAAGCGGGCGGCGTCGAAATCCGGCGCGTGGCGGGAAATGTGGCCCGCCATGTCCTTCACCAGGCCGGGATGCAGCAGGTTCTTCAGCGGTTCGGCCACGGTCTTCTCCTGTCGTTTCGGGCACCCTAGCGGGCCTCTAAGGCACGGCGATAGGGGTACCTTCGCCTTTCCAACAGCTTCGTGCCGCGAGCCACCCGGAACATGCGGCGGACCTCTTGCGTTGGGTCAATGCGCATCCTGGCCACAATCTTGCAGGATGCTTTCCTACGCAGATTCGTCTGCCTATCCATGAACCTCGCTACGGGAGTGAAACATGACCGCTACGACCTGGATTCTCGCCGCCGATGGCAATCAGGCCCGCTTGCTCAAGGGGGTAAACCTGCTGAAGGATGGCCAACAGAGCCCGGAGCAGGAAGTCTATCGCTCTGAGACGAAGAAGGCGCAGGACATCATGACCGACAAGCCCGGTCGCAGCCACTCGTCGGTCGGCCCCGGCCGCTCCGCCATGGAATATTCGAGCGACCCGGTGCGGGAAGAACAGCAGAAATTCACCGCCGAAGTCGCGGGCCGGATCGACGACTACGCCGCCGAAGGCGCCTTCGACCGTCTTGTCGTGTGCGCGGCACCGCAGACGCTGGGGGATTTGCGCAACAAGCTTTCGGATAAATCCCGCACGCTGACCATGGCCGAGATCGACAAGAACTTTTCCAACCTGCCGACGGAGAAACTGATCTCCTCCGTCCGCTCCATCATGTTCGACGCTTAAAAGTCGGTCGGAACGCCGCCCTCTTCCTTGCGCCTGGCGACGAACGCATCCAGTTCGTCCTCGATCGCCGGGTCGAGCGGCGGCCGTTCATAGGTGTTGAGCTTTTCCTTGAAAACCCGGTTGGCATGGTCGTAGGTGGTCGGCCGGCCGGCTTCCGTCCAGGTCTCGAAATTGCGCCAGTCCGACAGGATCGGCGCGTAGAAGGCGGTCTCGTAGCGCGCCAGCGTGTGCGGCGTGCCGAAGAAATGCCCGCCAGGGCCGACATCGCGCACGGCATCGAGGCCGAGCGCATCGTCGCTGACATCGAGCGGCTGGAGATATTCCGCCACCATTTGCAGCATGTCGACGTCGAGGATGAATTTTTCGAAGGAAGCCGTCAGGCCGCCCTCGCTCCAGCCCGCCGAATGCATGATGAAATTGCCGCCGCCCTGGGTCAGCGCCCAGAGCGAGAAGGCGGATTCATAGGCCGCCTGCGCATCGAGCGTATTCGAGGCATTGGTGTTCGAGGTGCGGTAGGGGATGTTGTATTTGCGGGCGAGCTGGCCGCCGGCCACCACCGCCTTCATATATTCCGGCGTGCCGAAGGCGGGCGCGCCCGTCTTCATGTCGACATTCGAGGTGAAGCCGCCATACATGACCGGCGCGCCGCGGCGCACCATCTGGGTGAAGGCGATGCCGGCCAGCGCTTCCGCATTCTGCTGCACGACAGCGCCCGCGATCGTCACGGGCGCCATGGCGCCCGCGAGCGTGAACGGCGTCACCACGACGACCTGGTTGCGCGAGGACATTTCGATGATGCCCTGCAACATCGGCCCGTCGAGGCGGAGCGGGGAAGAGGTGTTGATGATGGTGAACAGCGAGGGTTCGCGCTCCATCTGCTCCATGGAAATGCCGCGGCCGATGCGGGCGATCTCGATGCCGTCGAGGTTGCGCTGCTTGCCCAGCGAATAGACGTGGAACGCCTTGTCGGTCAGCTTCACCATGTCCGACAGGCAGTCGAGATGGCGGATCGAGGCGTGGATGTCGATCGGTTCGACAGGATAGCCGCCCGTCGTGTGGATGATGTCGTAGGACTGCGCGAGCTTCACCAGCTTGCGGAAATCCTCCTGGTTGCCGGCGCGCCTACCGCCGTCGCGATCGGCGACGAAGGGGGCGGAGGCGATCTGCGCGAAGACCAGATTGTTGCCGCCGATCTCGACGTTGCGGATCGGGTTGCGGGCATGCAGCGTGAAGGCCGGTGGCACGCTCGCCATCATGTCGAGGATGAGCCCGCGGTCGAAGCGCACGCGGTCGGTGCCTGGCGTTACGTCGGCGCCGGCCGCCTTCATGCGTTCGCGCGCTTCCGGCAGGATGACGTCCATGCCGATCTCTTCGAGGATGGTCAGCGAGGCCTGGTGCACGGCCTCCAGCGCATCCTCGGACAGCACGGTGGACTTGGCGGTCGTGTTGACGAGATTGAGATATTTCGAGCTGGCCGGCGCGCGCCGGCTGCGCTCGGCACCCCGTCCGCCGCTTCGGCGTCGGCGTTCGACGGGTGTTTCGGCGGCCTCGGCCTCCGGTTGTTCGAGGTGATTTTCGAGTTTGATCACGTCGCCCATGTGCAAGAGAACCCCGGTCTGGTTTGTCTTTTCTTCTTGTCGCATATCCCGCCGTGCGATGCCCCCGTCATTTGCGACAGGGAAATGCTCTCTTGGATAAGAGGGCGCTTGCAGCCGCCATGAGTGATTTCCGGCAACGAACGGTTAACCATCCGTTCAAGGATTGCTGGTACTCCCCAAGGGGTATGAATCTCTCCCTCCGTCCCGCTTCGGGGAGCGCTTGGCGTGGCTGAATCTCAAGACGAATTGCTGGTGGCGGCCTGTGAGCGCGTTCGCGAACACCCGCATCCGGCTTACGTCAAAAGCAGCGAGCTGCGCTACCTGGCGGTAAACGACGCCTATGCCCGCCTGTTCGGCCATACAGCCGCGGAGATGATCGGCCTTCGCAGCGACGAGATCGGCGAAGCGCTCGGCCACGGCGACCGGGACGATCCCGAACGCCGCTGCTTGATTTTCGGCAATCCCGAACGGGCCCGCTACATCCACCCCTTCGGTGGCGGCAGTTTCGAGATCGCGTTGAAACGCGAACGCATCTCTCCCACGCTGTCGATCCTCGTCGGCCTCTTCACGCCCTCGATCGAGGCGCTCGCCATGACGCTGCGCCCCGCTGCCAATGCGAACGCCGATGCCGTGCGGCCATCGAATGCTGCCGTCTACGACGATGACGGGCAGGAGCACCCGTCCGATCACGTTCAGGGCGCGCTCGATGCGCTCGGCGCGGGTGTTGCCGTCTTCGATGCCGACAACCGGCTGAGCTATGCCAACCGCAGCATGCGGGAATTCTACCGGGTGCTCGTCGGCGAGCTTGCGGATGGGCCGGTGAGCCTGACGACGCTCACCGAGGCGCTGCACGATATTGAAGTGGGGCGCACGCCCGCGGCGGAGCGCGAGCGCTGGGTTGCCGCGCGGCTCGCAAGCTACGACCTGCCGGTCTACGAATCCGTCGCGCGTCTTGCGGGCGGCTGGATGCGCCTCGTCACGCAGCGCCGCCCGGATGGAGCGCTCGTGGCGCTGCGGCTGGACGTGACGGCGCTCAAGGAGAGCGAAGGGCGGCTGAAGCAGCATTCGCAGGAGATCAGCCTCTACCGGGCGCTGCTCGACGAGCTCCCGGTCGCAAGCTTCATGCGCGACGAGAGCCAGCGCATGATCTTCGCCAACCGGGCCTATGTCGAGATGACCGGCAAGCAGCCGGAGCAGCTGCTCGGCCTGACGACGCTCGAAATGTACCCGGAACAGGGGCAAGAATTCCACGAGCAGAACCAGTTCGTGCTCGATACCGGCGAACTCGTCGAATCCGAGATCAATTATGTGCGTCCGGACGGCTCCACGCTGCCGACGATCTCCCGACTCTACCGTGTTACGACGCTCGACGAGAAGAGCTACCCGATCGGCTCGATCACCGACACGACGGTGCTGAAGAAGCGCGAGGACCAGCTGATCGAGGCGCAGCGCGCGGCGGAGGCGGCGCGCTCCGACCTCGAAAGCATCGTCGCCTCGCTTCCCGTCGGCATCGTCGTCGTGGATGAGACGGGCATCATCGAACTGGTGAACGGCGCTTTCGAAGACCTGTGGGACGGCGCGCTGCCGCCGGTCAGGGGCGAGGCGCTCGGCGTGCTCCTGCGCTTCCAGCAGGCGCAGGGCGGCACCTGCGAGGACGGCGATTGCGACCGGGGCTACGAACAGTGCCTGTCCGGCATCCGCTCCGGCGAGATGCCGGTGCGCGAAGTCGCCTATGCCAACGGCCGCACCGTGATCGAGGCGGGCTGTGCTATTTCCGGCGGCCGCTGCCTGCTCACCTATATCGACATCACCGAGCGGCGCGAGCGCGAACGCGAGGTGCTGGAAACCCGCGGCGCGCTGGAAGAGGTCGGCAGCCTCGTCAAGGATGCGGTCTCCTCCATGAGCCAGGGCCTGCTGATCATCGAGGAAGACCGGGTGGTGCTCTCCAACGAGGCGCTCGCCACGATGATCGCCATGCCGCGCGAGCTGTTGCAGCCGGGCGCACTGGTCAAGGACGTGCTGCAAAGCTGCATCGACCGCAAGATCGCCGGCTTTGTTGGCGAGGAGCCGGTCGATGCGAGCAAGTTCCGAACCATTCTTTTCACCGGCAAGCCGGCCTCGCTGACGGTGTTCAGCGGCTATCAGCGCTGGCTGCGCCTCGATGTGACGCCGACGGGCCGCGGTCGCTCCGTCATGGTCTTCTCCGATATCACCGACCTCAAGAGCCGCGAGGAGGAGCTGCGCCAGCTCGTCACCCGCGCCGAGACCGCCGACAAGGCGAAGTCGGAATTCCTGGCCAATATGAGCCATGAAATCCGCACACCGATGAACGGCGTGCTCGGCATGGCGGAGCTGCTCGCCAAGTCGAACCTCGATACGCGGCAGAAAACCTTCATCGACATCATGGTGAAGTCCGGCAATGCGCTGCTGACCATCATCAACGACATCCTCGATTTTTCGAAGATCGACGCCGGCCAGATGACGCTGCGCGATGTCGCCTTCAACCCTGTCGAGGCGATCGAGGACGTAGCGACGCTGCTTTCGGCCAAGGCCGCGGAGAAGGATATCGAGCTCGTCGTGCGCGGTGCGGCCAATATGCCGGCCGCCGTGATGGGGGATGCCGGTCGCTTCCGCCAGATCGTCACCAACCTCGTCGGCAATGCCGTCAAATTCACCGATCGCGGCCATGTGCTGATCGACCTCGCATGCCACACGAAGGCCGATGGCGGCATCGAGATCGTCATCCGCGTCGAGGATACCGGTGCCGGCATCCCGACCGAGAAGATGGAATCGATCTTCGAAAAGTTCTCGCAGGTCGATGCCTCCTCGACCCGCCGCCACGAGGGCACCGGCCTCGGGCTTGCGATCACCGATGGCCTGACGCGGCTTTTCGGCGGCACACTGGAGGCGATGAGTGAGGTCGGCAAGGGCTCCGTCTTCACCGCGCGCCTGCCGATGACGCTCGCGGTCGCTTCGCTGCCGGCGCGCATCGTGCCGGCGAAAACGCCGGACGCGCGCATCCTCGTCGTCGATGCGCATGATCTTTCCCGCAAGGCCTCGCACGACATGCTGCTGGACTGGGGTTTCGATGCGACCGCCGTGGCCTCCGAGACCGAGGCGCTCGCCGTGCTCGCCGCGGCGACCGGCATGGGCCTTTCCGTGGATGCCATCCTGCTCGATTACCAGCCGGACCACGCGCCCGATTTCATCCGCGCGCTTAGGGAAAGCCCGGCGACGGCCGATGTCTCCGTCATCGTGCTCACCTCCATGAACCTTTCGTCGGAGGACAGGCTGCTGTCCTCGCAGGATATCCAGGCTCATCTCATGAAGCCCGCCCGCGCCGACCTGTTGCGCGAGACGGTCTCGGAAGTGCTGCGCGCGACGCGCGGTGTCCGGCCGGCCGCAACCGCGCCCGAGGGCAAGGTCCTGCCGCTCCGCCCCCTTGTGGCGCCGGCCGCTCCCGCCGTTGCGGAGGGCGAGGTGCTGGACGTGCTCGTGGCCGAGGACAACGAGGTCAACCAGATCCTCTTCACGCAGATGCTGCTCGCCTCGGGCCTGAAGTTCCGGCTTGTCGGCAATGGCGAAGAGGCTGTCGCGGTCTTTCGTGCCGTCCGCCCCCGTATGATCCTGATGGATATTTCCATGCCTGTCATGAACGGCCTGCAGGCGAGCCGGGCGATCCGCGAGATCGAAAGCGGCAGTGGCCATCGCGTGCCGATCGTCGCCGTCACCGCCCATGTGCTCGATGGCGACCGCGAGGAATGCCTTGCCGCCGGCATGGACGACTATCTGGCGAAGCCGATCAGCATCGAAAAGCTTGAAGAAAAGCTCGACCGCTGGCTGAAGCGCGGCAAGACGCAGGCCGCGACCGGCACCCTGCACTGAGGCTTCAGGCCGCCGGCTTTTCCCCGCAGAGCATTTCACGTTTGCCGGCAAAGCCCGGACGGCGCTCCACTATGAAACCCGCGGCCGCCAGGTTGCGTCGCACGAAGCCCGCGGCTGCATAGGTCGCGAAACGCCCGCCCGGCGCGGTCAGGCGAAAAACCTCCGCCATCAGCTCGGCCGACCACATGTCCGGATTGCGCGACGGTGCGAAACCATCGAGATACCAGGCGTCGAAGGGCATCTCCTCCCGGCCGAGGCTTTCGAGGGCCGCGCCGCAGATGACGGTGAGGCGGACGTTAGGTTCCAGGTCGATCTCGATGCGGCCGGCCGGCGTTTCCGGCCAGTTTTCGGTGAGGATGGCGCGTTCGCGGTCGATCTCCAGCCAGTGCGAGAGCGCCCGGTCGATATCGGCGCGCGCCATCGGGAACCGCTCGAAGGAGGTGAAGGAGAGGCTCGCGCCGTCCGGTGCCGTGTCCCGCCATTGCCGCCAGGTCTCGCAGAGATTGAGACCCGTGCCGAAGCCGAGCTCGGCGATGCGGAAGGGTTTTTCGCGCTGCCAGCGGTGCGGCAGGTCGTTGCCGGCGAGGAAGACGTGGCCGCATTCCAGCCGGCCTTCGCTGCGGCAATAAAAGTGGTCGTCAAAGGCCCGGGAATAGGGCATATCGCCCTTGTGCCAGTCGAGGACCGCTTCGTTTTGCGGGACGTTTTCAGGATCGTGCTCAGCCATGACGGATGCCGATAGTCGCGTGAAGGCCGCCGGTCAACCGGGCGTGGACCTGCTCGTCGTCGGCGGCGGGATCATGGGCCTGTGGACCGCGCTTTTCGCCGCCCGCGACGGGTTTTCCGTACGCCTCGTCGATCGCAAGGCGATCGGTGCGGGTGCCAGCGGTGGCGTGCTCGGCGCGCTGATGCCGCATCTGCCGGACCGCTGGAACGCCAAGAAGGCCTTCCAGCTCGCCGCCCTCATCTCGCTCGAAACGGAGATTGCCGAACTCGAAGCCGAGACGGGTTTTTCCGCCGGCTACCGCCGCTCCGGCCGCCTCATTCCGCTCCCGAAGCCGCACAATCGCGACATCGCACTCGGCCATTCGCGGGATGCGCTTTCGGTCTGGAACACTCCCGACCGTACGTTTTCTTTCGAAGTGCTGGACGCCGCCCCCGTTGCCGGCTGGCCGGCCGAAGCGGCGATGGCGCACGGGCTCGTGCATGATCACCTCGCCGCCCGTCTTGCGCCGCGCAGCCTGCTGGCGGCCTTGCGTGCGGCGCTCGAAACTCTGCCGAATGTCACGATTGCAGAGGGCGTCGGCGTTGAGGCGATCGAGCCCGCCGCCGGTCTTGCCCGCTTCGATGACGGCACAAGCCTGCGCTTCGGCCATTGCGTTCTGGCCGCCGGCGTCGAGACCTTCGGATTGCTCGCGCCCCTCAACCCGCCGCTCACCAAGCCCATCGGCGCCGCTGTTAAGGGGCAGGCGGCACTGCTGAAGGCCGCTGTCGATCCGGCACTTCCGGTGATTTTCGCCGACGGCCTCTACATCGTGCCGCATGAAAACGGCCTCGTCGCCATCGGCAGCACCAGCGAAAACAGCTTTGCCGATCCGCTGGCAACCGACGGCCTTCTCGATACCGTCATCGACAAGGCGCGGCGCATGGCGCCGGTTCTGGCGGAGGCGCCTGTCGTCGAGCGCTGGGCGGGACTGCGCCCCAAGGCGATCGGCCGGGAGCCGATGGTCGGCCGTCATCCGGATCATGTGAATGTCAGCCTGATGACGGGCGGCTTCAAGGTGAGTTTCGGCATGGCGCATGCGCTGGCGCGCCAGGTCCTCAACGAAATCAAGGGCGGCACGCTTGACGTACCGCCCTCGTTCACCGTCGCAACCCACCTGGAGGAGGCCGGACGGGATTAGTCCGACCTTACATCCAGTAGGGCGGCACGCCGTAATAGTCGCTGATCACCTTGCCGTTGCGGCGGTTCCAGTCGTATTCCGCGTCGCTTTCATAGTGCGGCGCTTTTTCGACCTGTTCCTTCGTCACATCGACGCGGTAGCCGCCGAGGCCTTCGTCATAGTTGAGCTTGCCCCAGGGCAACGGATAGTGATCGTGACCGATGCCCAGGAAGCCGCCGAAGCTGAGCACGGCATAGGAGACGTGCCCGCTGCGCTTGTCGAGGATCAGGCGTTCCACCGAGCCGATATGCTTGCCGTCGGCGCCGTAGACACTGGTGCCTTCGACCTTGTCGCTGGAAATCAGGTCCTGGGTTTCGCGAATGTTTGCGTCCTGCATAGCCATAGGTGTTTCTCCTTGGTTGTGATGGACAGAAAACGGCGCAAGGCGGTATTGGTTCCTCAATGCCCATTCCCGAGGTGACAGAATGACCGAGAAGACTTATGCGCGCGACCTCATCGGCTATGGCCGCAACCTGCCCAAGGTGCGCTGGCCGGGCGACGCACGCATCGCCGTGCAGTTCGTGGTAAATTACGAAGAGGGTGGCGAAAGCTGCATCCTCGACGATGATCCGGCGTCGGAATCCCTGCTCTCGGAAATCGTCGGCGCGCAGCCCTGGCAGGGCCAGCGCAACCTCAACATGGAATCGATCTACGAATATGGTTCGCGCGCCGGCTTCTGGCGGCTGCATCGCCTCTTCACCAGCCGCAACGTGCCGGTCACCGTCTACGGCGTGACGCTCGCCATGGCGCGCAACCCGGATGCCGTCGCCGCCATGAAGGAAGCGGATTGGGAAATCGCCAGCCACGGCTACCGCTGGCTGGAATACAAGGATTTTTCCGAGGAGAAGGAGCGCGAGCACATCCTGGAAGCCGTGCGCCTGCACAAGGAACTGACCGGCTCCCACCCGCTCGGCATGTATCAGGGCAAGCCGTCGTCCAACACGCTGCGCCTCGTCATGGAGGAGGGCGGTTTCGTCTATTCCTCTGATTCCTATGCCGACGATCTGCCCTATTTCGTGCCGGGCCTCGACGGCCAGCCGTTCCTGATCATCCCCTATACGCTCGATACGAACGACATGCGCTTTGCGACGCCGCAGGGCTTCAACGCCGGCGACCAGTTCTTCAACTACCTGAAGGACGCCTTCGATGTGCTCTACCAGGAGGGCAAGGAGGGTAGCCCGAAGATGCTCAATATCGGCCTGCACTGCCGCCTGGTCGGCCGCCCCGGCCGTGTCGCGGCGCTCGCCCGCTTCGTGGATTACGTGCTGGAGCACAAGAAGGTGTGGATCCCGCGCCGCATCGATATCGCGCACCACTGGATCGAGAACTACCACCCGACGAAGAGCAAAGGCGCATGATCGATCGCGCCGATTTCCTCGCCCGTTTCGGCGGCGTCTTCGAGCACTCGCCCTTCATCGCCGAGCGGGCGCTCGATGCAGGTGCCGTCGTGCCGCCGCTGACGGCGGACGGGGTGCATGCCGCTCTCACTGATGCCTTCCGCAAGGCAAGCGCGGCCGAACAACTCGGCGTGCTGAAAGCCCATCCGGACCTCGCCGGCAAGCTGGCGATTGCCGGCGGGCTCACCGAGGACAGCCGGAAGGAGCAGGCCGGCGCCGGCCTCGACCGGCTGAGCCAGGACGAACATGCGCGTTTCACCGCGCTCAACGCCGCCTATGTGGAAAAATTCGGTTTCCCCTTCATCATCGCGGTAAAGGGGCTTACCAAGGACGATATTCTCGCGGCCTTTGAAGCCCGCGTCGGCAACACGGCCGACGAGGAATTCGAAACCGCGAAAACCCAGGTGGAGCGCATCGCGCTCCTCAGATTGAAAGCTGCTCTCCCCGGAGATTGACAATGCCCGACGACCGAATGACCGCCCTTCCTCTCCCCGGGAGGGCAGTCTGATGGCTGAAAGACTGACCATCCAGCCGCTGACACGGGAGGCCTTCGCGCCTTTCGGCACGGTGATCGAAGCCGATCCCGCCGCGATGCGCCATATCAACGGCGGCACGACGGAACGTTATCACGCGCTCGCTGAGGCCGAGGCCGTGGGCGAGGATGCGAAGGTGATCATCAACCTCTTCCGTGGTGCCCCGCGCGCCTTCCCCTATGCTGTCGACATGATGGAGCGCCATCCCTTCGGCAGCCAGAGTTTTTCGCCGATCGACGACCGGCCCTGGCTGGTGATCGCGGCCGAGGACGAGGGCGGCCGTCCGGGCAGGCCGCAGGTCTTTCGCGCCGGCGGGCGGCAGGGCGTCAACTACCGCCGCAATGTCTGGCACCATCCGCTGATGACGCTCGGCGCGCCAAGCGATTTCCTCGTGGTCGACCGCCTCGGCGGCGGCGTCAACCTGGAAGAGTTCTTCTTCGAGACCCCGTTCATCATCGAACAGCCCTGAGGGAAACCATGAACAAGCCCGGCCGCCTGACGACCCATGTCCTCGACACCGCACTCGGCAAGCCGGCGGCCGGCCTGAAGATCGACCTCTACTGGATCGAGAACGAGGAGCACCAGCATATCGTGAGCGCGGTGACGAACGACGACGGCCGCGTCGATGCGCCGCTCGTCGAAGGCGTCGGCTTCATGGCCGGCACCTATGAACTGGTGTTCCACGCCGGTGATTACCTGCGCGCGAGCGGTGCCGCCGTCACCGAACCCGCCTTCCTCGACCGCATCCCGCTGCGCTTCGGCGTCGCCGATCCGTCGAGCCATTATCATGTGCCGCTGCTGCTCTCGGCGTACAGCTACTCGACCTATCGCGGCAGCTAGAGCGCCGCCTTCATCGCCTTGCCCGCCACATAGGTTTCGCGCACCGCGCGGTCGTCGCCCATTGTCTGGAGCAGGAAAAGTTCGTCGGTGAGCGAGCGCACCACCTCCATCTTCAGCGCCATGGCGGGGGTGGCGGCAGCGTCGAGCACCACGAAATCGGCGTCGGTGCCCACCTCCAGCGTGCCAATGCGGTCGGCGAGCGACAGGGCTTCGGCATTGCCGAGCGTCATGTGGTAGAAGCTGTCGAACGGGTTCAGCCGCTCGCCGAGCAATTGCTGGATCTTGTAGGCCTCGTCCATCGTCTTCAGCATGGAATAGCTCGTGCCGCCCCCGATATCGGTGGCGACGGCGATGCGCACCGGTTTCTCCCGCCGCGAAAGGCTCTTGAGCGGGAACAGGCCGGAGCCGAGGAAGAGGTTTGAGGTGGGGCAGTGCACCGCCACGGCACCCGCCTCGCTCATCGCATCGGCCTCGCGCTCCGACAGGTGGATGCAATGGCCGAACAGGCTCTTGCGCCCGAGCAAGCCGTATTTCGCGTAGACATCCGTATAATCGATCGCATCCGGATAGAGTTCGCTGGTGAAGCGGATCTCGTCGTGGTTTTCGGAGAGATGCGTCTGGATGTGCAGGTCCGGGAACTCGCGAGCGAGCGCCGCCGTCATCTCCATCTGCGCCGGCGTCGAGGTGATGGCGAAGCGTGGGGTGATGGCGACGTGGTTGCGGCCCTTGCCGTGCCATTCGGCGATCACCGCGCGGGTCTCGTCATAGCCCATCTGCGGCGTATCGAGCAGGCCCTGCGGCGCATTGCGGTCCATCATCACCTTGCCGCCGACCATGCACATGCCGCGCGCCAGCGCTTCCGCGAAATAGGCGTCAGCCGAGGCTTTGTGCACCGAGCAATAGGCGACCGCCGTCGTCGTGCCGTGGCGGATCATCTCGTCGTAGAAATGCCGGGCGATGCGGGCGGCGTGCGCGCTTTCGACGAAGCGGCATTCTTCCGGAAACGTGTAGGTGTTCAGCCATTCCAGCAGGTTGGCGGCATAGGAGCCGATCACCTGCATCTGCGGGAAATGCAGGTGCGTGTCGATGAGGCCGGGCAGGATGAGGTGCGGGCGGTGGTCGATTTCTTCAACGTCATCGGGTTCGGCGGCGCGCACTTGCGCATAGGGGCCGACGGCTGCGATCCGGCCGTCCTCGATCAGCAGGCCACCGTCCTCTTCGTAGCGATAGCTCGTCGTGTCGTCGATCGCGTCCGGCCGGCGGAGGAAGGAGAGCAGGCGCCCGCGGATGAGGGTTTTCGTCATGGGCGGTCAGCTTCCTTCTGCGGCGGTTTCGAACCAGGCGGTGATGAGCGCGCGCTCCTCCTTCGTCATGCCGGTGACATTGCCCGGCGGCATGGCGTGGCTGCGGCCCGCCTGCAGATAGATCTCGCGGGCATGGAGGGCAATCTGGGATTCGCTTTCGAAGATCACGTCCTTCGGCGCAGCGCGCAGCCCCTCCCAAACGGGTTCCGCCGCATGGCACATCGAACAGCGCGTCGAGACGAGATCGCGCACTGCCGGAAAATGGTCGTTCGAGGCGAAGCGCTGCGCCGACGGCGCAAGGCCGGCGCTCTCGCCGGTCAGCACCTTCGGCACGGTGGACAGCCACATGATGAGGACGAAGAGGAGGGCGGTGACGAACCAGGTCCAGGTCGGCTTGCCCTTGCGGGCATGGGTCGTGTTGAACCAGTGCCGGATCGTCACGCCCATCAGGAAGACCAGCGCCGCGATGATCCAGTTGAAGGCCGTTGCGAAGGCGAGCGGATAATGGTTCGACAGCATGAAGAAGATGACGGGCAGCGTCAGGTAGTTGTTGTGCGTCGAGCGCTGCTTGGCGATGACGCCGTATTTCGGGTCCGGAATGCGCCCGGCGATCAGATCCGCCACCACCACCCGCTGGTTCGGCATGATGATGAAGAAGACGTTGGCCGACATGATCGTCGCCGTGAAGGCGCCGAGATGCAGGAAGGCGGCGCGGCCGGTGAAGACCTGCGTGTAGCCGCAGGCCATGGCGACGAGGATGAAATAGAGGACGATCATCAGCCCCCAGGTGTTTTTCCCCAGTGGCGACTTGCAGAGCAGGTCGTAGAGAATCCAGCCGAGGCCGAGCGAGGCGAGCGAAATGAGGATCGCCACCGGCGTCGAGACGTCCAGCACGTTGCGATCGATCAGGAAGAGGTCCGCGCCGCCGTAATAGACCAGACAGAGCAGCGCGAAGCCTGAGAGCCAGGTCACGTAGCTCTCCCATTTGAACCAGGTCAGGTGCTCCGGCATTGCCGCCGGCGCCACGAGGTATTTCTGGATGTGGTAGAAGCCGCCGCCATGCACCTGCCATTCTTCGCCATAGGCCCCCGGCGGCAGGTGCGGCCGCCGCACCAGGCCGAGGTCGAGCGCGATGAAATAGAAGGAGGATCCGATCCAGGCGATGGCGGTGATGACATGCAGCCAGCGGACCGCGAAAGTCAGCCATTCCCAGGCGATGGCATATTCATACATGCGTGCGCGTTCCCTTCCGTCCTGTCTCCCGCTGTGCACATTGCGCAATATTCCCGGGCGAGGGAAGGGACCCTATAGGGACGGGCCTCAGGATATGGCGGTGATCTCCAGTTCCTGCGCGCCGACGCTCACCACCTCGCCGACCGCCTTGCCCATGAGGAGGCGCGCCACTGGCGACACATAGGAAATCGAGCCGGCCTTGGGGTCCGCCTCGTCCTCGCCGACGATGCGGTAGGTCTGGGTGCGGCCGTCGTCCCGGCTGAAGGTGACCGTGCTGCCGAAGGCGACGGTCTCGCTCGAAGCCGGGTTGGGCATCACCTGCGCCGTGTGAACGCGCTCCGCGAAGTAGCGCAGGTCGCGCAGCGGGCCTGCCGTCTGCCGGCGCCGCTCATTGATGTCCTCGACGGTGTTCGCGGCTTCGCAGGCCGCGCGCGCTTCGGCAAGCTGCGTTTCGAGCGCCTTCAGGCCGGCCGGCGTCACCAGGTTCGGATGCGGCGAAATCGGCCGATCGGGCAACTGGGTTTCCGATGCCGCTTCGGCACTCTCTTCCTTCATGAAGGCAACGCTCAAGATAAAACTCCACTTCCAGGCTCTTGGTTCGAGCCACCTTACGCCTCTGTCGGCAGCGTCGCCAGAATCCACTCGCGAAACGCGCGGATCTTCAAAATGTTGCGGCGGTTTTCCGGGTAGGCCAGCCAGTAGTCGCGGCCGTCGTTGCAGGTGAGGGTGAACGGCTGGTAAAGCAGGCCGGCGGCGACCTCCGCCCGGAAATGGCCGGGATTGAGGATCGCCACCCCCTGGCCGGCCATCGCCACCTGCGCGTCGATCGTCTGCACGCCGAGTTCGTTGCGGGGATAGCGTTCCAGGCCCGGATTGTCGATGCCGGCGGCCGAAAACCAGAGGGGCCACCAGATATCCGGTGCGCTGATGATCGGCAGTTTCAGGAGATCGGCCGGCTCATGCACGCCGCCGATCGTCTCTGCCAGCGCCGGGCTCAGCATCGGCCCGAAGTCCATGCGCATGACGCGGTGGCATTCGAGGCCCGGCCAGTCGCCCTTGCCCCAGCGGATCGAGACATCCGCCTCCTCCCTGGAAAAGTCGATCACCTCCTGCGAGGTGGAAAGCCTGACGGCGATGTTGGGATGCTTGAGCTGGAAATCGCCGAGCGTGCGGCTCAGCCATTGCGTGGCGAAGGTGGGCGTCGAGTGGATGTGCAGCTTCTGCTCCGCGGCCCCGCGCAGGTCCGCCACCGCCTCCGCGAGCTTGGCGAGCCCTTCGGCGACCTTCGGCGCGAGCCGTTCGCCGGCCTCGCTCAGCATCACCTGCCGTGGCTGGCGCAGGAACAGCGTCTCGCCCAGCGTCTCCTCCAGGAGCTTGACCTGATAGCTGACGGCGGTCTGCGTCATGCCCAGCTCGTCGCCGGCGCGGGTGAAACTCGCATGCCGGGCGGCGGCCTCGAAGACGCGGAGCGCATTCAGCGGAAAGTTGCGCGACATCTTCATGGCCAAGTTCTCTTCATGCATGCAGACAAAGGTTCGATTGGAATTTCATCACCTTTCGGCGCACCCTGCAAGCAATGGAACAGGATTTACGAGGATTTCCCAATGACATGCATCACCGAAGACACGCCGACGGGCGCGCTGGAATTCCGCAGGCCAGGGATTTTGTATAAGCTCTCTCTCGTCTTTCGCAGGAAGAAGAGAGGCCGCCCTCCGAGGCTCGATCCGTGCGCGCTGTCCGACCATCTGAAGCGCGACCTTGGGTTTCTCGACGGCCGTTAAGCCGATTTGTTGCGCCAGGCGGCGAAGGCGAGCAGCACTTCCGAGGCGGTCATCGCGGCGATGACCTCCGGCCGTTTGTCATCGACATCAGTGCCGCCGATCGGCAGGACCAGCCGGTCGGCCTCCGCGCGATCCATGCCCTGCTCCTCCAGATGGTGGACGAAGGCGCCGCGCTTCGACTTCGAGCCGACCATGCCGATATAGGCAAGGTCAGTGCGTTTCAGCGCTTCCTGCCCGATCAGGAAGTCGAGGGCGTGGTCATGCGTGACGATGACCACGGCGGAGCCCGCAGGGATATCCGCGATCAGCGATTCCGGCATGGCGACCATGCGGCGGTGAACCTCCGAGGTCAGCTGGTTGAGTTCGGTTTCGCGCGCCTCCACGGCGAAGACTTTGAGCGGCAGCAGCGTCAGCGCTTCAGCAAGTGCCCGGCCGACATGGCCGGCGCCGAACACCCAGACCTGCGGCTTGCGCCGTTCCTCGTCCGCCACGCGCTTGTCGAGTGCCGCGCGCGCCGCCTCGTCGGCGAAGGTGAAGGTGAGCTCGACGCGCCCGCCGCAGCATTGGCCGATATCGGGGCCGAGGGGGATGTCGAGCGTCGCCTCGCCACCGGCGCTGCCCAGCATCTTTCGCGCGTTCTCGATCGCCATATGTTCGAGCTGGCCGCCGCCGACGGTGCCGTGGATTTCGGTTGGCGCCACCAGCATGAACGTGCCTTCGTCGCGCGGTGCGGAGCCTTTGACGGCGGTGACTTCGACGATGACGACACGGTGTTCCCGGGCCAGAAAGCCCTCTAGACTGTCCTGCAGAAAGTTCATTTCATCCTTCTTTGCGGGCTTTCAGGCGCTCTATGGCCATCAGCACGCGTTCCGGCGTGGCCGGGGCATCGAGTTTCGGGCATTGGCGGTAGCCGGTGGTGCTGGCGACGGCCATGGAGAGCGCCTCCAGAACGGAGACCGCCAGCATGAAGGGCGGCTCGCCGACGGCCTTGGAGCGGCCTATGGTCGGCTCGGCAGCTTCCGCCCATTCGGCGAGCTTGACGTTGAAGATTTTCGGGCGGTCGGAGGCGAGCGGGATCTTGTAGGTCGAGGGGGCGTGCGTGCGTAGCCGGCCCTTGCCGTCCCACCACAGTTCTTCCGTCGTCAGCCACCCCATGCCCTGCACGAAGGCGCCCTCGACCTGGCCCTTGTCGATCGCCGGGTTCAGCGAGCGGCCGACATCGTGCAGGATATCGACGCGGTCGACGAGATATTCGCCGGTCAGCGTGTCGATCGAGACTTCCGAGACCGAGGCGCCATAGGCGAAATAATAGAAGGGCGTGCCCATGCCCTTCGCCCGGTCCCAGTGGATTTTCGGCGTCTTGTAGAAGCCTGCGGCGGAGAGCTGCACGCGCGCCATATAGGCCTGCTTGACGAAGTCCGCGAAGGGGATGAGCGCATCGCCGACGCGCACGTGATGCGGCACGAAGGCGACGTCTTCCGGTGCCACGCCCCATTTTTCGACTGCGAAGGCGACGAGGCGCTGCTTGATCTGGCGGGCCGCGTCATAGGCCGCCATGCCGTTAAGATCCGAGCCGGAGGAGGCGGCGGTCGCCGACGTGTTCGGCACCTTGGCCGTCGTCGTCGCGGTGATTTTCACTTGCGAAATATCGACCTGGAAGGCATCGGCGAGCACCTGCGCGACCTTGGTGAACAGGCCCTGGCCCATCTCCGTGCCGCCATGGTTCAGGTGGATCGAGCCGTCCTGATAGACATGCACCAGCGCGCCGGCCTGATTGTACCAGGTCGCTGTAAACGAGATGCCGAACTTGACCGGGGTCAGCGCGATGCCCTTGCGGATCACGCGGCTTTTTTCGTTGAAGGCGAGGATTTCCGCGCGGCGTGCCTGATAGTCGGACGAGGTTTCCAGCTCTTCCACGATGCGGTGGATGATGTTGTCTTCGACCGTCTGGTGATAGGGCGTCAGCACGCGGTCGGAGCCGGGCAGGCCGTAGAAATTCGCCTTGCGCACCTCCAGCGGGTCTTTACCCAGCGCGTAGGCGATCTCCTCGATGATGCGCTCGCCACCGACCAGCCCCTGCGGCCCGCCGAAACCGCGGAAGGCCGTATTGGAGACGGTGTGCGTCTTCAGGGGCTGCGAGGTGAGCAGCACGTGCGGGTAGAAATAGGCATTGTCCGCATGGAACAGCGCGCGGTCGGTGACGGGGCCGGAGAGGTCGGAGGAATAGCCGCAGCGCGCGGCATAGTTCGCCTTCATCGCCTGGATGCGGCCCTTGTCGTCGTAACCCGCCTCGTAATCGACGAGGAAGTCGTGCCGCTTGCCGGTCGCCGTCATGTCCTCGTCGCGGTCGGGGCGGAATTTGACGGCGCGGTTCAGTTTCTTCGCCGCGACGGCGGCGAGGGCGGCGAACTGGTTGGACTGCGTCTCCTTGCCGCCGAAACCGCCGCCCATGCGGCGCACCTGAACGGTCACGGCATTGGAGGGCACGCCGAGCACATGACCCACCATGTGCTGCACCTCGCTCGGATGCTGGGTGGAGGACCAGACGGTGACCTCGTCGTCCTCGCCGGGAATGGCGAGCGCGATATGGCCTTCGAGATAAAAATGATCCTGCCCGCCGACGCGCATCTGGCCCTTCAGCCGGTGCGGCGCCGTTTCCAGCGCGCCTTCCGCATCGCCGCGTTTCAACGTCAGCGGTTCGGTGACGAGGGCCGCGCCATGGGCGAGTGTGTCCGTGACGTCGGTCCAATGCGGCAGGTCGCGGTAGTCGATCTTTGCCAGCCGCGCGGCGCGGCGGGCCGCCTCGCGGGTCTCGGCGACGACGCAGAAGATCGCCTGGCCGTGGAACTCCACCTTGCCCTCCGCCAGCACCGGTTCGTCATGGCGGCCGGAGGGGCTGATATCGTTGACGCCGGGCATGTCGGCGCCGGTCAGCACCAGCACGACGCCGGGATAGGCCTTCACGGCGGAAAGGTCGACGGCGAGGATGTCGGCATGCGCCCGGTCGCTCATACCGAGCGCCGCATGCAGCGTGCCCTCGGGCTCCGGCATGTCGTCGATGTAATCGGCAGTGCCGGCGACGTGCTTGTGCGCCGAATCGTGGCGCAGCGATGCGTGCATGGGCGCGGAGATCGTCTTGCGGTCTTCGAAGGTGGACTGGTCCATCAGCGGGGTCCTGCGGTACCGGATGCCGCTACGAAAGCGGCGGGCGGCGTGCCGTGCGGGTGGATTCTCGGGTCAAGCCCGAGGATGACGGGATAGAGGGTGGTGCGAGGGGCAGGAAGAAGCGCCGCCTTATCCGGAAGCGCGCTTTGCAGGCGCCTCCATTTCCTCCCCTCCGTCATCCTCGGGCTTGACCCGAGGATCCACCTTCCGCATGTGCTCGCTCTCATGCGACCTCCTCGAACCGCCGCACCTGCGCGATTTCTCCGGAGGTTTCGAGATAGAACCGCGTCAGCAGGTTCTTGGCCGCCAGCATGCGGTAGTCGGCCGTGGCACGCCAATCGGTCAGCGGCTTGTAGTCCGCGTCGAAGGCGGCCCGGGCGTCATCGATGGTGGCCTCAGTCCAGGACTTGCCGAGGAGCGCAGCCTCGACGTTGCTCGCCCGCTTCGGCGTGCCGGCCATGCCGCCGAAGCAGAGGCGGGCGTCGGTGACGGTGCCATCCGGCGAAAGCGTGACGCGGAAGGCGCCGCAGAGCGCTGAAATGTCCTCGTCGCGGCGCTTCGTGATCTTGTAGACGGCAAAGTGGGTGTTCGCGGGCAGGGCGGGCACGAAGAGGCTTTCGACGAACTCGCCGGCGCGGCGGTCCTGCTTGCCGTAGTCGATGAAGTAGCTTTCGAGCGGCAACTCGCGCCGGCCGTCTTTGGAGCGCAGGGTGAGCGTGGCGCTGAGCGCGATCAGCGGCGGCGGGGTGTCGCCGATGGGGGAGCCGTTGGCGATGTTGCCGCCGATCGTGCCCATGTTGCGCACCTGTTCGCCGCCGATACGGTCGATCAGCGGACGCAGCGCCGGGATCACGCGACAGAGTGCGGCGAAGGCCTGGCTATAGGTGACGCCGGCGCCGATGCGGATACCCTCCACCGTCTCCTCGATCGATTGCAACTCGGCAAGGTGGTTGATGAAGACGACGGGGTTGAGGTCACGGAACTGTTTCGTCACCCAGAGGCCGACATCGGTGGAGCCGGCGACGACGGTCGCCTTCGGTTCTTCAGCGAGGATGCCGGCGAGATCGTCGAGCGAGGCGGGCACGATCACCCGGCCGTTGCCCTCGCTGATGCGAATGGTTTCCGTCGGCGCCATGGCAGTTAGCTTCGCCAGCACCGCCGCCCGCGTGCGCTCGATGGGATCGAACACGGCGCTCGGCCGCGCGGTGGCAATCGCCTCGGCGGCGCGCACGATCGGCTCGTAGCCGGTGCAGCGACAGAGATTGCCTTGCAGCGCCTTTTCGATACGCGCGCGGTCCGGCGTCGGATCGGCAAGCCAGAGGCCGTAGAGCGACATGACGAAGCCGGGCGTGCAGAAGCCGCATTGCGAGCCGTGATAGTCCACCATCGCCTGCTGCACGGGATGCAGCACGCCATCCGACCCCGCCAGATGCTCGACGGTGACGACATGGGTCGCATTCATCGAGCCCAGCAGACGGATGCAGGCATTGACACTCTCATAGGCGAGCCGGCCCTCGACCACGCGCCCGACCAGCACGGTGCAGGCGCCGCAGTCGCCCTCCGCGCAGCCTTCCTTGGTGCCGGTGAGGCGGCGGCGCAGCCGCAGCCAGTCAAGCAGCGTGCCCGTCGGCGGCACATGGCGGAGCGCAATGTCCTCGCCATTCAGGATGAAGCGGATGCTGCCGGTGTCCGTGTGCATCTTTATCCTTATTGGGCGGTCCAGCCGCCATCGACGGATATATGGGTGCCGTTGATCGATTTTGCCGCATCGGACGCGAGGAAAAGCGCGATGGCCGCCACCTCGTCGACGCCGACGAATTCCTTGGTCGGCTGGAATTTCAGCATGACGTCGGACTTCACCTGCGCTTCGCTGATGCCGCGCGCCTTTGCCGTGTCGGGGATTTGCTTTTCGACGAGCGGCGTCAGCACGTAGCCGGGGCAGATCGCGTTGGCGGTGATGCCGTTTTCGGCGATTTCCAGCGCCACGGTCTTGGTCAGGCCCATGATACCATGTTTCGCCGCGACATAGGCGGCCTTGAACGGCGAGGCGACGAGGCCGTGCGCGGAGGCGACGTTGATGATGCGGCCAAAACCCTTGCGCTTCATGAGCGGAATGGCGTTGCGGATGGTGTGGAAAGAGCTCGACAGGTTGATTGCGATGATCTGGTCCCACTTTTCCGGCGGAAAGTCCTCGATCTTCTCGACATGCTGGATGCCGGCATTGTTGACGAGGATGTCGACGCCGTCGAATTGTTCCACGGCCGTCTGGATGAGGTCGGAGATTTCGTGCGGCTTGGTCATGTCGGCCGGGTGGTAGATGACGCGGCCCTTGCCGAGGCCGTCGAGCTTGGCGCGGGCCGCCTCGATCTCGTCGGCCGCGCCAAAACCGTTGATGACGACATTGGCGTCGCTTTGCGCAAAGGCGGTGGCGATGGCGAGGCCGATGCCGCTGGTGGAGCCGGTTACGACGACACTCTTCATGCTTTTCAACTCCCGATATGCTGCTTCGCGTCAGCCTACGCCTAAAAACAACGCGATGACAATTGCGTTTTCCGCGCTGTAGAGTGGCGTGGGGCGGGTAACGCGATTTGCGTTTTATTTTCCTTTGACATTCGTTTTGATGTCGTATTGAAGATTCCGAAGGGTCTGGGAGCGACCTTCAGCTGGGAGGCAAGCATGGGCGGATATGTTCTTGCGATCGATCAGGGCACGACCTCGAGCCGGGCGATCGTCTTCGACGGCAACCAGAAGGTCGTCGGCTCCGGCCAGAAGGAATTCACGCAGATCTTTCCGCAATCCGGCTGGGTCGAGCACGATCCGGAAGAAATCTGGGACAGCGTCGTCTGGTCGGTCAAGGCCGCGTTGAAGAAGGCCGACGTCAAGGCCGCCGACATTTCCGCCATCGGCATCACCAACCAGCGCGAGACGGTCGTCGTGTGGGAGCGCGAGAGCGGCAAGCCGATCCACAATGCCATCGTCTGGCAGGACCGCCGCACCGCCTCCTATTGCGAGAAGCTGAAGAAGCAGGATCTCGAAAAGACCTTTACCAAGAAGACCGGCCTGCTGCTCGACCCCTATTTCTCCGGCACGAAACTGTCGTGGATGCTCTCTAACGTGAAGGGTGCGCGGGCGCGGGGTGCCAAGGGCGACCTCTGCTTCGGCACGATCGACACCTTCCTGATCTGGCGGCTGACCGGCGGCAAGTCGCATGTCACCGATGCCACCAATGCCAGCCGCACGCTGATGTACAACATCGCGGCCAACGACTGGGACAGCGAACTGCTCGACATCCTGCGCGTGCCCAAAGCCATGCTGCCGGAGGTGCTGGATTGCGCGGCGGATTTCGGCGTGACGGAAAAGGCGCTGTTCGGCGCGGAAATCCCGATCCTCGGCGTGGCCGGCGACCAGCAGGCCGCCACCATCGGCCAGGCCTGCTTCGAGCCGGGCATGATGAAATCCACTTACGGCACCGGCTGCTTTGCGCTGCTCAACACCGGCGCCGACATGGTGCGCTCGAAGAACCGCCTGCTCACCACAATCGCCTACCGCCTCGACGGCGAGACGACCTATGCGCTGGAGGGCTCGATCTTCATCGCCGGTGCCGCCGTGCAATGGCTGCGCGACGGGCTGAAGGTCATCAAGGCCGCACCTCATACCGGCGATCTCGCGGCACAGGCCGACCCGACGCAGAACGTCTATCTCGTGCCAGCCTTCACCGGGCTTGGCGCGCCGCATTGGGACCCGGAGGCGCGCGCCGCGATCTATGGCATGACGCGCAACACCGGCCCCGCGGAGTTCGCCCGCGCAGCACTGGAGGCCGTCTGCTACCAGACGCGCGACCTGCTCGACGCCATGCACAAGGACTGGAAGGCCAACGGCAAGGAGACGGTCCTGCGCGTCGACGGCGGCATGGTCGCCTCCGACTGGACCATGCAACGCCTTGCCGACATCCTGGACGCGCCGGTGGACCGCCCGACCATCCTGGAGACGACGGCGCTCGGTGCGGCCTGGCTTGCGGGGCAGCGTGCCGGTGTCTGGCCGGACCGCAAGGGTTTTGCCAAGTCCTGGGCGCGCGATACGCGCTTCGAGCCGAAGATGGACGAGAAGACGCGGGCCACGAAGATCAAGGGCTGGAAGGATGCGGTGCGGCGGACGCTGAGCGACGGGTAAACCGGCGCGACACCCGCCTGCCGACCTGCCTATGAAACACACCGAAAATGTTCGATTTTAGCGACAGCCGGCAACGGGATGTTGAGAAACGTGCGGTAGGCTCGGGGTGTGGGGACGATAAGGGTTAGGAGAGGCTGCCATCACGGATGAGCGTGCCGCCATCGTTCCGAGGCCATTGGCGTAGAGGAGCGAGCATTGGAGCCAGTTCAGCTCCCCAATGAATCTGCGGAAGAGTTTCGGCTGCTCTACCGCAAGCTGGCGCTCGCGCTCGAAGCGTCGCAGATGGGCATATGGGAACACAATCTCGTCACCGACGCGGTGGTCTGGGATAAGCGGCTTTGTGATCTCTACGGCATCGAATTCGGCTCGGTCGTCACCTGGATCGATCATGTCCATCCCGGCGACCGCGAGCGCGCCTGCGCCGATTTCGATCGGGCCATAGAAAACAAGAGCGGCTATTCCTCGCAATTCCGCATCCTGCTGCCGGACGGCCAGATGCGCCATGTGCGTTCGCGCGCCCATTATTACGAAAACCAGGACGGAACGCCCTTCTTCATCGGCGCGGAATGGGATGTCACCGCCGACGTGATGATGCAGGAAGAGTTGATGCGCCGCGCCGAGCAGCTTGAGGAGAGCCACCGGCTGCTGGAGCATTCCGCCCTGCACGATTTCCTGTCCGGCCTGCCGAACCGTCGCGGCCTGGAGCGGTTCCTGGCCGCGCGCAAATCGCCCCGGACGGTGCCGATCGCCGTGCTGCATATCGACCTCGACCATTTCAAGGACGTCAACGATCGCCTCGGCCACGATGTGGGCGATCAGGTGCTGCGGGCGTTTTCCGCGCGGCTGATGACAGCCGTCGTTTCCGTCAGCGGTTTTGCGGCGCGTACCGGCGGCGACGAATTCATCGTCATCCTCGACAACACGTCGCTCGGCCATGCGCAAGACTTCGCCGAAGTGGTCGTGGAGGCGGCGGAGGCGACCAAGCAGGATGTGAATATCGGCGGCATCAACATCGGTGCTTCCGTGGGCGTCGCTTACGGCAAGGCGCCGTTCGAGCAGTTGCTGGAGCAGTCGGATCTTGCGCTCTACCAGGCCAAGGAGGCGGGCCGGCGCCGCTACCATGTCTTCAAGGCACTCATGAAGAAAACCCAGCGGCCGGTCGCTCTCGGGTCGCGGTTGAACTGAGGTTCTTCGCCACGGTCACGCGTTGCGCGGCACCATTCCGTCGGAAAATCAAAAATATTCCGTTCCGCCCTGTCGGCTGAGACGCTACTTCTACGTCTTCCAACCAACGGGAGTTCACCATGCTGTATGCCGTTCTTTGTTATGATAGCGAAAGTGAAGTCAGCGCCTGGAGCAAGGAGCTGGACGACAAGGTCATGGCCGATCTCGGCGCCGTCAACCAGCGCTATGCGGAGGCGGGCAAGCTCGGTCCCGTCGCGCGGCTGATGCCGACGACGGCGGCGGTCACGGTACGCAAGGGTGCGACGGACGATATCGTCATGGACGGGCCTTTTGCCGAAACCAAGGAACAGTTCCTCGGCTTCTTCGTCATCCAGGTGGAAACGCTGGAGGAGGCGATCACTTTTGCGCGCGAGCTTTCCGCCGCCAATCCGGCCAACGGCACCTATGAAATCCGGCCGTTGCAGTTCTTCAATCCGGGAGGTCCCATAAAATGACAGAGCTTGCCTGGATCGATCTGGCGCTGACGTCGGCACGGCCGCAGGCCATGGGGGCGCTTCTGCGCTACTTCCGCAACCTCGACCTTGCGGAGGAGGCTTTTCAGGAGGCCTGCCTTCGCGCGCTGAAAAACTGGCCCGAAAAAGGTCCGCCGCGCGATCCGGCAGCATGGCTGATCTTCGTCGGCCGCAACAGCGGCATCGACCAGGTGCGCAAACGCGCCAAGCACCAGCCGCTTCCGCCCGAGGAGGTTCTGTCCGATCTGGAGGATACGGAGAGCGACCTTGCGGACCGGCTGGACGGCGCGCATTACCGCGACGATATTTTGCGCCTGCTCTTCGTCTGCTGCCATCCGGATCTACCGGCGACACAGCAGATCGCGCTGGCGCTGCGCATCGTCTCCGGGCTTTCGGTGAAGCAGATCGCGCGCGCCTTCCTCGTCTCGGAAGCGGCGATGGAGCAGCGCATCACCCGGGCGAAGGCGAAGGTGGGGGCGGCGGGTATTCCCTTCGAGACGCCGGATGCGGTGGCGCGGGCCGAGCGGCTCGGCATCGTCGCGGCGATGATCTACCTCGTCTTCAACGAGGGCTATTCGGCCGGCGTGCCGGAGCGGGCGGATGCGCCGTTCTGCGCGGAGGCGATCCGGCTTTGCCGGCTGCTGCTCACGCTCTTCCCCTCCGAACCGGAGATCATGGGGCTGACGGCGCTGATCCTCATCCAGCATTCGCGGCTTGAGGCGCGTTTCGACAAGCAGGGCCAGATCGTGCTGCTGGAAGACCAGGACCGTTCGCTCTGGGACCGCGGGCTGATAGACGAGGCGCTGGTGCTGATCGACAAGGCGATCCGGCATCGCACGCCGGGCGCCTTCCAGATCCAGGCGGCAATTGCGGCTCTGCATGCCCGCGCCAAAACGGCGGCGGAGACGGACTGGTTGCAGATCGACCTGCTCTACCAAACGCTCGAACGCCTCCAGCCGTCGCCGGTGGTGCGGCTCAACCGGGCGGTCGCCGTTTCGAAGCGCGAGGGGCCGGAGGCGGCGCTGGCGCTGGTCGAGCCGCTGGCGGAGAAACTAAACGGCTATTTCTATTTCCATGGCCTGCGCGGCGGCCTTCTGAAGCAGCTCGGCCGCTACCGAGAGGCGCATGAGGCCTTCGACCGCGCCATTGCGCTCGCCACCACGCCGGCCGAGGCGGCCCATATCCGCCAGCACCTCGACAGCGTGCAGCGCGAGATGGTGAATGCGGAAAAATAATCCGGCGTAGCTGTCGGTTCTGCCGCCCGCCGGCCGTCCTTGATACGAACCAACCGATCACACCAAAGAGGAAACGGACCATGACCGAGACCAACGAAATCAAGCCCGCCAACAACCGCGAACTGGTGCTGACCCGCGTGCTGAACGCCACGCCGGCCCAGCTCTTCAAGGCCTGGACGACGCCGGAAATCCTGAAGGAGTGGTTCATGCCGAAGCCCTATGCGCTGGCGCTCGTCGACATGGAGCCGCGCGATGGCGGCAAGTTCCGCACGGTGATGACCGGCCCGGACGGCTTTCACATGGATAGTACCGGCGTGTTCCTGAAGGTGGAGAAGGACAAGCGCATCATCACCACGGATGCCTTCGGCCCGGACTGGAAGCCGACGGAAAAGGCCTTCTTCAGCGCGGAAATCCTGTTCGACGACCTCGGCAACGGCCAGACCCGCTACACGGCCATCGCGCGCCACTGGAATGTCGAGGATGCCGAGGCGCATGAAAAGATGGGCTTTCACGAGGGCTGGGGGCAGGTGGCGACCCAGCTCGAAGAGGTTGCCTCGAAGCTCTGAACGGACGAACGGGGCGGGAAACCGCCCCGTTCCCTTTCGGTAAACACACTGTTTCCCCATCCGCCCTTTCAAACCGCCGCCGCGGGACATATCTCGGGTCAAATCCCTCCTGCGCGGAACATCCCATGGAACTTGGCCTCTATACATTCGCCGACGTCGATCCCAATGCCGCCGACAAGGGGCGGGAAGGGGAGCGGCGGCTGAAGAATCTTTTTTGGAAGAGATCGAGCTTGCCGATCAGGTGGGGCTCGATGTGTTCGGGTTGGGCGAACATCACCGGCCGGATTATGCCGCCTCGGCACCCGCCGTCGTGCTGGCGGCTGCCGCCGCGCGGACCAAGAACATCCGGCTGACGAGCGCCGTGACGGTGCTGTCGTCGGACGATCCGGTGCGTGTGTTCCAGCAATATTCGACCGTCGATCTCATTTCCGGCGGCCGGGCGGAGCTCATGGCGGGGCGCGGCTCCTTCATAGAATCTTTCCCGCTCTTCGGCTATGCGCTCGATGATTACGACCAGCTCTTCGAGGAGAAGCTGGACCTGCTGCTGGCGCTGAACGAGAGCGAAAAAGTCTCCTGGAACGGCACGATGCGGCCGCCGTTGCCGGGGCTTGGCGTCTATCCGCGCCCGGCGCATGGCAGGTTGCCGATCTGGATTGCCGTCGGCGGCACGCCGCAATCGGTTGCCCGCGCGGGGGCCTATGGCCTGCCGCTGGCGCTCGCCATCATCGGCGGCACGCCGTCGCGTTATGCGCCGCTTTTCGATCTCTACCGCGAGGCCGCGCGCCGCGCCGGGCAGGACGAGGCGAAGCTGAAGACCAGCATCAACGTGCACGGCTTCATCGCCGATACGACGGAGGCTGCGGCCGATGCCTTCTACGGGCCGCAGGCCGAGGTGATGAACCGTATCGGCCGCGAACGCGGCTGGGGGCCGACCAGCCGGGCGCAGTTTGACCAGTCGACCGGCCCGACGGGGCATCTCTTCCTCGGCGATCCGGAGACGGTGGCGACGAAGATCGCGGCACACCAGCGGATTTTCAAGAACGACCGCTTCCTGCTCCAGATGGCCATCGGCCAGATGCCGCATGACAAGATCATGCGCGGCATCGAGCTTTACGGCACGAAGGTCGCTCCGCTTGTGCGCGAGATGCTGGCGGAGGCGCCGGCGGCCGCTTCGGCCTGACAAGCACTCGCGGGCGTGATAAGACCGCCCGCGAAAGAGAGATGCGATGACCCTGGAAAACGATGAAGACCTCAACGGCCTGAAGGCGATCGGGCGGATTTGCGCCAATGTGCTCCAGCACATGTCGACCTCCATCCAGCCGGGCATGACCACCGCCGAACTGGACCTCATCGGCCGGCGCATGCTGGAGGCGGCGGGCGCAGTTTCTGCACCGGAGAGCTGCTACAGGTTTCCGGGCGCCACCTGCATCAGCATCAACGAAGAGGTGGCGCATGGCATTCCGGGCGACCGGGTGATCAAGCAGGGCGACCTCATCAACATCGACGTCTCCGCCGAACTCGACGGCTATTTCGCCGATACCGGCGCGTCCTTCACCGTCGGGCGCTCGACGCCGGCCGTGGAGCGTCTCTGCCGCGATGGCAAGCGTGCGCTCTGGGTCGGCCTCAAGGAAGTCAAAGCCGGCAAGCCGCTCGCCGAAGTCGGCAAGGCCATCGGCGAATTCGCGCGCAAGAACCGCTATACGCTGATCGCCAACCTCGCCAGCCACGGCGTCGGCCGCTCGCTGCACGAGGAGCCGACGGAAATCGCCACCTGGCCCGATCCGCAGGAAAAGCGCCGCATGACGGACGGTCTGGTCTTCACCGTCGAGCCGTTCCTGTCGCTCGGCGCCAACTGGGCCGAAAGCGGCACGAAGGACGAGTGGACGCTCTACAGCGAGCCGAGCGCCCCGACGGTGCAGTTCGAGCATACGGTCGTCGCCACCCGCAGCGGGCCGATCGTGGTGACGCTGCCAGGTTAAGCCTTCACCGGCGCTGATCCGTCGATCAATAATTGTCGTTTGCCGGTCTCATGTTGCAGTGCAATGGTCGCGGCATGACGATGACACAAAGTACGCCCGTTCTGTCGCGCGAACCCGTCCGGGCGGCCATTGCTGGCGCGCTCGCCATGGCCGTCGCCATGGGGCTCGGCCGCTTCTTCTATACGCCCGTGCTGCCCGGCATGATGGCCGGCCTCGGGCTCAACGCCGCCGATGCCGGCATCATCGCGGCGGCGAATTTTGCGGGCTACCTGCTCGGCGCGGTGCTCGCCGCCTATGGCTGGGCGGCCGGAATCGAGCGGCGCTTGGCGCTCGGCTCGCTTGTCGCAACGGTTCTGCTGCTCCTCGCCATGAGCCTGCTGTCCGGCGTTGCGGCGCTTTCCGTCGTGCGCTTCCTCGCGGGGCTCGCCAGCGCCTTCGCCTTGATCTTCACCACCGGCATCGTGCTTTCCGTCGGTCTCGCGCATCGGGATCCGCGTGTGCAGATGGCGCATTTTTCCGGCGTCGGCATTGGCATCGCGGTGTCGGCCGTGCTCGTCTACCTGCTGTCGCTCGTCCACGTCTCGACGATTGCGCCTTGGCGCGTCGACTGGCTTGCAGGCGCCGTGCTCGGTGCCATCGGCCTCGCCGTCGTCATGCTGCTGCTGCCGCGTCCGGCAGGCGGTGCGGTTGCGGTGCGCGAGCCGCCGATCGTCTGGAGCCGGCCCATGGTGGCGCTGACGGTAAGCTATGGACTGTTCGGCATCGGCTATGTCGTGACGGCCACCTTCATCGTCGCCATCGCGCGGGAGGGCGCGCAAAGCCCGCTGCTCGAATGCCTCACCTGGCTCGTCACCGGCGCTTGCGCGGCGATCTCCCTCATGGTCTGGAAGCCGATGGAGCGGCGCTACGGCGTGGCGAGGGCCTATCTCGCGGCGATCCTCGTCGAGATGGTCGGCGTCGCGGTCACGGTCACGCTGCCCTTTCCGGCCTCGGCGCTCATCGGCGGGGCGCTGCTCGGCCTCACCTTCATCGTCATCACGGCCTATGGCTTGCAGCTCGGCCGGGTTCTTGCCAGCGAAAGCCCGCGCCGCGTGCTGGCGCTGATGACGGCGGCGTTCGGGGTGGGGCAGATCCTCGGGCCGCTGGGCGCGGGCTTTCTGGCAGCGCGCACGGGAAGCTACGTGCTGCCGAGCCTTGCCGCCGCCGGCACGCTGCTTCTGGCCGCCGCCATCACCGTCGCCGGTGGGGCGCTTTCCATTAAATCTCGGTAATACAAGCCGCGAACGATTGTTGCGATGCGCAAACTCCTCTAGGTTCTGCGCGAACCGGTGGCGCTGCCGCCCTATGCAAACGAGAGTTTCGCACCTTGTTCCACTCCTTCTTCCCGCAGCCGAAGTTGTTCTTTACCTCAGGCATCGTCTGGGCCGCCGTGTGTATCGCCGTCTGGTATACGGTGGGGCCGCAAATCGGCGCCGCAATCGGCCTGCCGCCGCTCGGCCCGAACGAGAAGGCCGCGATCGGCCTCGCCTATTTCGTTTCGCCGGATAACCTCTGGTTCTACCTCTATTTCACGATCTTCGTGCTGATCTTCGGCCTCGCCTGGAAGGTGATCGCGCGCGACCATCCCTGGACGAACTGGTCGATCTGGGGCTCCGCCTTCATCATCTTCATCGCCTATTTCTCCGTTCAGGTATCGGTGGCGCTGAACAACTGGCGCGGGCCGTTCTTCGACCTGTTCCAGGGCGCGCTGTCGAAACAGGGCAACGTCACGGCCGAGCAGCTCTTCTCGTTGCAGCTGCGCTTCCTGGAAATCGGCATGGTCGGCGTCGCGCTCAACGTGATCACGGCGTTCTTCACCAACCACTATGTCTTCCGCTGGCGCACCGCCATGAACAATTACTACATGTCCATGTGGCCAAAGCTGCGCCACATCGAAGGTGCCTCGCAGCGTGTGCAGGAAGACACGATGCGCTTTGCCAACATTCTCGAAGGGCTGGGCGTCACCTTCATCAACTCGATCATGACGCTGGTGGTGTTCCTGCCGCTGCTGTTCCGCATGTCGGAATTCGTCGGCGACCTGCCGATACTCGGCGCCGTGCCGCATTCGCTGTTCTGGCTGGCGATCGGCTGGTCGCTGTTCGGTACGGTGCTGCTGGCCGTCGCCGGGATCAAGCTGCCGGGCCTGCAGTTCCGCAACCAGCGCGTCGAGGCGGCCTATCGTAAGGAACTCGTCTATGGCGAGGACCATGCGGACCGTGCCGACCCCGTCAGCGTGCGCGAGCTCTTCTCCAACGTGCGGCGCAACTATTTCCGCATGTACTGGCACTATTGCTACTTCAACGTGGCGCGCTTCGGCTATGGCCAGCTCGACGCGATCTTCCTGAACTTCATTCTGATCCCGACCATCGTGGCCGGCCGCATCACCATGGGCACCTGGCAGCAGATCGCCACCGCCTTTGGCGAGGTGAGCAACTCCTTCCAGTATCTCGTGAACTACTGGTCGACGATCGTCGAGCTGCTGTCGATCCACAAACGTCTGAAGGCCTTCGAGGCGGCGATCGACGACAAGCCGCTGCCGGAGATCGACCAGCGTTATCTGGCACGCCAGACGGAAGAAGACGCCGAGCCCGCCTGACCGGCTTCTGCGCGGATAATCTATATCTAGAGGGCGGCTCCGGCTGCCCTCTTTTCTTTTGCGAGAATGTCCATCGCCTCGACATAGCTGACGCAGGCGACGTCCTTTTCTCCGCAGGTCTCCGTTAGGAACCGGTCGAGTGCCCGCCAATAGGCGCCAGCATTCATCTCGACGAAGTGGAAGCCGAGCTGGAGGGGGATGCGGTCGCCGTCATATTGTTTGGCGAAGGCGTCGCGATAGGCCTTTAGCGTGCTTTCCTCGAAGGCGGCGCTCTTCTCCGGTTTCTCCTTGCCCTTGGAATGGCGGACATAGAGATTGTAGTCCATGGCGATGACGGGGCGCTGTGCGTCGCCTTCCGGAACGAGGGGGAGCGCGAAGCGGGCGAGCGCGCCGCTTGCCACGGGCATCGCCGGCCCCTTCGAGACGAGGCTGGCGTCGTAGGTGAAGCCGTTGGCTTCCAGCGCCTTGACCAGCCCGTTGCCGGCGGAAAGATAGGGCGCGCGAAACCCCTTGATGTCTTCTTTCACGAAGCGCTGCCAGTCGGCAGGCTCGCGCTCGCCGACGCCGGCATTCTGCCAGCCGTTCTTCAGCGCCTCGTGGAAGAAGGCGAACTCGGCCTTCCAGTCGTCCGCGCTCCACTTGCCGCCGTCGAAATGGCCGCAGCCGTGGCTGCCGATATCGTGGCCTTCCAGCTTCGCCAGCCAGATTTCGCCTAGCCGCAGGATCGTGTCCTCCCGGTCCGGCGCAAAGCCGACATTGGAGCGGCCGCGCTTTTCATGCGGTGCCTGGTATTTGGCGCGCTCGTCCTTCGGGAAGAGGAAGGTGCAGGAGAGGAAATAGGTGAAATGCGCGCCGGTGCGTTTTGCCATGGCGCGGCTCTTCTCCCAGAGCAGGTTGTCATGCGCGCCGTCGAAGGAGACGATGACGAGCTGCTTGCGCTTGGTCGTCCCGATCGTGTCGTCCTTGGCGAGCGCCGGACCGGCGATGAGGCCGGCGGCGAGAAGGGAAGGGAGGATTCGGGACGATATTGCGAAAGACATGGGCACCTGCGGCAATTTGCAAAGGGTCTGTCATGGTTTCCGAATGCGGCAATCCTTTGATCGGGCTGGAATTGTCCGGCCTTGACGGCTATTCCAGACGGGATCGGCCACGCGCCGCCTTTTTTCCAGGGACATTTCCATGACGTTGCTCATCGCCGGTCTCGTTCTCTTCATCGTCACCCATCTCATCCGCCCCTTCGCGCCCGGCCTGCGCGATGCCGGCATCGCAGCACTCGGCAAGCCCGCCTGGATGGCACTGCACGGCATCGTGTCGCTCGCAAGCCTCGTCCTCATTGCCTACGGCTTTGTCGAGGCGCGGGCGAATGGTGGCGCGATGCTTTATTACCCGCCGACCTTCATGGCGCATATCGCGCTGACGCTGATGCTGATCGCCTCGATCTGTCTCGTCGCCGGCTTCCTGCCGGCCGGCCATATCCGCACGAAGCTGAAATTCCCGATCCTCGTCGCCATCAAGATCTGGGCGCTCGCCCATCTTCTGGCGAACGGCGAAAGCTATTCGGTCCTGCTCTTCGTGACGATCCTCGCCTGGGCGGTCATCCTGCGCATATCGCTGAAGAAGCGCATCGCCGCGGGCGAGACGAAACTGCCGGTCTTCGTCTCGGCGAAAAACGACCTGATTGCCGTCGTCGTCGGCCTCGCGCTTTACGTCGTCATCGTCTTCTGGCTTCACGAGTGGGTGATCGGCGTCGCGCCGATGGCGTGATCGGCGCGCTGATCCCGGGCTTTTCGCGCCTGCCCCCTTACTTTGCGGCCAAAATGGAGTAGAAGGCGCAAACTCCAATCGTCAGCAAGAGCCGGGCAGGGAATGGTAAATCAGGACGACAGCTTTATCCGCGAGGTCAACGATGAACTCCGCTCCGACCAGATGCGTCTGGTCTGGAGGCGTTTTGGTCGTATCCTCATCGGCATCGCCGTGCTGGTCGTTCTCGGCACGATCGGCAAGGTGAGCTACGATTACTGGCGCGACAGCGAGGCGTCTGCCGCCGGCGACAGCTTCCTCGCCGCCCTCACGCTTGCCCGCGAAGGCAAGAACGAGGAAGCGCTTGCCGCGCTGACCGCGCTGGAAAAGGACGGTTTCGGCTCCTATCCGGTGCTTGCCCGCATGCGCTCAGCCTCGCTTCTGGCGACGACGGATGCCGCAGGCGCCGTCAGCGCCTTCACCGCGATTTCCAAGGACACCTCGGTGCCGCAGGCGCTGCGCGATGCAGCCCGCCTGCGCGCCGCCTACCTGCTCGTCGATACCGGCACCTACGACCAGGTTTCCGCCGAGGCCGAACAGCTCGCCACGCCGCAGAGCGCGCTGCGCCACTCGGCCCGCGAGGTTCTCGGCCTCTCCGCCTACAAACACGAGGACTATGCCCGCGCCAAGGAATGGTTCGACGCGATCCTCGCCGACAGCGAAAGCCCGCGCAACGTCGCCAACCGCGCGCAGATGCTGCTTGACCTGATTGCTGCAAGCGGCAAGCTGTCCTCCTAAACCGGCCTTCGCCGGTCACCGAAACGGAACACATCATGAGCTTTACCGTCGCCATTGTCGGACGCCCCAATGTCGGCAAGTCCACCCTGTTCAACAGGCTCGTCGGCAAGAAGCTCGCTCTCGTCGACGACACGCCCGGCGTCACCCGTGACCGCCGTCCCGGCGATGCGCGCCTCATCGACCTGAAATTCCGCATCATCGACACCGCCGGCCTCGAAGAGGCCGCGCCCGAGACGCTGCAGGGCCGTATGCGGGCACAAACGGAAGCGGCGATTGACGAGGCGGACCTTTCGCTCTTCGTCGTCGATGCCAAGACGGGTCTCACGCCTGTCGACACGGCGCTCGCCGACATGCTGCGCCGCAAGGGCAAGCCGGTCGTGCTCGTCGCCAACAAGTCGGAAGCCCGCGGCTCCGATGGCGGCTTCTACGATTCCTACACGCTTGGCCTCGGCGAGCCGACGCCGATCTCTGCCGAACACGGCCAGGGCATGCTGGACCTGCGCGACGCGATCGTCGCCGCGATCGGCGAGGAGCGCGCCTATCCCGAGGACGACGAGGCCGAAACCGATGTCGACGTGCGCGCGGAAGCCGCTGCCGAAGGCGCGGAGCAGGACGAGGATTTCGAGCCGGAATATGACGAGACGAAGCCGCTGCGCGTCGCCATCGTCGGCCGCCCGAATGCCGGCAAATCGACGCTGATCAACCGCTTCCTGGGCGAGGACCGGCTGCTGACCGGCCCGGAGGCCGGCATCACGCGCGATTCGATTTCCGTCGAATGGGACTGGAAAGGCCGAACGATCAAGATGTTCGACACGGCCGGCATGCGGCGCAAGGCGCGTGTGCAGGAGAAGCTGGAAAAGCTCTCCGTCGCCGATGGCCTGCGCGCCATCCGCTTTGCCGAGACCGTGGTCATCATGTTCGATGCGACGATCCCCTTCGAAAAGCAGGACTTGCAGATCGTCGACTTTGTGCTGCGCGAAGGCCGCGCCGCCGTGCTCGCCTTCAACAAGTGGGACCTGATCGACGACCCGCAGGCCGTGCTCGCGGAACTGCGCGAAAAGACCGACCGGCTGCTGCCGCAGGCACGCGGCATCCGCGCCGTGCCGGTCTCCGGCCAGACGGGCCGCGGCCTCGACAAGCTGATGCAGGCCGTCATCGATACGGACCGTACCTGGAACCGCCGCATCTCCACCGCCAAGCTCAACCGCTGGCTCGATGCGCAGCAGATCCAGCATCCGCCACCGGCCGTCTCCGGCCGCCGCCTGAAGCTGAAATACATGACGCAGGTGAAGGCGCGCCCGCCGGGCTTCATGATCTCCTGCACACGCCCCGATGCGCTGCCGGAATCCTATATCCGCTACCTGACGAACGGCCTGCGCAACGACTTCAACCTGCCCGGCGTGCCGATCCGCATCCACTTCAAGGCATCGGACAATCCGTTCGCCAGCAAGGCGAAGAAGCGGCGCTGATTTTCGGGTCGGGCCTCATGTGCCCGCGGATCGCGCTCGGCGGGAAGCCGAAGCGGGCGCGGAAGCGCGTGGCAAACCGCGATTGCGATTCGTAGCCGACGGTTTGCGCAATGCTGAGGACGGAAAGCTCCGTCGATTGCAGGAGCTGCATGGCGAGCGACATGCGCACATCGATCAGCAGCGACTGAAAAGACCATCTTTCAGCAGCAAGCTTTCGCCGCAGCGTCGCCTCGCTGACATTCAGCGCCCGGCAGAGATCGGTACTTGTCCAATTCGCGTGTGGTTCTGCGGAGAGAATAGCGCGCACACGGTCGCTGACACCCGCGGGCTTCGGCGCAACGAAACGCCCTCCCGCGAGATCGAGCCAAAGCAGCAGTTCTGAAAGCCGGTGGCGGGCAATTTCGACGGGGATGCTGGCGGGTTCCGTGATTGCCTGCGCACAATCCGCGAAGGCATCCTGAAAGCCGCGATGCGGCTGGTCGATCGTGAAGGCGCGCTCGAAAGGGCGGCCTTTGCCGGGTGTTGCGGCAAAGGCGGCCACGGTTTCCGGTTCGAAGGCGATCCAGCGCGCGACATAGGCGCTCGCACCATCCGCGGCATTGATCACGTCGAACGTCTCGCCCTGGGCGAGCGCAATGCAGCCGCCGGCCGGAACGCCCCATTCCTCTTCGCCGGCGCGCAGGATTTTGGTGCCGTGTTCGACGAGGATGAGAAGAGGGCGGGTGATCAGGATGTTGGCATAACGCAGCCGGTTATACTGCACGATGCGGGCAGAAGCGCCGATTTCCGGGCGTATGGCGATGTTCATCCGGTTCATCCTGTCGTCCCGCCCGAGCCTACCCCCGTTGGCTAGGCCCGGGCAAGGACATGGAGTTTGTCAGGGAAAAGTGGGAACCGGTTTTCCCGAAAAGACAAACGAAAAAAAGGAACTAGGTCAGCCTGGTTCAGTCTGAACCAGGCTGACCTATCAGCGCTTGCCCTTGGCGGAGATTGTTGCGGTGGCAAGCGTGTTCATGTTGCTGACGAAGCCGACCATGGCGGGCGTGGCGTCGTCCGGCACCGGCAGCCTCTCGATGCCGAGCGCCTTGATCGTGATCGTGTAGTCATGCTCCGGCCCTTCCGGCGGGCAGGCTCCGAGAAAGCCGGGTGTGCCCATGTCCGTTGGCGTCATGCGCGTGCTGTGCGGCAGCGCGGCCTTGCCGTTGCCGGCACCCGCAGCAAGCGAGTTTGCGTCGGCAGGCAGGTCGATGACAACCCAGTGCCACCAGCCGGAGCCGGTCGGCGCATCCTTGTCGTAGATCGTCACGACGAAGCTTTTGGTCCCTGCCGGTGCGTTCGACCAGCGGATATCCGGCGAGATGTTTCCGCCGGTGCAGCCCATGCTGTCGGCAAACTGTTCCTTCTGCACGGCGCCGGAGGCGAAGGCAGCGCTGGTAACGGTGAAATCGGCCGATAAGCCGGCTTGCGGGCAAAGGGAGAGCGCGGCGGCGAAGGCCGCCATGAAGCGTGATGTCGTCATGGTTTCTTTCCGTCTTGGAGGGCAACGGGGAGAAACTAGGACGATTCATGGCAACGGTCGGTGCGAGATCGATCGATTTTGGCGCCGATCCGATCAATCAGCAGTCCGGCAACTTGTCCTTCGCCACCAGCGCGCCGTGGTGCTGGATGACGTTGGCTGCGACATCGGCGGCGAACCGGGCTGCGTCGTCCGGGCGTGCGCCCGTTGCCAGGCGGGCGAGGAAGGCGCCGTTGAAGCTGTCGCCGGCGCTTGTCGTGTCGACGATTTTTTCGACCTTTGCGGAAGGCGCGTGGCTGCGCGCGCCGTCGAAGACCAGCGTTGCACCCTCGCTGCCATCCTTCACGACGATCTCGCCGACGCCGAGCGCGCGGTAGCGGGCGATCGTCTCTTCCAGCCCGGCGTCGCCGAAATGGGTGGTTTCGTCGTCGAGGCTCGGCATGACCAGCGTGGCGGCGCGTGCGCCTTCGGTGATCGCCGTGCGCATGCGTTCGGTATCGTCCCACAGGCGCGGGCGGATGTTGGGATCGAAGACGATGCGCTTGCCGGCGGCCTTGCCGCGGCGAAGTTCGGCGAGCAGGGTCTCGACATCGTCGGCCGGCAGGATCGCCAGCGTGATGCCGGAAAAGACGACCACGTCGGAGGCCTCGATGGCGGCGCGCAGCCGGTCGCCGTCGCGGGCAAGCAGCTTTGCCGCGGAGACGGAGCGCCAGTAGGAGAAGCTGCGCTCGCCGTCCTTCAGGTGGATCATGTAGAGGCCCGGTGAGCGGCCTTCGATCCGCGCGACATGGTCGGTGCCGATGCCGTGGCCGGCCATGAAGGCGAGCATTTCGTCTGAAATCATGTCGGTGCCGACGGCGGAGAAATAGTCGACGCTCCAGTCGGCCGGCAGGAATTGGCGAGCGTAGTAGGCGGTGTTGAAGGTGTCGCCGGCGAAACTCTTGCGCATCAGGCCGCCGTCCGCCTGCATCAGTTCCACCATGCACTCGCCGATCGAGAGCAGCCGTCCCGCCATGTCGAAATCCTCCCGGCTAATTCCGCCGGAAAGAGGAAATACTGTCAAAGAGTTGGCGGGGCAAGACGATGCCGGCGCTTTCCGCCTGCCGTTGCCGTTCCACGCGGCCGATGCCGGGAATATGCACACCATATTCGCCCGAAAGCCGCTCCACATGCGCGGCGAGGCGGGCGGAAAAACCATCGGCGAGAAGCTGCGGCGCCATTGCCAGCACGAAGAGGCCGGCGCCGGGCGAGGTCTCGCCCGCCTGGAAATCTGGTGCGTCGACCGACCAGTTCGCTCCGGTAAGGCCGGCGGCGAGCACTTCCACCATCAGCGCGATATTGGCCCCGCGCTCTCCGCCGAAGGCGAGCAGCGCGCCTTGCATAGCCGCGAAGGGATCGCTGGTCGGCTCGCCATCCTGGTCGAGCGCCCAACCCTCGGGAATAGCCTCGCCGCGCGCCGCCGCCTCGCGGATTTTTACGAAGGCGGTAGCGCTGGAGGCCTGGTCGATCAGCAGGAAGCGTCCGTCGTGGAGGGGGGCCGCGAAGGCCAGCGGATTTGTGCAATAGACCGGCAGGCGGCTGCCCGACCCGGCAAGCAGCGCCGGACCGTTGGTCGCGGCGATGGCGACAAGGCCCTCTTGCGCCAGCCGGGCGGCGTACCAGCCGAGTTCACCCGTCGTGTAGCTGTTGTGCGCGGTGAAGATCGCGATGCCGAGCGCCTTCGCCTTCGTCACCAGTTCCTCATGCGCGACGGAAAAGCCGTGCTGCGCCACGCCGCCCATCGCATCGCATTTCAGGATGGCCGGCACCGGCGAGGTGAGGAGGGGCTCTGCGCGCGCGACGATCCGCCCGTCGACGAGGCTCCTGAGATAGTCCGTCAGGTGGGCGAAGCCGACCGCCCGTTTGCCCGCCATTTCGGCATCCACCGTGGCGCCGGCAAGGGCTGCGGCCCCCGCCTCGACCATGCCGACGCGCATCAGCGCCGTTTTGGCAAGCTCGATGGCTTCAGCGGGGGAAAGGGTGACGTCATCGGTCATGCGGTCAGCCTTCTCTCTGGAAATCGCCGGCATCATCCCGACCGATCCGCCCTTCGTCAACCTTCGAAAAATCGCGGGTTGTGCCGTTTACGCCCTAAGGTGCGCGCGTTACATCTTGTTGAACGCAATTGGAAACCGGAGCGAGAACGCATGGCAAAGCCCCGCAAGAAGGCCGACGACTGGTGGCGCGGCGCGGTCATCTACCAGGTCTATCCCCGCTCGTTCCAGGACACGACCGGCGACGGCATGGGGGACCTGCGGGGCGTTACCAAGCGGCTCGGGCATATCGCCTCGCTCGGTGTCGATGCGATCTGGCTCTCGCCCTTCTTCAAGTCGCCGATGGCGGATATGGGTTATGACGTTTCGGATTATTGCGACGTCGACCCGATGTTCGGCACGCTTGCCGATTTCGACGCGATGCTTTCCGAAGCCCACCGCCTCGGCCTCAAGGTCATCATCGACCAGGTTATCTCGCACACCTCCGACCAGCATCCCTGGTTCGTCGAAAGCCGCTCCAGCCGCACGAATGCCAAGGCCGACTGGTATGTCTGGGCCGATCCGAAGCCGGACGGCACGGCGCCCAACAACTGGCTGTCGATCTTCGGCGGGCCGGGCTGGGAATGGGATGGCGTGCGCAAGCAATATTACATGCACAATTTTCTCATGTCGCAGCCGGACCTCAACTTCCACAATCCGGATGTGCAGGAGGCGCTTCTGAAAACCGTGCGCTTCTGGCTCGATCGCGGCGTGGATGGTTTCCGGCTCGATACGGTGAATTTCTACTTCCACGACAAGAAGCTGCGCGACAACCCGCCCCATGAACCCGATCCCGACGGGGTCGGCCTCGATGCGCCGGACGTCAACCCCTATGGCATGCAGACGCACCGCTACGACAAGACGCAGCCGGAGAATGTCGAGTTCCTCCGGCGGTTTCGCGCGCTGCTCGATGACTATGAGGGCCGCATGACGGTTGGCGAGGTGGGCGATGGCGCACGTTCGCTGAAAACGGTTGCCGAGTATACGAGCGGCGGCGACAAGCTCAACATGTGCTACACGTTCGACCTGCTGGGGCCGGATTTCACGGCGGAACATGTGCGCAAATGCGTGCAGAGTTTTCAGCGCGCGGTGACGGACGGCTGGGTCTGCTGGGCCTTTTCCAACCACGACGTCAACCGGCATGTCAGCCGCTTTATCAAGGCGCCGGAGGAACGCGAGCGCGTTGCCAAGCTCGCGGTCACCCTGCTTTCGACGCTGCGCGGTTCGATCTGCCTCTACCAAGGCGAAGAGCTCGGCCTTACCGAGGCGGACCTCGCCTTCGAGGACCTGCGCGACCCCTATGGCATCCGCTTCTGGCCGGCCTTCAAGGGCCGCGACGGATGCCGCACGCCGATGCCCTGGCAGCGCAGCGAGGCCCATTCCGGCTTCAGCACCGGAAAACCCTGGCTGCCGGTGCCGGAGGAACATTCGCGCCTCTCCGTCGACGCGCAGGAAAAAGTCTCCGGCTCCGTGCTCAACCACTACCGCGCGACGCTCGTGTTCCGGAAGGAACACGAGACGCTGCACGACGGCGACATGTCCTTCCTCCACTCCAACCAGGACATCCTCGCCTTCACCCGCGAGAAGGGCGGCGAAAAACTGCTCTTCATCTTCAACTTGACGCGCGAAAAGGCCGAGTTCGTGCCGGCGAAGTCGCTGAAGCTCGGCGAACCGCTGCCGGTGCCCGGCTTTGGCGCGAAGCTGAAGGACGGGACGATCGAGCTGGATGGGCTGGATATGGCGTGCGTGCGGATTTAGCGTTTTCGCCCGACGAGCCGGTCGTATTCGGCATGTGAGCCGATCCAGAACCAGATGAGTGTCTCCGTGTCGCTATCCCTGACGGCCAGTGCGCGCCAGGAGATGCCGACGCGTGCGGACCAGAAGCGGCCGACGGATTTGAGCTGCAAGGATGGATGAGCCGGATTGGCCTTGAGGAGAGCGAAATTCCTGTCGGCTTGTTCGCGTATGTGGGATGGCAGTGCTTCGTAACACGTCCAGAACGCGTTCGTGGCGTGATGTTTCAAAGCGGGCGGGTCCGATTGCTGCGGAATTCCGACAGAGCGAGCTCAGCGAACTCGTCCAATGCTCCGTTGGCGGCGTCTTCGGTCAGATCCCGGTCCCAACGTTCAGCCTGAAGCGCCTCGAACCAGGCCGAGAATCGCTCGAACTCGTCCGGGCTAAGCTCTGAGACGCTCTTCTCGATTTGCTCCAGTTTGGTCATGCCGCACTCCTATCGTGCATATTGTACGCGAAGGGGGCGCCGGAAGGCAAACTTCACCCGATCAGCGCAAACCGGTCCACATCCACCATCCCCTTGTCCGAGATCTTCAAATGCGGGATCACCGGCAGGGGCAGGAAGGCGAGTTGGAGGAAGGGTTCCTGCAGCGTGGCGCCGAGGGCGAAGGCGGCCTGGCGCAGGTGATGCAGGGTGTCGCGGACGGTCTCGTAGGGTTCGAGGCTCATCAGGCCGGCGACGGGGAGCGCGATCTCGCCTGTCACCCTGCCGTCCTCCACCACGACGAAGCCGCCCTTGATCTCGCCCAAACGGTTGGCGGCGAGCGCCATGTCGTCCTCGTCTACGCCGACGACGCAGATATTATGGCTGTCATGGCCGACCGTCGAGGCGATCGCGCCCTTCTTCAGGCCGAAACCCTGCACGAAGCCGTTGGCATGGTTGCCGTTCTTGCCGTGGCGCTCGATGACGGCGACCTTGATGATGTCCTGCGCGAGATCGACGGTCGTCTGGTTGCCCTTCGCGGGCAGCCGGTAGCGCCGGTGCTCGGTGATGATCTTTCCCGGCAGCACGCCGATGACCGGCGTCTCGCCATCCGTGACCGGCACGGCAAAATGCGCGGCATTGACCGGCCGCGCCTTGACGCTGTCGAGGCCGACCGGGGCGACGGATTGGCGTGTCGCAAACAGCGCGTCGTCGACCCTGCGGCCGGCGGAAAACACGATCTCGGCCTTGCAGTTCTCCAGCGTGTCGATGACGACGAGATCGGCGCGCCAGCCGGGCGCGACCAGGCCGCGGTCGCCGAGCCCGAAGGCCTTGGCCGCGGAAATCGACGCCGCGCGATAGACGGCGAGCGGCGCGCGGCCATGGCCGATCGCGGTGCGGATCATATAGTCGAGATGGCCCTGCTCGGCGATGTCGAGCGGGTTGCGGTCGTCCGTGCAGAGCGCGATGAAGGGCGAGAGCCGCTCGGTGATAACAGGCAGCAGCGCCAGCAGGTCCTTGGAGACCGAGCCCTCGCGCACGAGGATGTGCATGCCCTTGCGGATCTTCTCCAGCGCCTCCTCGGCCGTCGTGCATTCATGCTCGGTGCGGATGCCGGCGGAGAGATAGCCGTTGAGATCGTTGCCGCGCAAGAGCGGCGCGTGGCCGTCGATATGGCCGCCCTGGAAGGCTTCGAGCTTGGCGAGACAGATCGGGTCCTTGTGGATGACGCCCGGGAAATTCATGAATTCGGCCAAGCCTATGACCTTCGGGTGGTCGCGGAAGGGCAGCAGGCGCTCGATCGGCAGGTCCGCGCCGGAGGTCTCCAGATGTGTCGCCGGCACGCAGCTCGAAAGCTGCACGCGGATGTCCATGATGGTTTCCAGCGCGCTATCGAGGAAGAACTGGATGCCTTCCGTGCCGAGCACATTGGCGATTTCATGCGGATCGCAGATCACCGTCGTGACGCCATAGGGCAGCACACAGCGGTCGAATTCATGCGGCGTGACCAGCGAGGATTCGATGTGCAGATGCGTATCGATGAAGCCCGGCACGACGATGCGGCCGGAAATGTCGATCTCGGTGCGGCCGGTATAGTCGCCGCAGGTGCCAACGATGCGGTCGCCGGAAATCGCGATGTCGGACGCGACGAGCTCGCCCGTCACGAGATCGAAGAACTGCCCGCCCTTCAGCACGATGTCGGCTGGTTCGCGGCCGGTCCCCTGGTCGATGAAGCGTTCCAAGTCGGTCATGGCAAAGTCTCCGAATCCTTTTGCAGAGACTCTAGCGGCGCGGCGGCGAGAGGGAAGGGCCGGCGCGCCGAATTGCTAGACCGGGAAGGTGACGGAAAAAGCGAAGCGCTTCGTTTCGCCGCCGGCAAGCACCGTCGTGGAAGGCCGATCTTTCAACTCGCGCGATCCGCCCAATTCCGCCGCCGTACCGTGCCAGGGCTCGACGCAGAGGAAAGGCGCGCCGGTTTTTGTCCAGAGCGCGAGGTTCGGCAGGTTTTCGAAACGGAATTTCAGCGCCGGTCCGCCCTCGGCCCCGTAGGTCAGGCCGTCGCCCGTGCCTTCGGGGAAGACCAGCGCGTCGTTCTCGAACAGTCCGTGGGCGAGCACGAGGCGGCCTTTGTCGAAGGGTGAGGCTTGGCGCTCCGAGGCGAGCAGGCCGTTTTCCAGCGGCTGGCGTTCCGGCTCGCCGCCGTTGTCGAGGATGACGCTGTGTGGCTTGCCTTCCGCGCCGGGCAGGGGCCAGGCGAAGGCAGGGTGGAAGCCGAAGCCGAAGGGCATCGGGTCCTGGCCGCGGTTCTCCACCTCGGCGGCGACTGTCAGCGTGGGGCCATCGAGGCTATGCTCGACGGAAAGCCGGAAATCGAACGGGTAGATCGCGCGGCTGTCGTCCGAGGCGTCCAGCGTGAAGCGGCAGGCGGTCGCGCTGGCACCGGCGGGCGAAAACTCGCGTCGCCGGGCAAGGCCGTGCTGCGCCATGGGGTAGGGCTTGCCGTCGATCAGCAGCGTGTCGTCCGGCGCCTTGCCGACGATCGGGAAAAGCACCGGCGAGCGCCCGGTCCAGAAGGCGGCGTCGCCGTTCCACAGCCAGTTCGCTCCGTCGCGCGATGTGATCGCCTGCATTTCGGCGCCGAGCGAGGAGACATCGATCGAGAGGTGGTCGTTCTCTATGCGGGTGATTGTCGGCATGAGGCTCTCCCCTGGTTTTATCGTGGGCACAATAGCCCCGAAACCGGGCGGGCTTGCAAGCGCTATCAGGGCACGGCTAACCTTCGGCCCCGCATGGAGAACGATATGCAGACGGCACATACCATACGCGCGGCCGAGACCTCGGAGATCTCCGCGCTTGCACGGCTCTGGCACGCCGGCTGGCAGGATGGTCATGCGGCGGTGCTGCCGGTCGAACTGACCCGCCTGCGCACGCTCAGAAGTTTTGAAGACCGCCTGCCGGCCATGCTGGACGATGTGCGCGTCATCGGCGAGCCCGGCGCGCTGCTCGGCTTCTGCTACATCAAGCATGACGAGCTGGACCAGCTTTTCGTGGCGCCGGAGGGGCGGGGTGCGGGCATCGCCGCAGCCCTCGTCGCCGATGCCGAAGAGCGGCTTGCCGCGCACGGCGTGACGACGGCCTGGCTTGCCTGCGCGATCGGCAACGACCGGGCCGCGCGCTTTTATGAAAAATGCGGCTGGACGCTGACCGGCACGGTCACCATCAGGACGGACACGATCGAGGGGCCGTTCGATCTCGATGTCTGGCGCTATGAAAAGACGCTTGTCCCCGCCGCATAGTGGTTGATGGCGCGAGGCCGGCACCATATGTTCAGGTCATGAACCGGAACGACGCGGCAGGCCCGATCATCGTCTTCGATGCGGAGTGCATTCTCTGCTCGGCCAATGCGCAATTCGTGCTCCGGCACGATCATGCCCGTCGTTTCCGTCTTGCCTCCATGCAGAATGCGGTGGGTACGGCCCTCTATCGTCGCTTCGGCATCGATCCGGCCGATCCCGAATCGATGATCGTCGTCGAAGGCGACCGGCTGTTCAAGGACAGCGATGCGGTGCTGGCGATCTATGCCGGCCTCGGCTGGCCGTGGAAGGCTTTTGCCGCGCTGCGCTTCATTCCCCGTTTCCTGCGCGACCCGGCCTATCGCTGGCTCGCGCGCAACCGCTACCGCATTTTCGGGCGGCGCGAAGCCTGCTGGGTGCCGTCGCCCGACGATGCGGACAGGGTGCTGTGAAAAGCGTCATCGTGCTCGGCGGCTATGGCGGTTTTGGTGCCCGGCTGTCGAGACGGCTGGCGGCGGATGGCTGGGCGGTGCTGGTCGCCGGCCGCAACGGTTCCGCGGCAGAGCGCCTTGCCGCGGACTTGCCCAACGCCCGCGCGCTGGAGGCCGATCGCAACGCCGACCTCCGCCCGCTTCTCGAAGCCCATCGCCCCTTCCTGCTGGTCGATGCGGCCGGGCCGTTCCAGGGCAGCGGCTACCAGGTCGCCGAAGCCTGCATCGCCTGCGGCGTGCACTATCTCGACCTTGCGGATGCGCGGGATTTCGTCTGCGGCATAGGGCGGCTGGATGATGCGGCGCGGGCGGCGAGCGTCGCGGTGGTCTCCGGCGGCTCCAGCGTGCCGGCGCTTTCCGGCGCGGTGATCGCGGAATTGTCGCGGGACATGGGGGATGTGTGTTCGGTCGAAACCTCGATCAGCGCCTCCAACCGGGCGACGGCGGGCGCGTCGGTCGCGGCGGCGATCCTGAGTTATGTCGGAAAACCGGTGCGGCTCTGGCGCGGACAGCGTGTTCGACAGGAAAACGGCTGGCACCGGCTGCATGTCGCGCGCTATCACATTGCCGGCCGGGCGCCGATCCGCCGGCTGGTGGCGCTCGCGGATGTGCCGGACCACGATATCGTGCCGGCCACCATCCCCGGAAGGCCGGCGACGGTTTTTCGCGCGGGGCCTGAATTCGCCTTCCAGCTCCTGACGCTCTGGCTCCTGAGCTGGCCGGTGAAATGGGGCTGGGTCCGCTCGCTTTCACCCTTCGCCGGATGGCTGCTACCGCTGCAGAAGCTGAGCGCGCGTTTCGGCACGGATCGCTCCGCCATGGCGGTCGAGCTCAAGGGATTTGCCGGTGGCGAGGCCGTGGTGCGCCGCTGGACGCTGATTGCCGAGGATGGCGACGGGCCGGAGATTCCGACCATTGCCGCGCATGTGCTGGCGAATGCGATGGCGGCGGAGCGGCTCGCGCCCGGTGCGCGCCATGCAGCAGGTACGGTGGTGCTGGACGATTTCGCCCCGCATTTCGACAGGCTCGCCATTTTTCGGGAAATCGAAAGCGGACCCTATCAGCCGCTTTACCGCCGCGTCATCGGCCCGGCCTATGCGACCCTGCCGCAACCCGTTCGCGCGATGCACGACCTGATCGGCGATGCCGGCGCCTCCGGGCGGGCGACGGTGCGGCGTGGAACCTCGCTGCCCGCGCGTATCGTCTGCACCGTCATGCGCTTTCCGCCGGAAGGCGAACACAACCTTCATGTCGCCTTCGAGGAGCGTGACGGCGTCGAGCGCTGGACGCGCGATTTTGCCGGCCATGCTTTCATGAGCGAACTCAGCCAGAAGGGCGACCGTCTCACCGAACGGTTCGGCCCGATGCGCTTCTCGTTCGATCTGCCTTCGGACGCCACCGGCCTCACGATGGTGATGCGCGGATGGTCCGTTTTCGGCATCCCCATGCCGCTATGGCTCGCGCCGCGCAGCGAGGCGCGTGAATGGGCGGAGGGCGAGGATTTCTGCTTCGACGTGCCGATCGCGCTGCCGGGCATCGGCACCATCGTGCACTATTCCGGCCGCCTGCGACGGATCTGACCCCGCAAACGAAAATGGCGGCCGAGGCCGCCATTGCGCGTCCGCCCGATGGGTGGCGATCAGATGTTGTTCTGCAAGACCTCGCGCAGCTTGCCGAACAGGTCGTCGATATGGTGCTTCTCGATGATCAGCGGCGGCGAGAGCGCGATGATGTCGCCCGTCGTGCGGATGAGCAGGCCTTTTTCATAGGCCTTGAGGAAGGCGTTGAAGGCGCGTTTGGTCGGCTCGCCGGCGATGGGCGCGAGTTCGACGGCGCCGATCAGGCCGACATTTCTGATGTCGATGACGTTGGGGCAATCCTTCAGCGAATGTAGGCCGTCTTCCCAGTAGGAGGCGAGTTCGGCGGCGCGGGTCAGCAGGCCTTCTTCCTTGTAGGTGTCGAGCGTGCCGAGGGCGGCGGCGCAGGCCAGCGGATTTCCGGAATAGGTGTAGCCGTGGAAGAACTCGATCATGTGCTCCGGGCCGTTCATGAAGGCATCATGGATCTCGGAGGTCACGAAGACGGCGCCCATCGGAATGACGCCGTTGGTGAGGCCCTTGGCGGTGGTGATGATGTCCGGCTTCACGTCGAAATACTGCGCGGCGAAGGGGGCGCCGAGGCGGCCGAAACCGGTGATGACTTCGTCGAAGATCAGCAGGATGCCGTGCTGCGTGCAGATTTCGCGCAGCTTCTGGAGGTACCCCTTCGGCGGAATGAGCACGCCGGTGGAGCCGGCGACCGGCTCGACGATGACGGCGGCAATCGTCGAGGCGTCATGCAGGGTGATGATGCGCTGCAGTTCGCTGGCAATGTCGCCGCCGTGCTCCGGTTCGCCGCGCGAAAACGCGTTCCTGTCCGGGAAGTGGGTGTGCGGCATGTGGTCGACGCCAGTGAGCAGCGTGCCGAACATCTTGCGGTTCGAGACGATGCCGCCGACGGAGATGCCGCCAAAATTGACGCCGTGATAGCCGCGCTCGCGGCCGACCAGGCGGAAGCGCGAGCCGTCGCCCTTGGCACGGTGATAGGCGAGCGCCACCTTCAGCGCGGTCTCGACCGATTCGGAGCCGGAATTCGTGTAAAGAACGTGGTTCATGCCCTCGGGGGCGATGTCCACCAGGCGGTTGGCGAGCTCGAAGGCCTTAGGGTGGCCGAGCTGGAAGGCGGGCGCATAGTCGAGTTCGCCGGCCTGTTCGCGGATCGCCTCGGTGATCTTCGGGCGGCAGTGGCCGGCGTTGACGCACCAGAGGCCTGCCGTGCCGTCGAGCACCTGCCGGCCGTCATGGGTCGTGTAGTGCATGTCCTTGGCGCCGACGAAGAGGCGCGGTTCCTTCTTGAACTGCCGGTTCGCCGTGAACGGCATCCAGAAGGCGCGCAGATCGTTTGGGGTGTTGAGGCGGTTGGACATGCGGTCTCTCCGGTGCTTCTGAATGCGGGGGCTTTTGAATGCGGGGCCATGCGGATGGCAAATTTTACCCGGCGGTCAAAGTATCAAGGCCCCCCGGGGCGTCAAGCAGCCTTGGGCGTGCAGCCATGCAAAACGCCCCGGACGGGCATCCGGGGCGGCCTATGCCGAGTGATTTCTGCTGTTCAGGCGATGCGCAGCTTCTTTTCGGCGGCGCCGCTGCCGGAAGCCCGGTAGATGCGCTCAAGCGCGTCGAGGATGGTCAGCACGGCATCCGACTTGCTCGAATAATAGATGGTCTGGGCATCGCGGCGCGTGGTCACCAGGTTCTGTGCGCGCAGCTTCGAAAGATGCTGGGACAGCGCAGACTGGCTGAGGCCGACCTGGTTTGCCAGGGCGCCGACCGCGATCTCGCCTTCGACCAGCACTTTCAGGATGAGCAGGCGTTTGGGGTTCGCCATGGCGGAAAGAAAGTCCGATGCAACTTCGGCCTGCGCGTGTTCTGCGTCTGAAATCTTGTCCATCTGAAACTCCTTTGGGCGTTTCCGCTTCAAATCATATGATTTTATGTGAATCCGCTTGTTAGCATATAAACAAAATACCCCTCATCAAGAGCCAGAAATGGGGGTATGCTGCACGCATAGCGATAGGCGCAGGCCGAAAACCCGGAACACGCCAAAGCGGACGGACGCGGAAACGCCGCTTTTCAGCCAGCCGCCCGTGCTTCGCGAAGCAAACGCGCAAGCTCGCCCCTGAGTTCCGAGGCCTGATCAAGTTCGCGTGAAAATTCCAATCGCTTCAATTTATCGCCGCTCGCAAGGTCCACGCCGGCCGCATCCAGGCCGACGATGATCCATTCGCCGTCCTTTGCGCCGCAATAATGGCGGGCGTAAATGCCGGCTGCCTCCGCATGGTCACTGTTCATGTGCTCGACGGCGCCGGTTTCCATCTCGGCGAGCGCGCCACGGGCGGGCGAGCGAATCAGCAGGTCGTCGGCGGCGAGCACGAAGGCCTTGCCGAAGCCGCCATTCAGATGGGCGCGCAGCGGCACGAGGCGGAAGAAGGCGAAATCCGGGAAATCGACATAGAGCTTGGCCTTCGGATGGCGGCGGATGAAGCGTTCGCGCAGCGCTGCGTGCGAATCGCTTTCGCGCACCACCTCCTCGGCCTCGCAGATGACGGTGAGGCGCGGATGGGCGAGGGGATCGCCCTTGCCGGGCTCGCCGGCGAGCAACGAGGCGCGCGGGTCGCGCCGCAACGCCTGGGTGTGGACGGACAGCGCCGAGACGAGGATGACCGGCGTGCCGTCGGTGTCAGTACCGGTCAGCGTGCGGCTGGCAAAGGGCGCGCCGCTTTCCGGTTCGATGACGGCGAGCGCGCAGCTTCGCGCCGAGCGCAGCAGCGTGCGGGCGAGGCGGCGGGCGTCGTCGTCCGTTTCGCGCAGAACGCTGGGTTTGTCCTTCTCGGCCATGGTGCTTGCTCCCGTATCGCGAATGCAAAAGGCAGCGCCCTTGCGGAGCGCTGCCTTTTCTAGTCCGATTGGGCGCGGCTGTCAGCCGCGGCGGCGGTGCCGCGTCAAACCGTTCACGACATCCTGCGCGCTGATCGTGCCGATCACCGTGCCGTTGTCGACCACACCGACATTGCCGGGCGTGCGCGACATGGCGTCGAGGATATCGACGAGCGGTGTTTGCGGTGTTGCCGTCGCGGTGACGCCGCCGTTGCTGGAGGCGCCGTGCTGCATGACGTCCTGCGCCGTCAGCATGTTGATCGGGTTCATGTTCTGCACGAAATCCGCGACATACTGGTTGGCCGGGTTTTTCACGATGTCCTGCGGCGTGCCGCACTGGATGATCCGCCCGCCTTCCATGATGGCGATGCGGTTGCCGATGCGGAAGGCTTCGTCGAGATCGTGGCTGACGAAGAGGATGGTCTTCTTCAGCCGGCGCTGGAATTCCAGAAGCTCGTCCTGCAAACGCGTGCGGATCAGCGGATCGAGCGCGGAAAACGGCTCGTCCATCAGCAGGATCGGCGCGCCGGTGGCAAACGCGCGGGCGAGGCCCACGCGCTGCTGCATGCCGCCCGACAGCTCGTTCACCTTGCGGCTCGCCCATTTGGTGAGGTTGACGAGTTCGAGCTGTTCGGCGACGCGCGCCTTGCGCTCGTTGTCCGGCACGTTGGCCAGTTCGAGGCCGAAGCCGACATTGTCGGCGACGGTGCGCCAGGGCAGGAGCGCGAACTGCTGGAACACCATCGAGACGGTGTGCATGCGGAAATCGCGCAGCGCCTTGGGCGTCGATTTGTACGGGTTCACCGAGCCGTTGCCGGCCTTCACCTGCACATCGCCGCGCACCACCGGGGCAAGCCCGTTGACGGCGCGCAGCAGCGTCGATTTGCCGGAGCCGGACAGGCCCATCAGCACGAGAATCTCGCCTTCGGTGATTGACAGGGTCGCATCGGCGACGCCGAGCACAAGCCCGGTTTCCGCGCCGATCTCGTCGCGGGTCTTGCCCGCATCGACCATGGCGAGCGCCTTTTGCGGGCTGTCGCCGAAGATGATCGAGACGTTCTGGAAGATGACGGTGTCGGTCATTGGGCGTCTCCGTCATCGGAGGAGCGGAAGAGGCGGTCGAGGATGATCGCCAGGATGACGATACAGAGGCCGGCCTCGAAGCCCATGGAGATGTTCACGGTGTTGAGCGCGCGCACCACCGGAACGCCAAGCCCCTTGGCGCCGACGAGGGCCGCGATGACCACCATCGACAGCGACAGCATGATGGTCTGGGTGAGACCCGCCATGATCTGCGGCGTGGCATAGGGCAGTTCCACCTTGCGCAGCACCTGGCTCGGCGTCGCGCCAAAGGCCTGGGCGGCTTCGACCAGCGAGGGCGGTGTGGAGATGATGCCGAGGCGGGTGAGGCGGATCGGCGCGGGGATGGCGAAGATCACGGTGGCGATGAGGCCCGGCACCATGCCGAGACCGAACAGGATGAGCGCCGGGATCAGGTAGACGAAGGTCGGGATCGTCTGCATGAGATCGAGGATCGGCCGCAGGATCGAATAGAACCAGGGCCGGCGCGCGGCGGCGATGCCGAGCGGCACGCCCACGACCATGCTGACGCCGGTCGCAGCCAGCACCAGCGCCAGCGTCTCCGTCGTCTCCTTCCAGTAGCCCTGGTTCACGATGAGCAGCAGGCCGAGGAAGGTGAAGATCGCCACGCCGAGCGAGCGGCGGAAATACCAGCTCAGCCCCGTCACCAGCGCGATGAAGAAAAACGCATAGGCGAGCTTGCCGCCGGCGCTGGTGATGAACGGCCCTTGCAGCAGGAAGAGCACGGCATCGATGCCGGCCTGCAGGAAGACCTTCAGGAAATCGAACAGGCCTTTGCCATTCGTCGTCAGCCAGTTGACGGCTTCCTTGGCAATCGGGCCGATCGGAATTTTAGAAACGGTAAGCCAATCCACGGCAGCAAGCCCCGTTCTGGAGGTTGAGGATGAGCAGAAATGCCCGCGCAATTCCGGGTGCAAAACCGTTGCACACTTTTGCTGGAATTGCAGTATCCAGAGGCAAGAAGGGCGGGAAAGTTTCCTTCCCGCCCTATTCTGGCCTGTTAGAGACCGAGTGCCGTTTTTACGGCCGGCAAGGCCTCGCCGCTGCCGTCCTTGGTCGTGACGCCGGCAAGCCACGGCTCGATGGCCGCCGGGTTGGCCTTGATCCATTCGGTCGCGGCCGCTTCCGGGTCCTTACCGTCGTTCAGGATCTTGCCCATGATCTGGTTTTCCATTTCCAGCGAGAACTTGAGGTTCTGCAGGAACTTGCCGACATTCGGGCATTCGGCGACATAGCCCTGGCGCACGTTGGTGTAAATGGTCGCGCCGCCGAGGTTCGGGCCGAAGACGTCGTCGCCGCCGGTCAGGTACGTCAGCTTGAAGTTGGCGTTCATCGGGTGCGGTTCCCAGCCGAGGAAGACGACCGGGGTGCCATCCTGCTCGGCGCGGGCGACTTCCGCCAGCATGCCCTGCTCGGAGGATTCGACCACTTCGAAGCCGGTGAGGCCGAACTTGTCGCCGGAGACCATGTCGATGATCAGGCGGTTGCCGTCATTGCCCGGCTCGATGCCGTAGATCTTGGCGCCGAGCGCATCCTTCTGCGCGGCGATGTCCTTGAAATCCTTGATGCCGAGTTCGGCGCCCTTGGCGTTGGTCGCGAGCGTGTACTTCGCGCCCTCGAGGTTTTCGCGCACGGTCTCGACCGAGCCGTCCTCGCGGAACGGCTTGATGTCGGCTTCCATGGTCGGCATCCAGTTGCCGAGGAAGACGTCGATGTCCTTGTTCTTCAGCGAGGTATAGGTGACCGGCACGGAGAGAACGGTGGTTTCCGTCTCGTAGCCGAGGCCCTTCAGGATGGTGGCGGCCGTCGCGGTCGTGGCGGTAATGTCCGTCCAGCCCACATCCGAGAACCGAACCTTGCCACAGCTTTCGGCTTCGGCGGCCGAAACATGGGCGACGCCGAGGGCGAGGACGGATACGGCTGCGGCAAGAATGGTTTTGAATGGTGATGCAGTCTTCATTTTTTGCTCCCCTTATAATTGGTGGTATAGCCAATCATCAAAACGACATGCTTTCAAGCACCTTGGCGTGGCCCGAAGCCACTGAAACGTCCAATAAATTTCGCGCCTGTTCGCAATTGCGCCCATGAATGTCGCAACGGATGGGCCGTGCTGTTTTCTGTGGTTTTCCGCCCTTGGCGGCTGGAAAATCGCGCGTTCCCGCGCCATGACGCGGGGACGGAGAAAATCATGGCCAAGCTTTATTTCAGTTACGCGACGATGAACGCGGGCAAGTCGACGCTGCTCCTGCAGGCGTCCTACAATTACCGTGAACGCGGCATGCGCACGGCGATCTTCATCGCCTCCTTCGACGACCGCGCGGGTCAGGGCCGCATCTCGTCGCGCATCGGGCTGACCTCAGATGCCATCGCCTTCGACCATACGGACGATCTCTATCGCCATATCGAGCAGCTGAACGGCGATGGCGAAGGCGAGATCGCCTGCGTCTTCGTCGACGAGGCGCAGTTCCTCTCGGAAGAGCAGGTCTGGCAGCTCGCCCGTGCCGCCGACCGCTTGCATATCCCCATCATGGCCTATGGCCTGCGCACCGATTTCCAGGGCAAGCTCTTTCCGGGTTCGCAGGCGCTGCTCGCCATTGCCGACGAGCTGCGCGAGGTGCGCACCATCTGCCATTGCGGCCGCAAGGCGACGATGGTCGTGCGGCTGGGCGCAGACGGCAAGGTGGCGCGCGAGGGCGCACAGGTGGAAATCGGCGGCAACGACAAGTACGTTTCCTATTGCCGCCGCCACTGGGACGACATCATGAACGCCGATTGACGGCATCGAGCGGCGAAGGACGGACGATGAAACATCTTCTTGCAGGTGCAGCCGCTTTCCTCTGTCTGACCACATCCGCGCTGGCGGAGGGCGATCCCATTGCCGGCAAGGCGGTGTTCAAGAAATGCATGGCCTGCCACTCGACGGAGCCGGTCAACAAGGTCGGGCCGACCTTGTCCGGCATCATCGGCCGGCCGGTCGCCTCCATTGCGGATTACGGCTATTCCCCGGCCATGACGGCCTTTGCCGAGGGCGGCAAGCAATGGAGCGAGGGGCTGATCGCCGAATATCTGATGGCGCCCAAGGCGATGGTGCCGGGCACGCGCATGACCTTTGCCGGGCTGAAGAAGATCGAGGACATCGCCAATCTCATTGCCTACTTGAAGAGCCCGGCGCAAGAGTAGGCGTGCCCAAGAATATTTGCCCGCCGGCCTTGCGGGCGTCCCGCGCTGTCCCACATCTTGTTCCGGTAACGCCGTCGGGCAGGTTCCTATCCGTCTGAAATCGTATAGTGTTGCCGCAACGGAATAAATCGGGCGGCGAAGACGTCTGCCGTGGAGAGTTTCAAGGGGACAAGGCATGGCCACACTTCAGAATTTCGATGCGGAAATCGAGAAGACCCGCAGCGTCGTCAGCCAGATGCGCAGCAAGATGGAGCAGTCGGGCGTCGTGCTCGACCAGTTCGCCAAGGCGGACACCAAGCTCGGCGACGTCAATTTCGACATCGAGAACGCCCGTATCTCGGATGTCATTAACCAGCAGAAGGTGATGGAAGGCAATATCGCCGATCTCATCATCGGGCTGGAGGATGCGACCAACATCTTCGGCACCGAATTCGAGAGCATGAAGAGCTACACGGGCTATGAAAAGTTCATCGGCATCTTCTCCAAGCAGAAGATGCAGCGCATGCGCACCGACCGCGTGCGCAACATGTCGCTCGCCGGCAACCTACAGGAACTGCTCTCGAAGTCTGACACGATCGTTGGCATCCTGAAGGAACAGAAGTCGATCCTCGACCAGCGCTACAAGACGTCCGAAGCCAGCCTCGTGCAGGTGATCGAGCGCCGCAAGGGCACGATGGTTAATCTGGAAGCGACCCAGAAGCGCATCGAGGAATTGAACCCGCTTCTCATGGACCTCGAAAACCGCATCGCCGCGTCTACCGACCAGAAGAGCCGCACGGAACTCGAAGGCGAGCGCTCGGCGCTGGCGACCGAATACAATATGATGCAGGCGAAGGAGCAGGAGCTTTTGGCCGAAAGCCAGACGCTCGAACGCTACACCTCGATGTTCCAGACCTTCGTCGATTCGCTCAACAACCAGATCGCCGCGCAGAACACGCTGATCAACAAGCTGACCATCGATACCGAGCAGCGCATCGTGCTCTACAAGGCGCTGGAAGATTCGTTGAAGACGGCCGCCCAGCAGGACGTGGCGCACAAGATCAATACGCTCGGTTCGCAGGTCGATACCGCGGCGGAAGAGACCATGGCCGGCATCGGTTCCGCCGCCCAGCGCCATATCGGTGACCTTCTCGAAATGCACGAGAAGAACATGCTGTCGACCCAGGACATCCAGCGCCGCAAGAAACTCGCCGACGATGCGTTTGCGCGGCGCTTCCAGGCCGTGATGGACAAGCACAACACTGCGAATTACGTGAAGCAGTGATGGTTGCAGGCATGCCATTGCCCCTCACCCTAACCCTCTCCGCGCAAGCGGGGAGAGGGGACGTGCCCCACGAACGGTCATTGTTTTGGGAAACCGGCGCGGCATATCTCCTTCGCCCCGTTTACGGGGAGAAGGTGGCCGGCAGGCCGGATGAGGGGCAGCCCGGACCTGCCCGTGAGGATGCTGTCCAATGAACGCCCCCGCCGACAGCGCCGTCGCGCAATATTTCTCCACCATCCGCTCCGCCCTCGGCGGCCTCGAAATCTTCCTGGCCGACCGCAACTCGCCGCTCTACCGCAACTCCGTCGTCGGCGAGATCGTCGTGCCTTATCTCGCCCGGCTGAAGGCCTCCTTCGCCTGCTGGGAGAACCGGATCGGCTTCATCGACCAGTTCCGCGTCTCGCGCGCCGAAAGCGGCTTTCCGGTGTTCCAGAACGTGCTGGAACTGGAAAACGACCGGCAGACAGCGGAAAAGCGGCTCGCCGCCATACCGAACGCCGACCAGCTTCGCGGCGAGATGGCGGATTTCATCCTGCGCCAGAAGGCTTTCCCGACCGATCTTCAGGGGCGCATGGCCGAGCGGCTCTATCTGGAACAGATCGGCAAGGGCGACATCTTTTCGCCCTTCGTGCTGCCGGAGACGATCCGCGTCGCGGTCAACCCCAAGACCATGCGGCCCTATTACATCGTCTGCTGGGGCGCCTTCGACGGCACTGCGACATTGCCGATGGTCTACATGGCGACCATCGAGGATTCGAGCGAGAACGTCGTGAAGATGCTGGTGGGGCAGGACGGCAAGCTCAACCCGGACGTGGACATCCCGCTGCCCGTCGGCGGCCTGCTCAATCCGGAGCTTGCCAGCCGTTTCGACGATTTCACGCTGAAGAACAGCGCCTATTCGCTGACACCCGCAACGATCGCCACCAATCTCGACAAGGATTTCCCGACGCTGCACCCCAAGCAGCTGCGCCGCATCGTGCTCGGGCCGTTCTATTCGGCCGGCATCACCGAGAACAATGCGCGGGTCAACGAGATCCTCTCCAAGGTGCGCAAGCCCGAAAACGCCTGGCTGCTGACCTGGACGGTGCAGGAGGTGTTTTCCAAGGCCGAGCGCCCGGCGCAGAAGGGGTTCTGGAGCTCCACCCCGTCGCAGGAGGAATTCCACATCGAGACCAACGATCTCGAAGCCGCCCGCATGGGCGTCAGCACATACGAAAAACATGCGCTTGTGCCGCACGATGCCTACCAGGCGCTTTACGCCGCAGGCGAGACCGCCGGCATCTTCGGCGCCTACAAGGTGCATGTGATTTCCGGAAACCAGGTGATCAGCGAGGGCTAACCAATGAGCCTCAATGCCGGACTGACGACGATCCACGAAGACGATATCGCCAAGCATCAGGCGGCGGCGCAGAGCCTTGTCACCAAGCTCGTCATCCTCGAAAGCGAGGACGGCAAAAGCGGCACGACGCTCGCCGGTACCGGCCGGCGTTTCGTCTCCACCGTTTCGACGGCGGGCACGCGGCGCACCCGCGAAGTGGAGCTGGCAAAGACCATCCAGTCCGTGCGCGCCGCCGATCCGCTGCTCTCGCCCCAGCAGCATGCCGTGCTGTTCCGCTCACGGCGCGGCTTGCAAGTGGCGCTCGCCGTCACCGATGCCTTCTCCCGCCAGACCAATCTCGAAAGCCTGCAATCGCGTAATCTCGCCTCGCCCCTGGCCGGCGACGAGGCAAACCAGTTTAAAGCATTGCTCGCCGCCTCCGCCTATATCGCCGCTTTCACCTTCGCCGCCTATCTCGGCGCGACGCTGCCGGGCGAGGGAGAGCCGGTGGAGGATGGTGGCGAGCCGGACTATCTCTTCGACACGCCGCAGGATGCGCTGAAAAGCATGATCGCCGGCCTTGAGCACACGATCGTCGGTGCGCCCGACGATGCAGCACTCGTCAGCCGCGCCCGCGCCTTCTCGCGCGTCGCCATCGAGGGCCTGATTGGCCGCCGTGCGCGCTTCACCGGCCTTGCCGGCTTCGAGAATGCGCATATCCGCATCGAGCAGGACGATTTCACGCTTTCCGGCTTCGACGTGGCGCCCGGCCAGAAGCGCAAGCCTCTGACCATGACCTTCAAGAAGCCCGAGGAGATCATCGGCAACCACATTGCCAAATACCAGGCGATGAAGCTCGCAAAGATGCTGGTCGCCTATGATTTCGAGCGGCAGCTCAACCCCTTCGTCGAACTCGGCGGCTTCCTCTTCACCTTCATCGGCGACGGCATGCCCGGCACCGGCAAGACGATTCTCATCCAGATGCTCGCCGGCCTCGTCAACGATTACTGCCAGACCGCCGGTTACGCCTTCCATTACGAGAATTTCGGCGTCGACCAGATTTCCTCCTATCAGGGCAAATCCGGCCAGAACTGCAAGGAATTCGTCAACAACGTCATCAACCCCAAGGCAATCGGCTTCGGCACGATCGACGACGTCGACCAGGTCGCGGCCAAACGCTCCGACGACCGGGCATCCGCCGGCCAGCACGAGGTGACGGCGGTGCTGATGGAAAGTTTTGCCGGTGCCTCGACGGTCATTCGCGGCAACTGCACCTTCGGCATGTTCTCCAACTATCCGGAAAACGTTGATGACGCTCTGCGTCAGCGCGCCGGCGCCCGCTGGCTGGTGGACGGCCCGCAAACCGAGGACGACTATATCGACATTTTTGCGATGCTGGTCGGCAAGAACCATTCGATTCCGCTCGGCGAGCACAAGCTCTTCGAAGGCCAGGAGATCAAGCGCGCCGTCTCGACCTCCTACGAGCAGCATGCCAAGCCCCAGGAAGACGGCCTGCTCGCCGTCTGGGAGGCGCATGAGAAGGAGCACGGCGCGGTCAAGTCGCTCGCCGATGTCGGCGCTTACCTGCACCGCATCAAGATCGCCGAACCGCGCTTCACCGGCCGCGCCATCAAGAACATCACCGACGCGATCAAGATGCGCGCCATGGACGTGGAACTGCCGGACGACTGGTTCACCACCGCTGATGCCTTCATGCACAAGGGCTATGACGAGAAGAAGGCGATGATCGAGGAACTGCGCGGCCCCATCTCGATGGAAATGGTGCTCCAGGAGATCAACCGCTACGCCGATTCCGAATTCCGCTACACCGACAAATCCGACGATGCCGCCGTCACCGACATCATCCGCCGCGAACGCCAGCGCGAAAAGGCGATCCGCGAGATGGAGACGATGAAGGCGGAGGGGCGGTGGTAGAGGTGGGGCTGCCCCTCATCCGGCCTGCCGGCCACCTTCTCCCCGCAAGCGGGGAGAAGGAGATATGCCGCGCCGTTTTCCTCCCTTCGCGACCTACCGCCGGGCAGGTCCCCTCTCCCTGCTTGCGGGGAGAGGGTTAGGGTGAGGGGCAGATGCGTGGCGCGAACGGCAAGAGGACAGATAGAGCGCGCCAACTGCGTCAAGTCGACAATGATGCGGAAACATGGCTTTGGTCGGATTTGCGGGCACGGCGTCTGAACGGCTTCAAGTTCGTGCGGCAGCTCGCAATCGGTCTCTATTTCGCAGACTTTGCATGCCGGGAGAAAATGCTGGTGATCGAGGTTGACGGCAGCCAGCATGCGGGTAGTGAATAGGACCAGAAACGAAATGAATTCATGCGCCTGAATGGGTGGTCAATAGCCCGTTTCTGGAATGTGGATGTGATAACAGAGCGCGAGGCTGTATTGGAGACGATCGTGGCGATATGTGAAGGTCGTCTGTCCGAGCGTGTATCTGGGCCAGGTTTCACGTTTCTGCCAGCAGCGGAGCGCCAATGAAACGCCTCCTCGAAGCCGAATTGATCTATGGGCGGCTGTTGCCGGTCGATGAGCCGCATCTGGTCGAGCGCTACAACAAGGCGCTGGACGGGTTTGGCATGCGGCGCACGGCGCTTACCAATTTCCGGATCGACATGACGGGGTTTTCGCCGGAGATTGCCGATGAGCTCGGCGACCGGGATTATCTCGATCCGAATCGTGTCAACCGGCGCTTCGTCATCATGACGCCGGAGCAGGTGAACCTGCCGGTGGTGCATACGAGTTTTTCGAACACCGCCGCCCTGATGCACGAGTTCTTTTCGGCGAATGCCCGGGCGATCAATGCGATCACCATCCGCGATGCGCTCTATGGCGAGATTGAGGACTCGGTGTCCGTCGTCAACGATATCGACGACCTGCTGTCGATCAACGAGGTGCGTTTCAAGGTGCTTTCGGCCGAGGACATGCTCGGCAAGGCGGGGGAGTTGCGCGGGCTCGTCGACCGGCTGAAGACCGTGCCGAATGCCTGGTCGGACGATGCCATGCTCAACCGCATGGTGGAACTGGCCAAGCAGACCGGCGATATCCGCCAGAATGCGCTGGTGCCCGACCAGCTCGTCTTCCGCCACGAAGCCTATTGGGCGAACCATTTCGGCGGCGTCTATGTCTTCCTCGACGACAAGACGACGACGGTGATCTGCGATCCGACCGTGCCGGGTTTCCGCCGCTCGCGGCCCTGGCAGGTGAGCTATATCGCGCTGAACGACCACAAGCGCATCTTCGAATTTCTCTCCTCGACCAAGCGGCTGGAACTGCCGCGCGCCTCGTGGGTCGAGCAATCCGGCCTCTTCCAGCACCGTGCGGATATGACGGTCGTCAATCTCGTCAACCAGGGCGATCCGACGAGCGATCTTGAAAAGGCCGACAGGATCTGGCTGCAGACCTGGATGCACCGCAATTCCGAGCTTGTGGCGCGCGACGGAACCTACCCGTTCCTGCAGGAAGCGATCCGCACCGTGGCGGCGACCGGCGAGATCAAGATCAACGAGGTGCAGCCGGAACGGCGGTTCCTCGTGGTGCGCGCAGCCCCCGAACATCCCGACCAGTGGCTGGTCAACCGCCTGATTTCACAGATGGTTCCTTATGACTTTGTGTCGCGCTTCGTCTTCGACAAGCAGGGTTTCTACGCGGCCTACGAGCAATATAGCGAAAAGTTCCGCGAGTATGTTGTTGCGACGTTGACGCGGACCTATCTGCAAGACAAGGCTGGCTTCCGCCGAAAGCTGTACGGCATCAGAGAGGACGATACCAATGCTTGACCCGATCGTGGCGTTTTTCCAGCGCATCTTCGCGGCCATCGGCCGGGGCATCGGCCTGGTGATCGCCTGGATCCTCTGGCCGTTCATGGCGGCGGCGAACTGGTATCGGGCGCGCGGCTGGATCATCAAGGGGCCGATCGGCATCGGCCTGCTGGTCCTCTTCGGCCTCTATGCCTATTTCATCTGGCAGGCCCAGGTGTGGAGCGGCTTCAACCCGGATTATGTGAACAATTACAATCTCGCCCAGCGCAAGCAGGATGCCGGCGTCGCCTCGACGGGCGCGGCCGCAACCACGCCGGCAGCAGGCGAGGTGGCGGAGCCGGAGCCGAAAACCTGCGTGCGCTCGGCGATCGTCGATGTGACGGCGGACCTGATCGACTACAATGTCAACCAGAATGCCTGGATCTCCTCGATGCTGCTCTACAAGCTCGGGCTGTTCGGGCTCGACTGGGACAAGACGCCGTGGTTCGACAACAAGGCGTCGTTCCAGCGCGGCATCAACCAGGCGGTGCGCCGCACCTCCGTCGAGCTCGTCGATTCGCTCGGCCGCGTGCGCGGCACGTCCGGCATCAACGCCGATCTCCAGCGCGCCCGCGGCAATATTCAGTTCGATGAGGAGACCTGGTATTTCGGCTCGGATTCGTTGCTGCCGAAGACGCCGACGCCGAACTATTACCGCACGGCGATGGCGGACCTGCGCAAGTTCAACACCTCGCTCGAATCCTGCGAGGCGATCTTCGACGGCCGCTCGGACAACCTGATCGAGTTCCTCGATCGCATTGCCAACGATATCGGCTCGACCTCCGCGATCATCCGCGAGCGCTCGGAGTTCCACAATGGCGGCTGGTTCGATACGCGCGCCGACGATCGCTTCTGGTTCGCCTATGGCCAGCTCTATGGCTACTACGGCATCCTGTCTGCGGCCGGCGCGGATTTCGACGCGGTCATCAAGGCGCGCGGCATCGAGCCGATCTGGGCGGAAAGCATCAAGCAGCTGCGCTCCGCGCTCAGCATCCAGCCGGCCATCATTTCGAACGGCCGCGAGGATGGCTGGATCATGCCGACCCATCTGGCGACGATGGGCTTCTATATCCTGCGCGTGCGCTCCAACCTCGTCGAAATGCGCGACGTGCTGGCACGGTGAGCGAATAGGGAGTTGCGAATAGCGAATAGCGCTAAATTCTATTCGCTATTCGCTATTCGCTATTCGCTATTCGCTTCCGCCGCAAATTTATCGCTCCGTGTCGTTTTTAACCCAGCAAGCGGCAAATTCCGGCGTGGCGCGGCGGGCGGCTTCACGCTGAAATGGCGGGGCAAATAACAAGGGAAAACGCCGCCTTCGGGAGAGGAGACCCGGCTGCGGACGTTTTGCCAAAAGGGAGCGACACTGCATGGCTGACGTGAAATCCGACATCGAAATTGCCCGCGCCGCAAAGAAGAAGCCGATCATCGAGATCGGCGGCAAGCTCGGCATTCCGCCCGAGCACCTGCTGCCCTATGGCCATGACAAGGCGAAGATCAGCGCCGAGTTCATCGCTGCGCAGAAGGGCAAGAAGAACGGCAAGTTGATCCTCGTCACCGCCATCAACCCGACGCCGGCGGGCGAGGGCAAGACGACGACGACGGTCGGGCTTGGCGACGGCCTCAACCGCATTGGCAAGAAGGCCATCACCTGCATCCGCGAAGCCTCGCTCGGCCCGTGCTTCGGCGTCAAGGGCGGGGCTGCCGGCGGCGGTTATGCGCAGGTCGTGCCGATGGAGGACATGAACCTTCACTTCACCGGCGATTTCCACGCCATCACCTCCGCGCACAACCTGCTTTCCGCGCTCATCGACAACCACATCTACTGGGGCAACGAGCAGAACATCGACATCCGCCGCATCGCCTGGCGGCGCGTGATGGACATGAACGACCGGGCGCTGCGCCATATCGTCGGCTCGCTCGGCGGCGTGGCAAACGGCTATCCGCGCGAGACGGGTTTCGACATCACGGTGGCCTCCGAAGTCATGGCCATCCTGTGTCTTTCGATGGATCTCAAGGACCTCGAAAAACGCCTCGGCAACATCATCATCGGCTATCGCCGCGACAAGTCGCCGGTCTTTGCCCGTGACATCAAGGCGGATGGGGCGATGACGGTGCTGCTCAAGGACGCCATGCAGCCGAACCTCGTGCAGACGCTGGAGAACAACCCGGCCTTCGTGCATGGCGGCCCCTTTGCTAATATCGCGCATGGCTGCAACTCGGTGATCGCGACGACCACGGCGCTGAAGCTCGCCGACTATGTGGTGACGGAAGCCGGTTTCGGTGCCGATCTCGGAGCGGAAAAGTTCTTCGACATCAAATGCCGCAAGGCCGGGTTGAAGCCGGATGCGGCGGTCATCGTCGCCACCGTGCGCGCCATGAAGATGAACGGCGGCATCAAGAAGGACGAGCTCGGCAAGGAGAACATCGACGCGGTCAAGAAGGGCTGCGCGAACCTTGGCCGGCATGTGCAGAACGTCAAGAAGTTCGGCGTGCCCGTCGTCGTCGCCATCAACCACTTCATCTCGGATACGGATGCGGAAATCCAGGCGGTGAAGGATTATGTGGCGACGCTCGGCGCCGAGGCCATCCTCTGCAAGCACTGGGCGCAGGGCTCCGCCGGCATCGAGGCGCTGGCGCACCGGATTGTCGAGCTTGCCGAATCCGGCCTGTCGCAGTTCTCGCCGCTCTACCCGGATGAGATGCCGCTGTTCCAGAAGATCGAGACGATCGCCAAGGACATCTACCATGCCGGCGAGGTCATCGCCGACAAGTCGGTGCGCGACCAGCTGCGCGTCTGGGAGGATCAGGGTTACGGCCACCTGCCGGTCTGCATGGCGAAGACGCAATATTCCTTCTCGACCGACCCGAACCTGCGCGGCGCGCCTTCCGGCCATACGGTGCCGGTGCGCGAAGTGCGGCTATCGGCCGGCGCCGGCTTCGTCGTCGTCATCACCGGCGAGATCATGACCATGCCGGGCCTGCCCAAGGTGCCGTCTTCGGAAAAAATCTTTTTGAACGAAGAAGGCTTTATCGAGGGCCTGTTCTGACAAAAGAGGGGCGCTTCGGCGCCCCTCCTGCTTTCGGCTTACGTGCGGCCGAGGAAGTCGAGCTTGCCGACGGGAACGCCGTTGTGGCGCAGGATCGCGTAGGCGGTCGTGAGGTGGAAGTAGAAGTTCGGCAGCGCGAAGGTCAGCAGGTAATCCTTGCCGGTGTAGGTCACATCCTGGCCGCGCGACTTTATGACGACCGTGCGTTCCGCGGCGCCCTCGAAGCCCGATTCCGGCACGGTGGCGAGATAGGAGACGGTCTTTGCGATGCGGGTGCGCAGGTCGGCCAGCGTCGTTTCGTCATCCGGGAAGCTCGGGGCGTCCGTGCCGGTGAGGCGGGAGGCGGCGCCCTTTGCCGTGTCGCTCAGGCGCTGGATCTGGCCGGCGAGCGAGAGCATGTCGGGCGAGAGGCGGGCATTCACCAGCACGTCCGTCTTGATCTTCTTTTCTTCCGCAAAGGCCTCGGCCTTGTCCAGCAGTTTCGTCAGCACGGCGAAACCGCGCTGGAAGGTGGGGATCGAGATTTCGTAGGGGGAGATCGACATGGTGGGGGACCTTTGAGGTGGAATGATTGGGCCGGAGCCGGCCGCCCTACAGATAGGTGCCGTCGTACCGCCTTTTGAGGAGCGCTAGAACATTTCCGCTTTTCTTCGAATCGCGAGAACGCTCTATCTCTTTGTTTTAACGCAATTCCGGACGCAAAACCGCTGCGCACTTTTGCTGGAATTACTAGGAAATAAACGGTGCCTACCAGCAATAGCGGTAGCCGCCGCGCCGTTCCTTCACGTCGAGATGCAGGTGGTTCTGGTGGGCGGCGTCGCTGCCCGGGTCGAGCACGGTCGTGAAGTAGAGGCAGGCGGCCTCGGTGATGGCGCGCTGGAAGGCGCCCTCCATGGTGGAATCCTTGTCGGCCGGGCGGATGGTGAGGGTCTTGCCGCTTTTCAGCGTGAAGCCCGCCACATCCACCGCATTGCCGAAGGCGTGCTCGGAAATCCTGCCTTCTTCGGCGCCGTTGCGGTTCTTGCAGACATAGGCTGAGGCCTGGGCGAGGACCGTGATCGTCTCGCCCGGCATGGCGGCTTCGAGCGAGGGTTTGACCGATCCCTCCATCCAGCGTGAAAGCTGGAGCGCGGTGTCGCAGCGCACCGTCGCCTCGGGCTCGACCTTGCTGCCGCCCGGCAGGCCCTTGAGCAGCACCGGCTTGTCGATGCCGCAGGCCTTGCCATCCTCGACAGCGGGCGCCTCCTCGAAGGTCGCGCCGATGCTTTTGAGTTCCGCCCGGCAGGCCGCCTGTTCCTGGCCGTCTTCCTGCGGGCGCTCCTTGGCCTTATCTTCCTCTTCCTTCGCCTTGCGCGCAGCCTCGGCCTTCGCGTCGTCGTCCTTCACGGCCTTGTCGGGCACGGCCTGATCGGGCGTCTCCTTGGCGTCTTCCTTGGCCTGCTGTTCCGGCCGGGCAGCGGGAAGCGGGCCTTCCTTCGGCAGGTCGGCAGCGCCGGTGAGCACCAGCGTGGCGGCAAGCAGAGCTATGCGATGGAGCGTTGCGATGGGTCCGTCTCCCGGCTGATTATATCAGCCGACAGGCTGATCGTATCAGCGGGGAAACGCCGGGGAATGGATTTGGTTGCCGGATTTTCGTTAGATGCCGGCGCCGTACACGATTTCCATGGAGGGCGGGCAGGAGCCGGCACAGTCGTCGATGATCGTGCGCACGCGCTCGATGAGGTGGATGCTGTCGCCGGCATCGTTGTTTTCGATAAGCTCGAGGAACAGGCGCACCATGGCGTGCGCCTCGTCGACCGTGCGTGGCTCATGGCGATAGATCGCATCGAAGACGCTGGCGATGCGGCCGTCCAGCGCCTTGAATTCGGGGGACTCGTATTGCTCGATCGTATCCGCCAGCAGGAGCTGCATTTCGCGGAACTGTTCCACCATGACGGAAACCATGGGTATTTGCCTTGACATCAATACTCTTCTATGGCCGCCATTAGCACATGCTCAAGAAAGGAGCAAATGCCGCGGCATGGTGAAAATTCGCCATATTGACAGATTGTTTCGCCGCACTAAGCCGTCACGCACGGTGTGTAATGGCCGGTGGTGCGCCGGCGCAACATCCGGAAAGCCAGCGGTAAACGGCCGCAATCGGTCTTGCGCGCCGCAAAACTTCAGGCTAACACTCGTCGCCATGGAAAAGATGATCATCATTGCTGGTTGGTGGTGGGCTCGCTGAGGCGGCCTTGACCAGTCATGCGTGATTGAGACGACAAGCCGCCCGAAACCTTCGAGGCGGCTTTTGCTTTTTTAAGCCGCCTTCAAGGGAGCGGGCCTGAAACGGAGTTGGGGAATGGCCACGAAAATTCTGGAAGACGGCGCGGAAGCCTACGAGACGAAGGGTGGCGTGACCGTCACGCGTCGCCGGCGCGCAACAGATTATGCGAACTCGATTTCCGCCTATGTCGACAAGCTCGATGAGCGGCGCGGCGCGGTCTTCTCGTCGAACTACGAATATCCCGGCCGCTACACGCGCTGGGATACCGCCGTCGTCGATCCGCCGCTCGGCATCTCCTCCTTCGGCCGCGCCGTCTGGATCGAGGCTTACAATGCACGCGGCGAGGTGCTGCTTTCCCTGATCGCCGATCGCCTGGCCGCGGTGCCGGAACTGGCGCTCGGCGCCCGCACGGCGACCCGCCTCGATCTCGACGTGAAGCTGCCCGACCGGATCTTCACCGAGGAAGAGCGCTCCAAGATGCCGACGGTGTTCACGGTGCTGCGCGCCGTCACCGACCTCTTCCATTCTGACCAGGATGCCAGCCTCGGCCTCTACGGCGCCTTCGGCTACGACCTCGCCTTCCAGTTCGATGCGATCGAGCTGAAGCTGAAGCGCCCGGACGACCAGCGCGACATGGTGCTTTTTCTGCCGGACGAGATCCTCGTCGTCGACCACTATGCCGCCAAGGCCTGGATCGACCGCTATGATTTCGCCAAGGATGGGCTTTCGACGGAAGGCAAGGGCGAGGCGATCGAGGCCGAGCCGTTCCAGACGGTTGATGTCATCCCGCCGCATGGCGACCACCGGCCCGGCGAATATGCCGAGCTCGTCGTCAAGGCGAAGGAAAGTTTTCGCCGCGGCGACCTGTTTGAAGTCGTGCCCGGCCAGAAATTCTTCGAGCGCTGCGAGAGCAAGCCTTCGGAAATCTCCAAGCGGCTCAAGGCGATCAATCCGTCGCCCTATTCGTTCTTCATCAATATCGGCAATCAGGAATATCTTGTCGGCGCCTCGCCGGAAATGTTCGTGCGCGTGTCCGGACGGCGCATCGAGACCTGCCCGATCTCCGGCACGATCAAGCGCGGCGAAGACCCGATTGCCGATTCGGAACAGATCCTGAAACTGCTCAATTCGAAGAAGGACGAATCCGAACTCACCATGTGCTCGGACGTCGACCGCAACGACAAGAGCCGCGTCTGCGAGCCGGGCTCCGTCAAGGTCATCGGCCGCCGGCAGATCGAGATGTATTCGCGCCTCATCCACACGGTGGACCATATCGAGGGTCGTCTGCGCGACGATATGGACGCCTTCGACGGTTTCCTGTCGCATGCCTGGGCCGTCACCGTCACCGGCGCGCCGAAGCTGTGGGCGATGCGCTTCATCGAGGCGCATGAGAAGAGCCCGCGCGCGTGGTATGGTGGGGCGATCGGTATGGTCGGCTTCAACGGCGACATGAACACGGGGCTGACGCTGCGCACCATCCGCATCAAGGACGGCATTGCGGAAGTGCGCGCCGGCGCGACGCTGCTCTACGATTCGAACCCGGAAGAAGAAGAAGCCGAAACCGAACTGAAGGCATCCGCCATGATTGCAGCCATTCGTGACGCCAAGGCCGGCAATGCCGCAAAGGTCCAGCGCGACGTCGCCTCCGTCGGGGCAGGGGTGAATATCCTGCTCGTCGACCACGAGGACAGCTTCGTGCACACGCTCGCCAACTACTTCCGCCAGACCGGCGCGAACGTGACGACGGTGCGCACGCCGGTGCCGGAAGAGGTGTTCGACCGCCTGAAGCCGGATCTCGTCGTGCTGTCGCCCGGCCCCGGCACGCCGAAGGATTTCGACTGCAAGGCGACGATCAAGAAGGCGCGCGCCCGCAACCTGCCGATCTTCGGCGTCTGCCTCGGTCTCCAGGCGCTCGCCGAAGCCTATGGCGGGGACCTGCGCCAGCTCGCCATCCCCATGCACGGCAAGCCGTCGCGCATCCGCGTGCTGGAGCCCGGCATCGTCTTCTCCGGCCTCGGCCGCGAGGTGACGGTCGGCCGCTACCATTCGATCTTCGCCGATCCCTCGACCCTGCCGCGCGATTTCATCATCACGGCGGAGAGCGAGGACGGCACGATCATGGGCATCGAACATGTAAGCGAGCCGGTCGCCGCGGTGCAGTTCCATCCGGAATCGATCATGACGCTCGGCCAGGATGCCGGCATGCGCATGATCGAGAACGTGGTGGCGCACCTCTCCAAAAAAGCCAAGGTAAAAGCCGCCTGAGGCTTTGACAAAACGGCCGAACTGGCCGATAGCAGGCCCAAGAGAAAACCGCGTGCACGTCCCCGTGCGCGCGGTTTTGCGTTGATGGGCACGGCTTTTGCAACTCGGTTGCATCTGCATGGAAAGAACGGCCATGGAAAACACGGATAGCAAGACGGTCAAGCGGCTGGCGCTCTGGGGCATTCCGCTGTCGCTCGGCGTGATGGGGCTGAAGCTCGTCGCCTGGTGGGTGACGGGGTCAGTGGCGCTGCTGTCGGACGGCATGGAATCGAGCGTCAACGTGGTTGCCGCCATCGTCGCCTTCGCGGCCATCACCTATGCGGCAAAGCCCGCCGACAAGACGCATCCCTTCGGCCATCACAAGGCTGAATATCTTTCGGCGGTTCTGGAAGGCGTGCTGATCGTCGTCGCGGCGCTGCTCATCGTGGCGGAGGCGCTGCCCGCGGTCATGGCGCCGACACCCATCGAAGCACCGGCGCTCGGCCTCGCCATCAACTTCCTGGCCGGCGTCATCAATGCGATCTGGGCCTTCGTGCTCATACGCGCCGGCCGGCGCTATCGCTCGCCGGCGCTCTCGGCGGATGGCCAGCATATCCTGTCCGACGTCGTCACCTCGATCGGCGTGCTCGTCGGCCTCGTGCTGGCGATCGCGACGGGGTATGCGGTGCTCGACCCGCTTTTGGCGGTGCTGGTCGCGCTGAACATTCTGTACCAGGGCTGGAAGGTCATCGCGCATTCGGTCGACGGGCTGATGGACCATGCGGTGGAGCCGGAGGAGGCCGATGCCATCCAGGCGGCCATCGCCGCCCATGGCGCGGGTTCGCTCGGCGTGCATGATCTCAAGACCCGGCGGGCGGGGTCGGCGACCTTCGTCGATTTCCACCTGGTCGTGCCGGCATCCATGCCGGTGGGGCAGGCGCATGACATCTGCGACCGGATGGAGGATGCCATCCGCACCGTGCAGCCCGGCGCGCAGATCGCCATCCATGTCGAGCCCGAGACGGAAAAGGCGCATGGTATCAGGGTCAAGATCGAGGAGGCATGACGATGAGCAAGACGGACGTATCGGGACTGTCGCAACTGGGGCAGGCGGTGGAGCTTCCCGTCAATCCGGAAACCGCGGTGCTGGAAAAGGTGCCGAGCAACCACGCCGGCACGGATTTCGTCGTGCGCTTCACGGCGCCGGAATTCACCTCGCTCTGCCCGATGACCGGCCAGCCGGACTTCGCGCATATCGTCATCGACTATGTGCCGGATGGCTGGCTGGTCGAATCGAAGTCGCTGAAACTCTACCTGCATTCCTTCCGCAACCATGGCGCCTTCCACGAGGATTGCACGATCGACATCGCCAAGCGGCTCGTCGATCTCTTGCAGCCGAAATGGCTGAGGATCGGCGCCTACTGGTATCCGCGCGGCGGCATTCCGATCGATGTGTTCTGGCAGACGGGGGAGGCGCCGAAGGGCGTCTGGCTGCCCGACCAGGGCGTGCAGCCCTATCGCGGACGCGGATAAGGCGGCGGCGGTTGCCCGCCGCCTCTTAAAAATCAGCCGAAGGCGAGGGCGAGGCCGGCGAGTGCCGTTGCGCCACCGATGATGCGGGCAGCGATCGCGCCGCCGGAAAGCCGCGCGATGCCGAGACCGAGGCCGATGCCGGCGCCATGCAGCAGCGCGGTCGCGATGACGAAGCCGATGCCGAAGGACAGCGCGCCGGCCGAGCCGAGCTCGCCGCCATGGGCATGGCCATGGAAGAGCGCGAAGACGGCGACGATCGCGGCCGACACGACCGTGTCGAGCTTCACCGCCATGGCGACGAGGAGGCCGAGTGCGACGACCGAGGCGAGGATCGCGGGCTCGACGAAGGGCAGGCCGATGCCGGCGAGCGCAACGCCGAAGCCGAGCGCCATGGTCGCAACGAAGGCGGTGGGCACGGCCCACAGCGCCTTGCCACCGATCTGCGCCGCCCACAGGCCGACGGCGACCATGACGAGGATATGGTCGAGGCCGAACAGCGGATGCGAGAAGCCGGCCATGAAGGAGCCGTGCTCTTCCGGGTTGAGATGGGCAAAGGCCGGTGCCGTCGTGGCGGCGAGCGCTGCAAGCGCCAGCGTGATGCGTCTGATCATGATGTCCCCTGTTGCGCCGGTGGGGGCCCCGGCGTTTCGTCAATGAGAACCGCATCCTAGGAGCTAGGCTCCGGGCAAGTCCATACGCAAATTGCGTAAGTGCGGGCGGCGGCATTTACCCTGTTTTCCGGTGGCGCCGACGTGCTCTATCGCGCGCTATCGGTTTTGTTGCATTGTCTTGGCCGGTGAGTCGCATTATCTGACAGCGACAGGACTATTCTGACGAGCAATCGGAGATTTTGCATGAGCGACGAGGACGACAAGAAGACGGAACTGCCCCTGGGCAAGGAAACGGAGGCGAACCTTTTCAAGTCGCGTTCGATCTTCATCTATGGGCCGATCAACCAGGAACTGGCGCAGAAGGTCTGCTCGCAGCTCGTGGCGCTCGCCGCCGCCAGCGACGAGGACATCCGCATCTACGTGAATTCGCCGGGCGGCCATGTCGAATCGGGCGATTCGATCCATGACATGATCAAGTTCATCAAGCCGAAGGTCTGGATGATCGGCACGGGCTGGGTCGCCTCCGCCGGTGCGCTCATCTATGTCGCGACGCCGAAGGAACGCCGGCTTTGCCTGCCGAACACCCGCTTCCTGCTGCACCAACCGTCGGGCGGTACCCGCGGCATGGCGTCTGACATCGAGATCCAGGCCCGCGAGATCATCAAGATGAACGAGCGCCTGAACCGGATCTTCGCCGAGGCGACCGGCCAGCCGATCGAGAAGATCGCCAAGGACACGGACCGCGACTACTGGCTCTCGGCCGAAGAGGCCAAGGGCTACGGCCTGGTCTCGCGCATCGTCACCTCGCAGGGCGACATCTGAGGCTTTCTGCCTTTCCGAATTGACGAAGCCCTCCCGTCGTGGAGGGCTTTTTCTTTTGGGCGCTTGCGCTTTGCGCCTCCCGCCGGTATAGACGGCCTCATGTTGAAGACCAGCGCACAGATCATCGAACGAGTTTCCCGCGGCAGCGCAGCTGTTCGTGAGCGTTCGCGCGGCTTCTCCTCGCTTCTTCTTCTCGGCCTTACGCGCGGTTGCCGGGTTCGTTGAGGAGCGCCCGGCGGCCGAAAAGCCCGCCCAGGCCATAGCTCCTCGTTTCACCCTACGCATTAATTCCGGTTTGGCCGCCCACGGCCAGCATTCGCCGTCGCAAAATGCGCACGCTTGCGCTAAGACGCTTTCGCGAATGCCGGGACGACGAAGAGACGAAGACGATGATTTTGAAGACCCATACGCCCAAGCAGGGCATGCCCGAGGCCGCCGTCAAGTACCAGGCCTACCCGACCATCAACATCCCGGACCGCACCTGGCCCGGCAAGGTGATCACCGAGGCGCCGATCTGGTGTTCGGTGGACCTGCGCGACGGCAACCAGTCGCTGATCAACCCGATGGGCCACGACCGCAAGGCCCGCATGTTCCAGCTCTTGCTCGACATGGGTTTCAAGGAAATCGAGATCGGTTTCCCCTCCGCCTCGCAGACCGATTTCGACTTCGCCCGCTGGTGCGTCGAGCAGGGAAATGTGCCGAAGGATGTCTCGTTGCAGGTGCTGGTGCAGTGCCGGCCGGAGCTGATCACCCGCACCTTCGAGGCGCTGGAAGGCGCGCATAACCCGATCATCCACTTCTACAACTCCACCAGCGAATTGCAGCGCCGCGTGGTGTTCGCCAAGGATGTTTCCGGCATCAAGCAGATCGCCACCGATGCGGCCAAGATGATCACCGACATGGCCGCCAAGGCCGGCGGCGGTTACCGCTTCGAATATTCCCCGGAAAGCTTCACCGGCACCGAGCTGGAAGTGGCGCTGGAGATCTGCAACGCGGTCGTCGAGATCGTCAAGCCGACGGCTGACAACAAGCTGATCCTCAACCTGCCCTCCACCGTCGAGATGGCGACGCCGAACATCTATGCCGACCAGATCGAATGGATGTGCCGCAACATCGACAACCGCGAGAACGTCATTATCTCGCTGCACCCGCACAACGACCGCGGCACCGGCATCGCCGCCACCGAACTCGCCTTGATGGCGGGCGCGGACCGCGTCGAAGGTACCCTGTTCGGCAATGGCGAGCGCACCGGCAATGTCGACGTCGTCACGCTGGCCTTGAACATGTACACGCAGGGCGTCGATCCCAAGCTCGACTGCTCCGACATCGAGCGCATCAAGGCGGTCTATGAATATTCCAACGAAATGGCCATTCCGGAACGCCACCCCTATGTCGGCGAACTGGTCTACACGGCCTTCTCCGGCTCGCACCAGGACGCCATCAACAAGGGCATGAAGGCCATCAAGAAGGCCAACAAGCCCTTGTGGGAAGTGCCTTACCTGCCGATCGACCCGCAGGATGTCGGGCGCTCCTACGAGGCGATCATCCGCATCAACTCGCAGTCCGGCAAGGGCGGCATCGCCTATATCCTCCAGGAAGACTACGGCATCAACCTGCCGCGCAACCTGCAGGTGGAGTTCCGCGAGGAGATCCAGCGCATCACCGACGAGGAGGGCGTGGAGCTGCCCTCGAAGCGCATCCACCAGAGCTTCATGGACCGTTACGTCACGCAGCCCGGCACGCGCCTGCGCTTCGTCGATCACCACACCTATCCGGACGATGCCGGCCAGAAGGGCACGCGCATCGTTGCGGCCGAGGTCACCGATGGCGGCGAGACGAAGCGCATCGAAGGCAAGGGCACCGGCCCGATCGACGGCTTCATCAACGCGCTGTCGATCTATCTCGGCATCCCGATGTCCGTGGCGGACTATTCCGAGCACTCGCTCCAGCACGGCTCGAACGCCGCAGCCATCGCCTATGTGGAAGTCGAGCATCCGGGCGGAAAACTGTTCGGCGTCGGCATCAACACCAACATCGTGACCGCCTCGCTCGAAGCCATCGTTTCCGCCGCAAACCGCGTGCTCGCGATCCGCGGCTGAGCCGTTTGCGCGTTACAATCGAATGCGCCCCGGTCGCCTCGCGGCCGGGGTTTTTTGTATCAGTACATTCTTAACTATCCTGTGAAATATTATAGTTCATAGCGAAAGGCTGCCTCGATCGATGAGGTGGCGGCAATGATTGCTTGATCGCGGAGCCGCCTTTGGCGGCCGATACCCATTGCGTGCGCGGCGCGAAAAGCCGCAAATTTCTGCTTTTCAGGACATTACGGAATGCCAGTCGCGACCCGGCTTATGGCTGGCCATGTCGCGTGGCTACTCATCGGGGGAGATGTGACTATGGGCATGCGCTTCGGAATTTCCGCCCGTCTCGGGCTAGGCTTCGGCTTTCTCGTCGTTTTGATGATGGTATTGACGTGGACATCGGTCTCGCAGGTCAACAGCATCAACCACGACCTCGGCCGCATCAACGACGTCAACAGCGTCAAGCAGCGCTTCGCGATCAACTATCGCGGCAGCGTGCACGACCGCGCCATCGCCATCCGTGACGTGGTTCTCGTCAGTTCGGACGACGAGCGCAAGGAGGCGATCGCGCTGATCGACAAGCTCGCCGCCACCTATGCCGAAAACGAAAAGAAGATGGCGGACATGGTGACGCCGCCTGATGGCGCGACGGCCGAGGAACGCACGATCCTCGCGGAAATCGCCGACATCCAGGCGAAGACCAATCCGCTCGTGGCCGAGATCATCGATCTGACCGCCAAGGGCGACGCGGCAAACGCACATACCGTGCTGCTTGAAAAGGCCCGTCCGCTCTTCGTTTCGTGGCTCGGCGCCATCAACAAGTTCATCGACTACCAGGAGAACCTGAACAAGACGATCGGCGGCGATGTCCGCACGTCGGCAAGCGGCTTCGGGAACCTGGCGATGATCGAGCTTTCGGTCGCCGTCGTGCTGGCGCTTGTCGCCGCCTTCCTGGCGAGCCGCTCGATCACGCGCCCCGTCGGCCAGTTGCGCACCACGCTTGCCGCCATGGCCCGCGGCGAACTCGACAGCCAGTCGGTGACCGACGGCCGCAAGGACGAGATCGGCGACCTGGCGCGCGCCGTTGCCGAGGTTCGCGATGCGACCCGCGCCCGGGCTGACGAACGCTCGCGTGTCGATGCGGATCGCGCCTCCGCCGAACATGCCCGCATGAGCGCCGACGCGGATGCCCGCTCCATCCAGGCCTCGCGCACTGCGACCGCCGTCGGCGAGATCGGGCTCGCCCTCGAAGAAATGGCCAATGGCCGCCTCGACTACCGCATCACGCAGGGCTTCGACGCGGAACTCGATACGCTGCGCGTCAACTTCAACGCGTCGATCGGCAAGTTGCAGGAGACCGTCGAGGCGATCGGCCGCATCGCCGGCTCCATCGATGCGGGCGCCCGCGAGATCAGCGGCGCCACCAATGACCTCGCTCGCCGCACGGAGCAGCAGGCGGCCTCCGTCGAGGAGACGGCGGCGGCGCTGGACGAGATCTCGACGACGGTCGCCGACTCGACCAAGCGGGCGGAAGAGGCGGGCTCGCTGGTTGCCGAAACCCGCCGCAATGCGGAAAAGTCCGGCGACGTCGTCGCCCAGGCCGTTGCCGCGATGGGCGAGATCGAGCGCTCGTCCACCGAGATCAACAACATCATCAGCGTGATCGACGACATCGCCTTCCAGACCAACCTGCTGGCGCTCAATGCAGGTGTCGAGGCGGCGCGGGCCGGCGAGGCGGGCAAGGGTTTTGCCGTTGTCGCGCAGGAGGTCCGCGAACTCGCCCAGCGCTCCGCCACGGCGGCAAAGGAGATCAAGCAGTTGATCAACAGTTCCGGCGAGCAGGTGCGCGCCGGCGTGTCCCTTGTCGGCCAGACCGGCACGGCGCTGACGGGCATCGTCTCCGGCGTGCAGGAGATCAACCGTCACGTCGTCTCGATTGTGGAGGCTGCCCGCGAGCAGGCGACGGCGCTGAAGGAGATCAACGCCGCCGTCAACAGCATGGATCAGTCGATCCAGCAGAACGCGGCGATGGTGGAAGAGACATCCGCCGCCAGCCAGACGCTTGCAAGCGAATCGGTCTCGCTTTCGGGCCTGCTCGCGCAGTTCCGCGACGGCGGGCAACGCCGCCCGGCGGCGGTCGCGTCGTCGCAGGCCCGCTCTGCCCCGGCACGACGTCCCGCACCGGCGTCGCACGGCAATGCGGCCCTCAAGGCGAGCGAATGGGAAGACTTCTGATCGTTGCGGTAGACTGATCAAGCCGGCTGGATTCCAACGAATCCGGCCGGTTTTGTTTTGCCGTCAGATCGACGCAGACACGGTTTCCGCCAGCCGTTCGAGGCCAGGATCTGCCGAGGGGCCGACCACCACGTAGGAGGCGTTGCCCTTCTGCCAGGAGACGAGGCCGATATCGTTGCGCATGCTCTCGGAGAGGGCGGTTGCGCTTCCGACCGGGTCGCTCTGCAGGAAGCAGATGGCGAAGATCTCGTTTTCGGCATTGCGGTAGAGAAGCTGGGCGGTCGGCTTGCCGCCGGCGACCAGCAGGCGCGCGCCTTCGAACGTGAGGTTCTGGCCGGACAGGTCGGGCAGGGCGAAATTCACGCCGGTGCTGGCCGACAGCCATTCGACGATATGGTCCTGCTCGCTCGCCGGCACTTCCACCAGATGGCGCGTCTGGCGCGAATAGATGCGGTGATAGTCGGCGATGTCGTCGAGCCAGGTGCGGGCAGGGGCGAACTGGGTGGAGGCGACTTTCTGCGCGGCATCCCGCTGCTCGGAGACGAGGTAGCCGGCGGCACCGCCGGCGATGAACAGCGCCATCGAGGCGGCCAGCGCCTTCGGCCAGAACGGCGATTTTCGGCGCGGAGCGGCGGTGGCGACCGGAATGGCGGCAAAACCCGATTTCGGCGGTTCGTCCTCGGTCTTACCGGCGTCCTTGATGTTGCGCACCAAGTCGAGCGGGATCGGCTCCTGCAACAGTCTGTCGAATGCGCGCGCACCGAATTCGCTGCCGAGCTTCAGTTTCTCGTAGACGCCGCGCGCGTCGTCGTCCTCGGCGAGGATGGCGTTGATTTCGTCCACTTCCGAATCCGGAAGCTGGCCATCGAGATAGGCCGACAAGCGTACTTCGAGCGGGAGACCCTGTGTGCTTTCCACGATCAGGCCCTCCTTTCCATCTGTTCGGAGATCATGGCCGCGAGCCTGATGCGGGCCGCCGAAAGCCGGCTCATCACGGTGCCGATCGGTATCCCCAGGATATCCGCCGCCTCCCGGTAGCTATGGCCTTCCACATTCACCAGGAGGAAGACGCTCGAAAGGCCTTCCGGCATGGTCATGATCAACTTGTGCAACTGCTTGGCATAGACCGCCTTGTCCGCTGATGCCTCGACATGCAGGTTATCCTGCTCGGCAACATCTACCGTGCCGGACCCTGTGCGGACCTTTCGCTTGCGGATTTCGTCCACCCAGAGATTGCGCGTCATGGCATAAACCCAGCTTTCCAGCCGGCCTTCCCCGTTCCAGAGATGGCTTCGCGTGATGGCTCGCTCGCATGCCTCCTGTACGAGGTCGTCGGCATCGCTGCCGTTTCGCGTCAGTGTCATGGCGAAACGACGCAGCTTCGGCAGCAAATTGACCAATTCTCGTCGGAACTCATTCGATTCTGCCGTCGGACGCATTGCTTTTCCAAGGAAACGTTCGGGATCAAAACTCTATTCGCCCCCGGGTGGGCAGCGAGTGTCTGATATGAAACATTCTTCCTAAGCTCTGCAAGCATGAACGGCAACCCGGAGCGCAGTTTCCTGCGTTCCCTCAACGATTGATCTTTTGTTGGCCGGCGCCGTCCCGTTTTCGGACGGCGCGGCCAGCGATGTCAGTAAGTGGTGCGCTCGCCACCGAGCGACTGGAGCAGGGCGCGGTAAGCCCAGGTGTTCTCGCCGCCGCGATCGCGGATTTCGACGAGCTGGACGCGGGCACCCTCGATGTCGCCCTGCTCGATCAGGGCCTGGCCCATATAGGAGCGAGCGAGAATATAGTTCTCGTCCTTCTGCAGCGCCCGCTTGTAATAGGTCATGCCAAGCTGCATGTCGCCGAGCTTGCGGGTGTTGTAGCCCATGTAGTTGAGAATGCGCGGGTCTTCCTGGTTGGAAGCGGCGCGCAGCGCGCGAAGCGCGTTCTCGTACTGGCCGGCATAGGCGAATTCGCGGGCCGCTTCATAGAGCTTGTTGTCGATATCGATCTGGCTCTTCTTCTCTTCGCCTTCCGGCGGCTTTTCCTCGGCCGGCGTGCCTTCCGTCGGCGTCACTTCCGCCGGCTTCAGGTCCTCGGGCGCGACGCATTCCTTCTTTTCCTCGTTCCAGATCTTGCCGTCCGTGCAGGTGGTCGTCGTTTCGGTGGCGACCGGCGGCGTCGTGGTGTCGGAATCCGCCGCGCGGGCGGGCACAAACGCCGTCAGCGAGACGGCGGCGCAGAATGAAAGCAGCATGGTGTGGCGAAGCATGGTCATGGGTTCCCCTCTCTATCGGATCGTCTGCCGGGCGCTGGCCGTCTCGTTTTGACCTGCCTTCCTGCATATCGCAGGCAGGTCTCTCTGAGGAGTTGTTACGGATGGCGGGAGGGATTTATTCGGCCTCGCTTTAGAAACGCGTCGTCTCCGCGAGCGTCAGCGCAAGGCCGTCCTGGTTCAGCGCGTAGCGCTCGCGCATGACGTTCCAGTTCCCCGGTGCGCCGGAGATCGAGAAGAGATTGTAGCCGGCCGGCGGCTTGTGGCCGCCCGGCCCCTGCGAGGCGGATGCGATGCCGACGACCGGCACCTGCTTCGTCTGGCCGGGCAGCCAGTGCACGGTGTTGAGATGGGTGTGGCCGTGCAGCACGAGCTCCGCCCCGCCGGTCGAAATGGTGGCGGCGAAGCGGCGGATGCCGATCATGCGCTTGTGGAAGGAGGTGGCGCCGCGGATCGGCGGATGATGGATCATCACGACGCGGAAGAGGCCCGCTTCACCTGCTGCACGCAGCATGTTGACCGCCTCGCGCGCCTGCCGGCTGCCGAAATAGCCCGATGCGGAAAAGGGCGGCGTCGCCACCGCCGTCGAGCAGCCGATGATCGCCACCTGGCCGCGCACGCGCAGATAAGGAAAGACGTGCACGTCCTCTTCCCATTCGGCGGGTGCTGCGTCGCCGCGCATGTAGGGATACCAGGCGCGCGTCGATTTCTCGTAGGCGCCGCGCACATAGGCGTCGTGGTTGCCCGGCACGACCGAGACATGCTCAGGCGTCCCCGCTTCCGGCAGCCACTTCTTCACGGCCGCGATTTCGAGCGAGGAGGCGAGGTTCACCAGATCGCCGGTGATTGCCAGATGGTCCGGGTCGCGCCGCTCGATATCGTCGAGCACCAGGTCGAGCGTGTTGGTGAACAGGTGCCGGCGGCGGTTGCGGTGCCAGTTGACGAAGCCGGTGATGCGCTTGGAAAACAGCTCCAGGAACGTCAGGGCGGGCAGAGGCCCAAGATGGACGTCCGATATATGGGCAAGTCTGAACATACCTTTCCTTAGAGCATAAGGCCGTTAAGGGAAACGCAAGGCGTGGATATTCGCGACGCTTTGACGCTGCAAGACTTGATTTGGCCCAAAGGTTCCGGCGAAGTGCCAGAATGGAACACGACACGCCGACGAGCACCACGCCGCCCACCCGCCGCTTGCTGGCGCGGCTGGTGACGCGCATGGCGCATGGTTACTTCGCGCTTGCCCGCGGCATGACGATGGGCGTGCGCGCCGCCTGTTTCGACGAGGCCGGCCGCGTCTTCCTGGTGCGTCACAGCTACGTGCCCGGCTGGCACCTGCCGGGCGGTGGCATCGAGCGCGGCGAGACGGCGCTGGAGGCGCTGGAGAAGGAAATGCGGGAGGAGGGTAACCTGGCCCTTGGCGCACCGCCGGCGCTCGTGCATGTCTATTTCAACCGGCAGACCAGCCGGCGCGACCATGTGCTGCTCTATCGCTGCGACGGCGTCACGCAGACCGCGCCGCGCCTCAAGGACCGCGAGATCGTCGAGGCAGGCTTCTTTGCGCTGGATGCGCTGCCGGTCGCCACCACGCTCGCCACGAGCCGGCGGTTGGAGGAGCTCGCCGGCCGCGCACCTTTCGCGGATTTCTGGTAGGCTCAGGCCGCCTTCAGCTGTTCCCGGCCATGCGGCGCGTCGAGGTCGAGCTCCGGGCCGACCGGGACGATGCCCGTCGGGTTGATCGTCGTGTGCGAGCGGTAATAGTGCTCCTTGATGTGGCGCATGTTCACCGTCCCGGCGATGCCGGGCACCTGGCAAAGCTCGCGCAGGTAGCCGGAAAGGTTCGGGTAATCGGTGATGCGGCGGATGTTGCACTTGAAGTGGCCGACATAGACCGGATCGAAGCGCACCAGCGTCGTGAAGAGCCGCCAGTCGGCCTCCGTGATACGGTCGCCGGTGAGGTAGCGTTTTTGGGAAAGCCGCGTCTCCAGCCTGTCCAGCGTCTCGAAAATCTTTACGACAGCGTCGTCATAGGCGGCCTGCGTCGTGGCAAACCCGGCCTTGTAGACGCCGTTGTTGACGCTGTCGTAGATCGTATTGTTCAGCGCATCGATTTCCGCGCGCAGGTCTTGCGGATAAAAATCGTCGCGTGAGCCGGTGAGTCCGTCGAAGGCGGTGTTGAACATGCGGATGATCTCGGCCGATTCGTTGGAGACCATGCGGCTCTGCTTCTTGTCCCACAGGACGGGCACGGTGACGCGGCCGGAATAGTGCGGATCTGCCTTCTGGTAGACCTCGTAAAGAGCGGATGCGCCGAACAGCGGATCGAGCGTGCCGCCGTTCTCGCCCTTGAACTCCCAGCCCTTGGCCAGCATCAGCGGATCGACGACGGAGACGGTGATCAGGTCCTCCAGCTTTTTCAGCTTGCGGAAGATCAGCGTGCGGTGCGCCCAGGGGCAGGCATAGGAGACGTAGAGGTGGTAGCGGCCGGCTTCGGCCGCAAAGCCGCCTTCTCCCGAGGGGCCGGGCGCGCCATCCGGCGTGATCCAGTTGCGGAACTGCGAGGCGGCGCGCTCGAAACGGCCCTTCGTCGCCTTCGTGTCGTACCAGACGTCGTGCCAGACGCCGTCCACCAGCATGCCCATGATCGTTCCTTCCGCTTTGTCACTTCGCTTCTAGATAGCGCATGGGTGGGGCGTGGATAGGCGCATTTTGATGAACAGTGCGTTTTGCTCTTTGACAAGCGGCGATTTTCTGCTATCCGCGCTGGTCAGAACCGGCGCTATTGGCCGGCGAGGAAGACGAACGAATGTTCTACCCGGGAAGCCCACGACGACGCTGATGCCCCCGCACGCACCCTTCGACGGTGCGCGATCACCCGCATCCACAGCTTCGCATACGGTTTCTCGCTTCCCATGAACATGCTCAAGCACGATCTCGTCTACCTGACGGAAGATGCGTCCCACGACGCGGCCATCGAACACATCAACGAAGAAGCCTTCGGCCCCGGCCGGCATGTGCGCGCCGCAGCCCGCATCCGCGAGCAAGGCCCGCACGACCTTTCGCTCTCCTTCATCTGCACCGATGACGGCGAGACGATCGCCTCCGTGCGCATGACGCCGGTGCTGGCTGGCGGCGTGAAGGGTCATCTGCTCGGCCCGCTCGCCGTGCGCCCCTCGCACAAGAACCAGGGCATCGGCCGCGAATTGCTGCGCATCGCCTGCGCCGCCGCCAAGCGGAAGGGCTCGGAAGCCGTCGTGCTCGTCGGCGATCCGCCCTATTACGGCCCGCTCGGCTTCGAGAAGGTCGCGTGGAACGCGCTGACCTTTCGGGGCCCGGTCGATCCGGCCCGGGTGCTGGTCATGCCCTTTGCGGCGGATACGCATGCGCGGCTGAAGGGCGTCATCGCCTGGCGGTGCGACGAGGGGCAAGCCCCCCGCCGGGATTGATCAGTCCTTCAATTCCATGAAGCGGATGCGGTTCTGGAAGGGGTCGGTCACGGTCACCTCCCACCGCGAACCTTCATCCTCCAGCCCCGGCTTCATGTAGCGGTAGTCCTTGCGGATCAGCTCCTTCTGGAAGCCGCGGATGCCCTTCATGTAGACGACCATGTTGCCACCCGGCGTGGCATCGCCCGCATGTTCGGAAAGGTGCAGCCGCAGGCCGGCGCGCGACACCTGCGTATAGAGCGGAAAATTGTCGCCGTAGCGGTGCTCCCAGTCGACGGAAAAACCGAGGAAGCCGAGATAGAATTCATGCGCCTTCGCCACGTCGAAGATGCGCACGATCGGCACGGCCTGCTCGAATTGCGGGCCGTTGGCCGCCGGTTTGGCCTCGATCTTCGCGGACAGGATGTTCCAGGTCTCCGCGCCGAACTGGCGGGCGACGATTTCCAGCGCTTCGCTGTGGGTGATCTCGATCGTGCGGGCGGCGAGCGCCTCCCGCAGGTTTTTTGCCATGGTCTTGGCATCGCGATAGTCGCGCATATCCGTTCCTCATCTCCGGCGAAGTCTTCGTCAGTGCCCGCATTGCCGACGCCTTCGCCCAACGATGAACGGGGGAGAAAGGTTTTTGGGGAGGCGTTCGCCATGCCCTGAAAGGGCGCGGGTCTGCCGGCCGCCTCCGGCCGTGGGGCCGAGACTAGCCGAACGATCGCGGCGGCGCCAGCGGGATTTCGTCAGCGCCCTTCGCGATACCAGGTGGCGGAGAAGGCGAGCAGCAGCAGGCCGACGCCGGCAAAACCGGCAAAGAGCGGCAGCGAGTTGATGCCCTTCAGCACCGTCTCGTCCGTCATGCGCAGCGACAGGCGGTTCTGGTCGGCGGTGCGCACCTGGCCGGTGACCGGCAAGAGCGGCGGCAGCGAGATGGCGTCGCCGTTCTCGTCGACGAGGCGGCGCACGGTGCCCTTCGTGGCGTCGGCAAGCGGCTTCAGCGTCTCCGTCGTCGAGATCGTCGCCTTGAATTCCGGCGCATCGACCGCGCCAACATGCACGAGCGCGCTCAGATCGTCGTTGGTGATCTCGTAGAGGCCAGTCTCGGTGGTCGGCACTTCGGCGCGGTAGAGGCCGGGCTCGGCTTCGGTCAGCGCCACCTGCTGCGTGGCGCCGGAGGGCAGCTTCAGCGTCGCCTCGCCGGGCGCATCGCCGATCGTCTGGCGGTTGATCTGCAAAGTGCGGCCGAAGGTGCGCGCCGTCAGCGCTTCTTCTTCCAGCGCCGGCTCCTGCATCAGCCAATGCGCGGTGCGGCGATAGAGCGAGACATGCGGCCCGCCGCCTTCAAAGCCGCGCGCCCAGAGCCAGCCCTGGTCGGAGAGCAGCATGGCGACACGGCCCTTGCCGGCGCGGTTGAGCACGAGCAGCGGCTTGCCCTCGTTCGCTTCCATCACGACATTGCCCTCCGGGCGCTGCACGTCGACGGTGCGGAACCAGCGGCCCCAGCGCGGCGGCTCTTCGCCGGCGCCTTCGAGCCCGCGCGTGACGGGATGCTTGCGGCCCTGTTCGGAGAGGCGCGGATAGAAGGCGGCCTCGTTCATCGAACCGGTCGGGTTGGCCGGCAGCACGACGGACAGCGGCGTGCTGGCGATCGAATCATTGCCCGCATGTTCCGGCCCCGCCGCGATCAGCAGCGCGCCGCCGTTTTCGACATATTGTGCAATGTTGTCATAGTAGAGTATCGGCAGCACGCCGCGATGCTGGTAGCGGTCGAAGATGATGAGGTCGAACTCGTTGATCTTGTCGACGAAGAGTTCACGGGTCGGGAAGGCGATCAGCGAGAGTTCGTTGATCGGCGTACCGTCCTGCTTTTCCGGCGGCCGCAAAATCGTGAAGTGCACGAGGTCGATCGCGGTGTCGGACTTCAACAGGTTGCGCCAGGCGCGCTCGCCGGCATGCGGCTCGCCGGAGACCAGCAGCACGCGCAGGTTCTCGCGAATACCCTCGATGACGTGAACCGCGCGGTTGTTCGCCGTGGTGATCTCGCCCTCGACGGGGGCGACCTCGAATTCCAGGATGTTGTTGCCGCCGCGCGGGACAGTGAAGCCGAGCGGCTGCTCGGTGCCGGGCTCGGCGATCTCCGAGGCGATCTCGTTGCCGTTAAGGCGCACGGTAACGCGGGCGGCCGCGTCCGTGCCGGCGCCATCGTCCACCACGCGGAACTTCAGTTCCTGCGGTTCGCCGACGATGCCGAAGCGCGGGGCGCTGACCACTTCGATGCGGCGGTCGAATTCATCCGGCCGGCCGGTGATCAGCCCGTGGATCGGCGCGTCGAAGCCGGAAAAGGCGGACGCCTCCGGAATGTCGTGCACCTGGCCGTCGGTAATCAGGATCGCGCCGCCGACACGCGATCGCGGCACGTCGGCGATGGCCGCGTTGAGGGCGTCGAACAGGCGCGTCGAGGGCGTGTCGGACGTGCCGTCGTCGCCCGCCTCCACGATGCGCGGCTCGATGCGGGGATAGCGCGCAAAGCGTTCCTTGAGTCCTTCCAGCGCGGCATTGGTCGCGGCGGTGCGCGCCTCGCTGTCCTGGCTCTGGCTGCGGTCGACGATGACGGGCACGACGGTCGACAGCGCCTCGCGGTCCTCCTGCAGGAAGACCGGGTTGGCGAGCGCCAGCACCAGCAGCGCCAGCGCGACGGCGCGCACGAAGGACCCGCGCAGGCCCCGCCAGAAGCCGAGTGCGGCCAGCGCAACGCCGGCCAGCGCGATCAAGGCGATGGCGATCCAGGGCAGGAAGGGGGAGAACTGGATGGTCATGTCATTGTCCCAGCCGTTCGAGGAGGGCGGGCACGTGCACCTGGTCCGCCTTGTAGTTGCCGGTCAGCATGTACATCATGATGTTGACGCCGGAGCGGAAGGCGTGGTCGCGCTGCACCTCGTCGGGCGGCACCGTCGGCAGGAGCGCCATGCCATTGGCGTCGATCGCCCAGGCGCCGGCAAAGTCGTTGCCGGTGATCATGATCGGCGAAACGCCGTCGCCGGCGCGTGCCGGGCGGGTCGGGTCTTCGGCGCGGTCGAGCTCCGCCTCGATCCACAGCGGGCTTCCGGCATAACGGCCGGGGAAATTCGCAAGCAGATAGAAGGCCTTGGTGAGAACGTGATCGGCCGGCACCGGCTCCAGCGGCGGAATGTCGAGATTGGCGAGGATCGCCTGGAGGCGCTCGGTGTTCGGGCTCGTCGCCGTGTCGTTGAGCGAGACGAACTGGTCGCGTGTATCGAACAGCACCGTGCCGCCATTGCGCATATAGGCGTCGATGCGGCTGATCGCGGCGCTCGACGGCATCGCGGCCGTGGCGCTCACCGGCCAGTAGATGATCGGGTAGAGCGAGAGCTCGTCCTTGGAGATGTCGACGCCGACCGGCTGGCCGGGCTCCAGCGTCGTACGGTAGGTGAGGAATTCCGTGAGGCCGGCGAGGCCGCGTTCCGAAATCCGGTCCACCTCGCCCTCGCCGGTGACGACATAGGCGAGATGCGTCGTGTCGAGGCGCGACAGGATCGCCTCGTCGCCGGGCTTGGCATCGTCCGCACGGCTTTCCGAGGGAAGCGCCAGAAGGGCGGTGGCAAAGAGCGCCAGCAGAAGGGCGGCGGTGGCGCCGCGCGCGGGCGTGCGGCGGACGGCCGCCGCGAAGGCGCCGCCGATGAAGAGCACGATGGCGCAGTCGGCCAGAAGCAGCAGGGCTGCGAGCGTGAAGAGATGCGGTTTCAGCGACCAGGTCTCCCTGCCGGCCAGCGGTTCGCGCAGGACCGACGTGCCCTCGGCGACCATGAGCGGGCGGATTTCGTGGCCCGGCGGGAAGAGGTTGTGCGCAACATAACCGTCCTCCGTGCCGTAGAGGCCGGGCGGATTGTCGAAGCTTGCTATCCGGCGCGTTCCGTCGCCGGTGGCGAGCGGTTTGGCCTCGCCGGTGGCGGCGGCGAGCGTGCCGTTCGCGGTCATCAGGCGATAGGGCGGCAGGCCAGGGCTTTGCTCGCCATCGCTGGTCGAGACGCCGCCGCCGCGCGAAAGCTGCACGGTGCGGCGGAGCATTTCGACGAAATCGCCGGACAGCGGCAGGTTGGACCAGCCGGTTTCGGCGCTGATGTGGAAGAGCACGAGGCGGCCGGAGCCGAGCGGGCCGGTCGTCACCAGTGGCGTGCCGTCGGCAAGGCTTGCCCAGGTGCGCTCGGCAAGGTCCGGCGTCGGCTCGGCGAGCACCTGGCGCTTGATGAGGATGTTGTCCGGCGCGCGCATGCCAAAGAACGGGCTGTTTTGCGGATAGGCGGAGAGCGGCTGCGGCTCCGACCAGGACAGCGCGCCGCCGAGCGCACGTTCGCCCTTGCGCAGCAGCACCGGCACCAGCGGATCGTCGGCGGGGGCGGCGGCAAGGCGCGGGCCGGCAAAGCGGATCAGCATGCCGCCCGCCTCGATCCAGCGGCGAACCTCGCCCTGCGCGTCCTCCGGCAGGCGGCCGATATCGGCCATGATCAGCACCGAGGGGTTCTGTTCCAGGAGTTCGGGGATCGCGACCGAAAGATCGGCGACGCTCGGCTCCAGCAGATCGGCATAAGGCGCGAGCGCGCGGTTGATATAGTGCAGCGGCGAAAGCAGCGGCTGGCTCGCATCCACCACCTCGCCGGAGAGGAAGGCGACGCGGCGGCGGCGGAAACCGTCGTCCAGCAGGTAGGTGCCGCCGGCATTGGCGAGCCCGTCGATCGTCACACGGGCGAAGTCGTTGCGCAGTTCGAATGGGGCGGTGATCGTGCCGGCCGTCGTCGTGCTGCCGGCTGCGAAATCGGCCGTGCCTGTCGCAATCGGCCGGCCGCGCGAATCATGCGCCGTCAGCGGCAGGCTCTGTGCCGCGCCGCCCTCAAGCCGGGTGAGCGTCAGGGACAGCGCGTCCGCGCCGTTCGTGGCGGCTGTGATGGCGACGGCGGAGGCGCCGTCGCCCTGGATCATGCGGAACTCGGCGGGCGAGAGCGCCTGCAGGGCGGCGACCGTCTCGTCGGTCTCGCCGCTCGCCATGCCGTCGCTGATGAAGGCGATCGTGCCCGGTGCGTTTCCGTCGAGCGCGGTGCTGAGCGATGCGATGGCGGCGGAGCGGTCGGCGGGCAGCGGCCGGGGCTCGGCGGCGGCGAGGCGGTTGCGGGCGGTCGCGGCATCGACCGGCACGGCGTCGTGCTGGCGATCGGCGGTCAGCACCAGCGATATCGGCACGTCGCGGCTTTCCGCGTCGTCGATCAGCGTCGATGCGGTATCGACGCGGCGCTGCCAGTCGGTGGCGGAGGCCCAGCTGTTGTCGACCACGAGCACCAGCGGGCCGGTGGTGGCCAGCGTGTTGGTGCGCGGGTTGAAGACCGGGTCGGCGATGGCGAAGATGATGGCGGCCGCGATCAGCATGCGCAGCAGCGTCAGCCACCAGGGGCTCTGCGCCGGTGTCTCCTCGCGCTTCATGATGGAAGCGAGGATGGCGAAGGGCGGGAAGACCTCGACAAGCGGCTTCGGCGGCGTCAGGCGCAGCAGCCACCAGATTACGGGCAGCAGCACCAGCGTCGTCAGAACGGCGGGAAAGGCGAAGGCGAAAGCGCTCATCGGCCGCGGCCCTCCGTCTTCATCGCCGGCATGCCGGAGAGATACATGTGCACGGCGACCAGCGCCTCGGAGGCGAGCCGGTCGGTGCGGTGGGGCACGAAGCTCCAGCCGAGGTGGCGCAGATTGTCGGCCAGCGCCTCACGGCGTGCGACATAGGCGCGGGCGTACTCGTCCTTCAGCGTCTCGGCGCGGCCGGCGGTGAGCTTCTGGCCGGATTCCGGATCGGTGAATTCGGTGCGCCCGACATAGGGGAACACCTCTTCCGCAGGATCCGCGATCTCGACGACATGGCCGCGCAGGCCGCGGCGGGCAAGCGGCCCGAGCCGGTCCATCACGTCCTCGACGGGATCGAGAAAGTCGCCGATCAGCACGATGTCGCTGCTGCCGCGGATCATGCTGGTATCCGGCAGGCCGCCGGTCGCGGCGTTGTGCATGAGGGCGGTGGCGAGGCGCTCGGCGGCGTTGCGCGCGGCGATCGGCTCCATGATGCCGGGGCAGCCGATGCGCTCGCCAGAGCGGGCGAGGATTTCGGCGAGCGCCAGCAGCAGGACGAGCGCGCGGCTTTCCTTCGAGACGCTGCCGAAGGTGGATTTGTACATCATCGAGGGCGAGAGATCCGCCCAGATCCACACGGTGTGGGCGGCCTCCCATTCGCGGTCGCGCACATAGGTGTGGTCGTCGCGCGCCGAGCGGCGCCAGTCGATGCGCGACAGGCTTTCGCCGTCGACATAGGGGCGAAACTGCCAGAAATTCTCGCCGATGCCGCGCTTGCGGCGGCCGTGCCAGCCGGCGATGACGGTGTTGGCGAGGCGCTGCGCCTCGACCATGCAATCGGGAATGAGGGCAGCCCGGGCCTGTGCCCGCGAGAGCACCTCGCGGGTCGGGGTCGGTTGGACGATCTGGCCGACGGACGCCATGCTCTTTGCTCCGCTCAGCCGCCCGCCTGCCGCACAAGGCCTGCAATGACGTCGCGCACGGACATGCCCTCGGCGCGTGCGCCAAAAGTCAGAGCCATGCGGTGCTGCAGGACGGGTTCGGCCAGCGCCAGCACGTCGTCGACGGAGGGCGCGAGGCGGCCTTCGTAGAGCGCGCGAGCGCGGGCACAGAGCATCAGCGCCTGGCCGGCACGAGGGCCTGGACCCCAGGCGACGTGCTTGTCGGTGCCGGCCACGCCATTGCCGGGGCGGGCGGAGCGCACCAGCGAGAGGATCGCGTCGAGCACCTTTTCGCTGACCGGCATCTGGCGGATGAGGGTCTGGATTTCGATGAGCCGTTCGGCGGAGATTGCCGCACTGGCATGCGCCTCGTGCACGCCGGTGGTTTCCAGCAGGATCTGCCGTTCGGCGGCAAGTTCTGGATAATCGACGTCAACCTGCAGCAGGAAGCGGTCGAGCTGGGCTTCCGGCAGCGGATAGGTGCCTTCCTGCTCCAGCGGATTCTGCGTCGCGAGCACATGGAAGGGTTTCGGCAGGTCGTTGGTCTGGCCGGCGACCGTGACGTGATATTCCTGCATGGCCTGGAGCAGGGCGGATTGGGTGCGCGGCGAGGCGCGGTTGATCTCGTCGGCCATCAGGAGCTGCGTGAAGATCGGGCCGGGCACGAAGCGGAAGGAGCGCTTGCCGTTCTCGTCCTGGTCCATCACTTCAGAGCCGAGGATATCGGAGGGCATCAGGTCGGGCGTGAACTGGATGCGGCTGGAGGCAAGGCCGAGCACGGTGCCGAGCGTGGCGACCAGCTTGGTCTTGGCGAGGCCCGGCACGCCGACCAGAAGCGCATGGCCCCCGGAGAGCACGGCGAGCATGGTCTGCTCGACCACGCTTTCCTGGCCGAAGATGACCTTGCCCACTTCCTGGCGGATGATGGCGATATCGGAGAGCGCGCGCTCGGCGGCGGCGATGACCGCTTTTTCGTCCAGGCCTGCCTCGGGGGAATTCTGAACGCCCATGGTCGTCTCCAGTGTCGGTTCCAACGTAACACGAATCGTGGCTTTGCCATGTTCGCATGCTTCATAGAGAGCTTATTAGCTCACCCGTGGCTGACAAGCGGCCACGAAATGACTATCTCGTGAGAAAGAGGTGTATCCACCCTTTCCTCGATCAAGAGGGCTCAATCAAGAGGACCCTCTCGCGGAGATAGGGTTCAACCGGGACGGAACAATGGCAACGGGCGAAATTCGCGAAAGCAGCGACGCGGCGGGACTGGCCGCCTTGATCTCGCGGGCAGCCGCGGAAACCGGCGGGCGCGGCCTGCCGCCAGTCGAGCGCTGGAACCCGCCGTTCTGCGGCGACATCGACATGGAAATCCGCGCCGACGGCACCTGGTTCTACATGGGCACGCCGATCGGCCGCGCGCCGCTGGTGCGGTTGTTCTCGACGGTGCTGCGCAAGGACGAGGACGGCAACACCTATCTGGTGACGCCGGTCGAGCGGGTCGGCATCCGCGTCGTCGATGCGCCGTTCCTGGCGGTCGAGATGAATGCGGCGGGCGAGGGAGAGGCGCAGACGCTGACCTTCCGCACCAATGTCGGCGATGTCGTGGAGGCAGGGGCGGAGCATCCGCTACGCTTCGTGATTGCCGGTGAAAACAACGAGTTGAAGCCGTATCTTCTGGTTCGCGGCCGACTGGAAGCACTCGTCTCGCGGGCGGTAATGTACGAGCTGGTCGAGCTCGGCGAGACGATCGAGATCGACGGCGTGGAGATGTTTGCGCTGCGCTCCGGCGGCGTGGTCTTCCCGGTCATGCCGGCGGCCGAGCTGGATCAGCTTTCCCGATGAGTTTTCCACCCTACAGCGCAGCGGAATTCCGTCGCCGGGCCATGCAACAGACCCTGACGCTCGGCGACGAGAGCTGGCGCGACCATGGCGACAGCCTGCTCAACCCCTCGGTCATTCCCCATCTCGAAGGCATGAAGCTGCGCGATGCGGCGGTGCTCATCCCCGTCGTCGACGATGGCGAGGAGGCGCGGGTGATTTTCACGCAGCGCACCACCACCATGCGCAAACATTCCGGCCAGGTCGCCTTTCCGGGTGGCGCGGTCGATGACGAGGATGCGGACGTGGAGGCGGCGGCGATGCGCGAGGCGGAGGAGGAGATCAGCCTCGATCGCCGTTTCGTCGAGCCCGTCGGCCGCCTGCCGCAGTACAAGGCGCTGTCCGGTTTCTCCATCACGCCGGTGCTGGCGGTGGTGCAGCCGGGTTTCGAGCTGATCGCCAATCCGGACGAGGTGGAGGCGGTCTTCGACGTGCCGCTCTCCTTCCTGATGGACCCGCGCAATCACGAACGCGGCAGCGGCGTCTGGCTCGGCGCCGAGCGGCACTATTATCGCCTGCCCTATGAGGGGCGGAACATCTGGGGCATCACCGCCGGCATCGTGCGGATGATCTATGAAAGGCTTTATGCATGACCTCTGTTTCGGGCGAGGCGTGGTTTACCGATCCGGCGCTCGTGCGCGTGCTGGCGCTGCTCAACGGCGACGGCGGCGAGGGGCGCGTGGCGGGCGGTGCCGTGCGCAACAGCCTGATGGGCCTGCCGGTCGCCGATGTCGATATCGCCACGACGCTGAAGCCGGAAGTGGTGGTCGAGCGGGCGAATGTCGCCGGCATCAAGGCGGTGCCGACCGGCATCGAGCATGGCACGGTGACGCTGGTGATCGACGGAAAACCCTTCGAGGTGACGACGCTGCGCCGCGACGTTGCAACCGACGGGCGGCACGCCGAGGTCGCCTTCGGCGCGGATTGGCAGATGGATGCCGAGCGGCGCGACCTCACCATCAACGCGCTCTATGCGACCGCCGAAGGCGAGGTCGTCGATCTCGTGAACGGCTTGGCCGATATCGAGAGTCGCACGGTGCGGTTCATTGGCGATGCCGCGACGCGCATCGCGGAGGATCACCTGCGCATCCTGCGCTTCTTCCGCTTCTTCGCGCTCTATGGCAGCGGGCGGCCGGATGCCGAAGGCCTGAAGACCTGCGCGCGGGCGAAGGACAAGCTTGGAAAGCTCTCGGCCGAGCGGGTCTGGGCGGAGACGAAGAAGCTGCTGGCGGCGCCCGATCCCGGCCGCGCGCTGCTCTGGATGCGCCAGGCCGGCGTGCTCACCGAAATCCTGCCCGAGACGGAAAAGTGGGGCATCGACGCCATTCCCGGCCTGATCGATGCCGAAAAGGCCTTCGGCTGGACGCCGGATGCACTGCTGCGGCTTGCCGCCATGGTGCCGGCGGATCGCGAGCGGCTGAAGGTGCTCGCCGAGCGCCTGCGCTTGTCCAAGGCGGAGGCGGCGACGCTCGATTATTGGGCGTCCGCCCCGGAGATCGCGCCAAAACTGGCGGAAACGGCCTTCGACCGGCTGCTCTATCGCAACGGCCCGCAGGGGCTGACGATGCGGCTGAAACTGGCGCTCGCCGGTGCCCGGGCGCGCGGCCTCGGCGATGCCGATGCGCTGGCTTTCGCCGGACTGTGCCAGCGGTTGCTGGCGCGGGTGCAGAAATGGCAGAAGCCATCCTTCCCGCTGAACGGCGCGGATGTGCTGGCAGCCGGGCTTCCGGCCGGGCCGAAGGTCGGCACGCTGCTGGGGGCGATCGAAGAGGAATGGGTGGCTGGCAACTTCCATGAGGGCCGGGCAAAGTTGCTTGCCCGGCTGGAAGCCCTCGTCAAGGAAGGCTGAGAAATGTCACGCGGCGTCGGCGGCTTTTTCGTCGACGATGCGTTCCTTGATGTGGTCGACGGTGCTTTCCCGGATCATCGTCTCGCCATGCGCAGTGCGCATGTGCTCGACGGCGCGGCGCACGACTTCGGCGTCGTCATTGGCCCGCGTATGCCAGTCGCATCCGGGGACGAGTGAACCGCATTCAAAAAGTCTCATGACCTATCTCCTGTCGTTTCAACGGGACCAGTGTAGCAGATGAGGCCCGATCGGCCAAACCGGGACCGGGCCCGCGGCTGAAAGAGCCGTCGTCAGAAACGGCAAAGCCCGCCCGGAGTTCCGCTCCGGCTGAGGAATATTCGAGGCGCTCCCAGACAGCCGTCAGGCGGCGTCTTCGTCCTTCGCCCAGGCGTCGAAGCAGGCGGACGACTGCAACTGTTCCGGCCGCGTATGGTGGTCGGCGAGATGGTGGACGGTGCCGCCGGCAATGCGCCGCCGGGCTTCTTCGACGAAATAGGAATGTGGAAGGTCCATGCCGCTTTCGACGCGCATGGTTTCTGCAAAACGATCGAGAAAATCGGCGGATTGCGGGTCGATGCCCGACGTTGCCGCATGCTGTGTCGCGACTGTCATGATAACCTCCTCCATGAGATCATGCCGGAACATGGTACCACGAAAGGGGTAGAGCCGTTAATCACAAGGCCGTATTGCCCACCGTTATTTCACGGCCAGCGCACCACCGGGGGCAGCGACGAGAGGATCGAATCGACATTGCCGCCGGTCTTCAGGCCGAAGATCGTGCCGCGGTCGTAGAGCAGGTTGAACTCGACGTAGCGGCCGCGGCGCACGAGCTGCTCGTCGCGGTCCTCCTCTGTCCAGCCCTTGTTGAAGTTCGAGCGCACGATGCGCGGATAGACCATCGCGAAGGCGCGGCCGACATCCTGGGTGAAAGCGAAATCCGCCTCCCAGCCGCCGAGTTCTTCCGGCGAATGCAGCCAGTCGTAGAAGATGCCGCCGGTGCCGCGCGGTTCGTTGCGGTGCTTCAGGAAGAAGTAGTCGTCGCACCAGTCCTTGAACTTCGCGTGGTCTGCGACCGGATGGCGGTTGCAGGTAATCTCCATCGCCTTGTGGAAGAGCTGGGTATCGGGATCGTCCATGACGCGGCGGCGGTCGAGCACCGGCGTCAGGTCCGCGCCGCCGCCGAACCAGCGGCTGGTGGTGACGACCATGCGGGTGTTCATGTGCACGGCCGGCACGTTGGGGTTCACCGGATGGGCGATCAGCGAGATGCCGGAGGCCCAGAAGCGCGGGTCCTCGTCGGCGCCGGGAATCTGGCCGCGAAATTCCGGCGAGAACTCGCCGTGTACGGTGGAGGTGTGCACGCCGACCTTCTCGAAGACGCGGCCATCCATCATCGACATGCGGCCGCCGCCGCCTTCGCCATTGTCGCGCTGCCAATCCTTGCCGACGAAGCGGCCGGGCGGCAGGTCGGACAGCGGGCCTTCCAACTCGTCCTCCAGCGCCTCGAAGCTGGCGCAGATCGCGTCGCGAAGATGTTCGAACCAGGCGCGGGCGTCGGCCTTCTTCTCTTCGATATCCTCGGGCAGGCCTTTCGGCAGGTCTGGTCGTTCCATGGTGCTTCCCGCTGCCGGCGGAGCGCCGCCGAATCGCATTTTCGCCACAGTTCCCAACTTTGCGCCATTTGGCAACCGCGCAGCGCGATCGGCCGAGGCGGCGGGACTCGCAAAACGTGCCTTAGCGGCTTATCTTCCTTACGTTGAATGTGCTGCCGGAGGAAATCTGCATGGCGCGTGTTCCCGGTCCGCCCCCGATGCAGGGGCTCCGGCGCCAGATCGAGCGCCGCCGCCGCGAAAACCCCGCGGGCGACGGCCATTTCGTGCGCGAGACCTTCTGCCTCGAGCGGCAGGCGGCAAGGGAAAAGGCGCGCGAATGGTTCGACCAATGGCCGAAAGCCGCCTACTGGACGGAGGTCGAGAGCTGGCGCGCCATGGAAGGCGACCGCATCGAATTCACCATGCGCCGCCTGCCCAGCGCCGATTGAGGCGATCGGCCCTACGCCGCCATCGCGATGCGCCGGCTTTCCTGCGTGCGCCCGCCATAACCCCAGCTTTCCATCGGGACTTCGCGCACGATCACGTAGGTGACCGGGTGGAGCGGCGCGCCGACGGCTTCCTCTAGCAGCGCATAGGCGGCGGCGATGAAGCGCTCCTTTTCCTCGGCCGTGTTGGTGCCCTCGCTGACGGTCACTTCCAGATAGCCCGCGGCCGGCTGCCGGCGCACGCCGACGGTCCAGGCTTCGGCATTCGTTTCCTCGATGAAGACGGCGGTCGCCTCGGCGCGCTTGTTGAGCAGGGTGACCGCAAGGCGGGTGGCCTCGTCCTGGAGATGCAGGCGCTCGGCATCCGTGAGGCTGCGGCCTGCAATGCGGATATGAAGGAAGGGCATGGTCGTCTCCTGTCGCTGTTGACGGGATGAGCCTATTGCGCGACTATCGTTTTTAAAATTGAGAAGTGTTGCGATAATAGTTTTGGAAAACTGAATGGTTTCGTTTCGCAATTTCGACATGGACGTGTTGCGCACCTTCGTCGCCGGGGTGCGATTCGGCAGTTTCGCCAAGGCTGCCGAGGCGCTGGGCCGCACGCCGCCGGCCGTCAGCCTGCAGCTGAAAAAACTCTCCGATCTGAGCGGGCAGACGCTATTCACAAAACAGGGCAGGGGGCTGGCGCTCACCGATGCCGGCGAGGCGCTTTATGATTATGCGGTGCGCATTCTGGAACTGAACGACGAGGCGATGATGATGCTCGGCTCCAGCCGCTCGCTTGATGGCTGGCTGCGCATCGGCATCCCGCAGGATTTTGCCGAGACCTCGCTGCCGCCGGTGCTCGGCCGGTTTTCGCGGGCGCATCCGAAGCTCCGGGTGGAGGCGCGGGTCGATCGCGGCGCCAAGCTGGTGGCGGCGGTGGAACGCGGCGACCTCGACATGGCGGTTACCTGGGGCGGGCAGCGCAGCGCCCATTGCCGGCATATCGCCACGCATCCGATCGTCTGGATCGCGGCGGCGGATTATGACCTGCCGCCGGGCGAGCCGGTGCCGCTCATCGCCTTCGATCCACCCTGTTCCTTCCGCGCCGCCGCGGTCGATGCGCTCTCAGCCACGGGGCGCGACTGGCGGCAGGTCTTTGCCAGCCCCGGCCTTGCCGGGCTCTGGGCGGCGGTGACGGCGGGGCTTGGCGTGACGATCCGCACCACGACGGCGGTGCCGCCGCATCTGCGCGTGCTCGATCTCGAGCGGGCCGGCTTGCCGACGCTTGGCAGCGTCGACCTGATGCTGCACACGGCCGAGGCCGTGCCGGCCGCGCCGGTGTCGCGGCTGCGGGATATCCTGCTCGAAATGCTTGTTGTCCCGTCCTGATGGCACCAACCGCGGGAAGTTCGATTGACGCCGGACCGCCGCACCCCTATCTTGCCGCCATCATCATCAACAGAAAGGCGCCGTTGCGGTTCTAAAGCACGGCTCACAGTCCTTGTTCGAACTCGCGATTGCCGTCTTCCTCATCCTCCTCAACGGGGTCTTTGCCCTTTCCGAACTTTCCATCGTTTCCGCGCGCAAACCGCGCCTGAAGACCATGGCCGCGCAGGGCTCGCGCGGTGCCGCGGCCGCCCTGCGGCTGGCGGAAAACCCCGGAAAATTCCTCTCCACCGTGCAGATCGGCATCACGCTGATCGGCGTTCTCGCGGGTGCCTTTTCGGGTGCGGCCCTCGGTAGCCGCCTGCGTGACATCCTGTTTGCCGAGGGCGTGCCGGACTGGCTGGCCGATCCGCTCGGCTACGGTATCGTCATCTTCCTCATCACCTATCTCTCGGTCGTCGTCGGCGAACTGGTGCCCAAGCAGATCGCGCTGAAGAACCCGGAGCGTTTCGCAACGCTCGTGGCGCCCGCGATGTCGCTGCTTTCCAAGGTCGGCGCGCCGGCCGTCTGGATTCTTGACGCCTCGACGCGGCTGATCTTCCGCCTGCTCGGCCAGCACCAGGTCGCCGAAAGCATCGTCACCGACGAGGAGATCAAGACGATCGTCGCCGAAGCCGAGGCCGCCGGCGTCATCGAGGGCGGCGAGAAATTGATGATCGCCGGCGTCATGCGCTTTTCCGACCGCGAGGCGCGCGGGCTCATGACGCCGCGCAACGACGTCGACTGGATCGACCTCGGCGATACGGTGGAGGAAATCCACCAGCAGCTCGTCGATAGCCAGCATGGCCGCCTGCCGGTCGCCGATGGCGGGCCGGAGACCATCGTCGGCATCGTGCAGAAGCGCGAGCTGCTCTCCGCGCTCCTGACCGGCCAGCCGCTCGACATCCGCACCTTCATCCGCCCCGCGCCGATCGTGCCGGATACGATGGATGCGATGCGCGTGCTCGAAAAACTGCGCAATTCCGAAGTACCGATGATGCTCGTGCATGACGAATACGGCCACTTCGAAGGCGTCATCACGCCCGCCGACGTGCTGGAAGCGATCGCCGGCGTCTTCCGCGCCGATATCGAGGAAGGCGACGACGAACATGCCGTGCAGCGCGAGGACGGCTCCTGGCTGATCGCCGGTTCCATGCCGATCGACGAGATGGCCGATCGCCTCGGCCTGCTGCTGCCGGCCCGCCGCAGCTACCAGACGGCCGCCGGCATGGTCATCGAATCGCTACAGAAGCTGCCGAAGACCGGCGAGGTCACGGAAACCCAGGGCTGGCGCTTCGAAGTCGTCGACATGGACGGTCGCCGCGTCGACAAGCTGCTCGCCACGCGCCTCGATTAAGCCGGATCGGGTTCGAGCAATCTCGGACCCGGCCCTTCCGCGGCAAGCGTGTCCCACGGATTGCGCAGCGGACATTCCTGCATGGACAGGCACCCGCAGCCGATGCAGCCGTCGAGCTGGTTGCGCAGCTTGGCAAGCCGCGCGATGCGCTCGTCGAGCAGGCTGCGCCAGGTCTCAGAGAGCTTGCGCCAGTCCTGTGCCGTCAGCGGGCGGTCGTGCGGCAGCACGGACAGCGCGTCCGCGATTTCCGACAGGGGAATGCCGGTGCGCTGCGCCACCTTGATGACCGCGACGCGGCGCAGGATGCTGCGCGGATAGCGCCGCTGGTTGCCGCGGTTGCGCTGGCTGCGGATCAGCCCTTTCGTCTCGTAGAAATGCAAGGTGGACACCGCCACCCCGCTGCGTTCGGCGACCTCGCCGACGCTGAGTTCCCGGGGGATGGCGTCGCGCGCGTTTTTTTCAGTCATGGCTGTTGACCTCAACTTTGCTTGAGGTTTTATACCAGCGGCTCCCTGCTTTTCCAACATGGAGCTGAACCGCATGACAGACAGACTGACCATCGCCCTCATCTATGGCAGCGGCCGCGAAGGGCGTTTCGCCGATACGATCGCGGGATGGCTGGAACCGGCGCTGGCGGGCTTCGGGCAATACACCATCATCCGCATCGATCCGGTGGAGCTGACCTTCACGCCCGGCGGCCTCGACGAGGCCTCGGCACAGCTGGTCGAAAGCCGGATCTCGCAGGCGGATGCATTCCTCATCGTCACGCCGGAATACAACCACGCCTATCCGGCGGCGCTGAAGGCGATCATCGATTGCTGCTTCAGGCCCTGGCATGCCAAGCCCATCGCCTTCGTCTCCTATGGCGGCGTTTCCGGCGGCCTGCGCGCCGTCGAGCAGCTCCGCCTGGTCTTCGCCGAGCTGCACGCCGTGGCGATCCGCGAGACGGTAAGTCTGGCGCACGCCTGGACGCAGTTCGACCCGGTCGGCAATCCCTTCCGCCCCGGCCAGCTCAACGGCCAGCTTGCCGTGCTGATGAAGCGGCTTTCCTGGTGGGCGCATGCGCTGAAGGCGGCGCGCATCGCGACGCGCTATGACGAGGTGGCGGCATGAAGCCGGACTTTTATGCGACGGCGGAAGTCGCCCGTTCCCGCGACGAACGCCGGCGCAATGCGACGCTGCTCTTCATCAGCACGCTGACCATCATGTCGGGCGCGACGATCTCCGCCTCGCTGCCGGGCATCGCCGCGCGGTTTGCCGATGTGGAGAATGTCGCGCTGCTGAGCCGGCTGGTGCTGACGCTGCCGGCGATGTTCATCGCGCTGTTTTCCCCGGCGGCGGGTTTCCTCGTCGACCGTTTCGGCCGCAAGCCGCTGCTGCTTGCCTCGCTCGGGCTGTTCGCTGTCGCGGGTGCCTCCGGCCTCGTCCTCGACACGCTGCCGGGCCTGCTCATCGGGCGCGCCGTGCTGGGTCTTGCCGTCGGCGGCATCATGACGGCGACCACGGCGCTGGTCGGCGATTTCTTCCAGGGGCCGGCGCGTGATCGCTACATGGGCCTGCAACAGGCCTTCGTCGGCATCGGGGGCACGATTTTTCTCACGGGCGGCGGGTTCCTGGCGGAAGTGCACTGGCGCGGGCCGTTCTTCATCTACACGGTGGCGATCCTGCTGGTGCCGGCCGCACTCGCCTTCCTGCCGGAGCCGCGTCGGGTTCGCCCGGCCGGTCCCGCCACGGGGGAGGGCAGGCTCGACGGGCGCACGACAGCGCTTCTCGCCCTGCTGTTCCTCGCCGCCGCCGTCAACATGATCGCCTTCTACATGATCCCGACGCAGCTTCCCTTCTATCTCGAATCCCTTGGCTTCGCCGCGCCCAGCCTTGCCGGCACGGCGATCGGCGCTGGCCAGCTCGTCGGCGTGGTGAGCGCGCTCGCCTTCGCGCCGTTCCGCCGCCTGCTCGGCATCATGGGCGTCTTCGGCCTCGGCTTCGTCTCGGCCGGGCTGTCGTTCCTGCTGCTTTCGGGGGCGGAAAGCTATGGCAGCGTGCTGGCGGCCATGGCGGTATCGGGCATCTGCATGGGCACGATCATGCCGAATTTCGCCGCCGCCGCCATGCTGCTGGCGCCGCCAGCGCTGCGCGGCCGCATCTCGGGCCTGCTGGTATCGAGCATCTTTGCCGGCCAGTTCCTGTCGCCGATCGTCTCGCAGCCGCTGATCACCGCCACGGGTTATGACGGCGCCTATATGATCGTCGGCTCGGTGGTGCTGGTCTTCGGCGTCACGGCCGCGGCTGTGCGGCTGGCGCGGCCGGGCCATGGCTAGGTCAGATGAAACCCGTCTGGCGCAGCGCCTCGCCGCAGATCATCGCGGCGGAGAGCGCGACATTGATGGAGCGCTGGCCTTCGACCATCGGAATGAGCACCCGGCCTTGCGCCGTGTCGTGCACGCGGTCCGGCACGCCCGCACTTTCGCGGCCGAAGAGCAGGATGTCGTCCGGCCGGTAGGTGAAATCCGTATAGCACTCCGCCGCCTTGGTGGAGGCGAGCACGAGGCGGCGGCCGCTTGCCGCCCGCCACGCCTCGAAGTGCTCCCAGCTCACATGTCGCGTCAGCGTCACGGCGGCGAGGTAGTCCATGCCGGCGCGTTTCAGGCTGCGGTCGGAGATGTCGAAGCCGGCCGGCTCTATAATGTCGACCGACAGGCCGAGGCAGGCGGCGAAACGCAGGATCGTGCCGGTATTGCCGGCAATATCGGGCTGGTAGAGGGCGATGTGGAGCGCGGACATGGGCTGTCGCCTATTCCAGATGTGGCGACAAGGCAACAGAATTGGCCGGAGCGATGAAATTGCGACAAAGTCACTGGCAAATTGCGTCGTTTCAGGCTAACCAAGGCGCATCTACAACGCGAGAAGAGGGAGGATCATGATGGATACCACGCATCGATTGCGCCTCCCGGCTGGAATCACGCCTCTTCTCGCTTAGGCGCCTCGCCGCACAAAATCCCATCGCATACCTTATTCAATTCGCTGTGTGACGTTTTTCATCGCCGCGCGGCAGTCCTGCCGGAACTCCGTTCCTGACCGCGCCGTTTTGCGTCGTCCGTCTCGGTTCCGTCTTTATGTATTACGGAGAAAGCCATGTTCGGCTGGTTCGAAAGACGTTTGAATCCCTATCCTTCCGAGGCGCCCTCGCTGCCGCCGAAGGGCCTTTTCGCCTTCTTGTGGCACTATACCAGGCCGGCGGGCCTGTGGCTCTTCGTGCTCGGCTTCTGCTCCATGGTGCTCGGCATCGCGGAAGTGCTGCTGTTCCAGTTCCTCGGCAACATCATCGACTGGCTGTCGAACAGCGATCCGAACACGTTCCTGTCGCGTGAGGGCGGCACGCTGATCTGGATGGCGGCGCTGCTGCTTATCGTCATCCCGGGCGTGGGCGCGCTGCACACCATGACCATGCACCAGGCGCTCGCGGGCAATTTCCCGATGATCGCCCGCTGGCAGATGCACCGCTACCTGATCCGCCAGAGCATGACCTTCTTCTCCAACGAGTTCGCCGGACGCGTCTCGACGAAGGTGATGCAGACGGCGCTTGCCGTGCGCGAAACGGTGATGAAGATCATCGACGTCTTCATCTATGTCGTCAGCTATTTCATCTCGATGATCGCGATCATCGCGTCCGCAGACCTGCGTCTCGTCGTGCCGCTGCTCGTGTGGTTCGTCGTCTATGTCTGCATCCTGCGCTATTTCGTGCCGAAGCTCATGGTGATCTCGCGCGAGCAGGCGGATGCGCGCTCGATGATGACGGGCCGGATCGTCGACAGCTACACCAACATCGCGACGGTCAAGCTGTTCTCGCATGCCGGCCGGGAGGAAACCTATGCCCGCGAAGGCATGGATGGCTTCCTGCAGACTGTGCATAAGCAGATGCGGCTCATCACGCTGTTCAACATCACAATCGACATCAACAATGTCGTGACGATGTTCTTCACCGCGGCGGTCGGCATCTATTTCTGGATGGCGGGCGATGTGTCGGTCGGCGCCGTGGCGGTGGCCGTGGGCCTTGCCATGCGCATCAACGGCATGTCGCAGTGGGTGATGTGGGAAGTGACCGCGCTGTTCGAGAATATCGGCACGGTCTATGACGGCATGGGCATGATGACCAAGCCGCACGACATCAAGGATGGTCCCGAAGCGCCGCCGCTGCCGGTGTCCAAGGGTGCGATCAGCTTCGACCACGTCCGCTTCCACTACGGCAAGAACAAGGGCGTGATCGAGGACCTGTCGCTGTCGATCGGTGCGGGCGAAAAGGTCGGCCTCGTCGGCCGCTCCGGTGCCGGCAAGACGACGCTGATGAACGTGCTCTTGCGGTTCTACGATCTCGAATCCGGTAAGATCACGATCGACGGCAAGGACATCGCGACGGTCACGCAGGATAGCCTTCGCTCGCAGATCGGCGTGGTGACGCAGGATACCTCGCTGCTGCACCGCTCGATCCGCGACAACATCGCCTACGGCAAGCCGGAAGCGACGGATGCGGAGATTATCGAGGCGGCCAAGCGCGCGAATGCCTGGGAGTTCATCGAAAGCCTCATCGACCAGCAGGGCCGTGCCGGCCTCGATGCCCAGGTCGGCGAGCGCGGCGTCAAACTCTCCGGCGGCCAGCGCCAGCGCATCGCGATCGCCCGCGTCTTCCTGAAGGACGCGCCGATCCTGGTGCTGGACGAGGCGACCTCGGCGCTCGATTCGGAAGTCGAGGCCGCAATCCAGGAAAACCTCTTCGCCCTGATGCAGGGCAAGACGGTGATCGCGATTGCCCACCGCCTCTCGACGCTGACGGAGATGGACCGTGTCGTCGTGCTCGAAAAGGGCCATCTGCACGAGACCGGCACCCATGCCGAACTCGTCGCCAAGGGCGGCATCTACGCCGACCTCTGGGCCCGCCAGTCCGGCGGCTTCATCGCCGACGACGCCGAAGCGGAAGTGGCGGCGGAGTAACCGGACAGAAGACACCCCTTTCCAGCAGAAGGGGTGTCTTCATTCCGTGCCGGCGCGTTTCGACGTCAGTTCGAGGCCGAGGGCGCGCATGACCGTCAGCATGGATTTGAGGGTCGGATTGCCGTCGCTGGCGAGTGACCGGTAAAGCGCTTCGCGGGCGAGGCCGGTTTCTTCCGCCACCTTGCTCATGCCTTTGGCACGTGCGACGACCCCAAGGGCGTGCGCAATATAGCCGGCATCGCCGCTCTCGAAGGCGTCTTTCATGAAGACGTCGACGGCTTCGTCCGAGGTCAAAGCCTCTGCCGGATCATAGATGTGCAGTGTTTCGTTCATCTCAGTTGTCCAGTTGGGCCGCCAGTGTCTTGGCGGCCGCGATATCCCGTTTCTGGGAACCCTTGTTGCCACCACAGAGCAGCACGATGATCTCGTCGCCCCTTCGCGTGAAATAGATGCGATATCCGGGTCCATGGTGAATGCGGATTTCGCTGACGCCGTCACCGACGGATTTGACGTCGCCGAGTAGACCATAGGCGATCCGGTTCAGCCGGGCAGCGATGAGCGCTTGGGCTTTCCGGTCACCAAGCGCCCGTTCCCATTTGCGAAATGTATCCGTCTGTTTGATCAGGAGCGCCATTCAGGTTGTAACTTTAATATTACAGCCGTCCAAAATCAAGGGTTTTGAAGTCGTGCGGGATATCCCCACCTTTCCAATCTTTAATTTGTCCCCCGCCCAAAACCGCCTATATCGGAGGCATGATTTTCCGCACGCTCTTCTCCTGGTTCGAGAACTGGATTCAGCCCTTTGCGCGGCGGGATGACCTTCGGCCGCCGCAGGGGCTGCTCGCCTTCATCTGGTTCTATGTCAGCCAGGCCAAGGCGCCGTTTGCGGCGATGCTGGTGCTGGGCGGTATTACGGCGGGCATCGAGGCGGCGACGTTCTGGTTCGTCGGGCGGCTGGTCGATATTCTGGCAACGGTCAAACCCGGTGACGGGTGGAGCGGGCTGATTGCGGCGCATGGGCCGGAACTGCTCCTGATGCTCGGCCTGATCGGCCTCGTGCGATTCGTCATCACCTTCCTGACGGCGCTGGTCGACCAGCAGGTCATCACGCCGGGCTTCTACAATCTGGTGCGCTGGCAGTCCTATGTGCATGTCGCGCGCCAGTCGCTCTCCTTCTTCCAGAACGATTTCTCCGGCCGAATCGTCACGAAGGTCTGGTCGGCGGGGCAGGCGACCGGCGACGTCATCACGTCGTTCATGGAAAGCATCTGGTTCGTGACGATCTACACGGCCTCGACGCTGGTGCTGCTCGGCGGGCTCGACTGGCGGCTGGCTGCCGTGCTGGCCGTCTGGCTCCTGGTCTTCTCGGTGCTCGCGCGCTATTTCGTGCCGCGCATCCGCGAACATTCGCGCCAGACCGCCGAAGCCGCGTCCATGCTCAGCGGCCGCATGGTCGATGCCTATTCCAACATCCAGACGCTGAAACTGTTCGGGCGCGACGACGCGAACGACCGCTACATGCGCAACGGCTTCGACATCTTCCAGACGACCACGTTGAACTTCACGCGGTTCCTCACCGGCGTGCGGGCCTCGATGGCGCTTGTCTCCGGCCTGATGATCGTTGCCATGGCGGTGCTGTCCATCCATCTGTGGCTTGGCGGCATTGCGAGCTCCGGCGCCGTCGCCTTCACCATGGCGCTGGTGCTGCGGCTGAACTTTTTGCTCAACCGCCTGATGACGCAGTTGAACAGCATTATGCGCAATATCGGCACGATCCAGAATTCCGCCGACCTCATCTCCCAGCCGATCGGCCTTGTCGACATGCCGGATGCGACGGAGATGAAGGTCACGCGACCGGAAATCCGCTTCGAGAACGTGCGCTTCCATTACGGCCGCCAGTCCGGCGTCATCGACGACCTGACGCTGTCGATCCGGCCGGGCGAAAAGGTCGGGATCGTCGGCCGCTCGGGCGCCGGCAAGTCGACGCTGGTCAACCTGCTGTTGCGCTTCTACGATCTGGAAGGCGGCCGCATCCTCGTCGGCGGCGAGGACATTGCGCGCGTGACGCAGGAGAGCCTGCGCGCCAATATCGGCATGGTCAGCCAGGATACCGCGCTGCTGCATCGCTCGATCCGCGACAACATCCTGTTCGGCAATCCCGATGCCACCGAGGCCGAGGTGATCGAGGCGGCGAAGAAGGCCGAGGCGCACGATTTCATCCTGTCGCTCGAAGACCAGCGCGGCCGCACCGGCTATGACGCCCATGTCGGCGAGCGCGGGGTCAAGCTTTCCGGTGGCCAGCGCCAGCGCATCGCGATCGCCCGCGTCATGCTGAAGGATGCGCCGATCCTCGTGCTCGACGAGGCGACCTCAGCGCTCGATTCCGAAGTCGAGGCGGCGATCCAGTCCAATCTCGAACGCCTGATGCGCGGCAAGACCGTGCTCGCCATCGCCCATCGGCTCTCCACCATCGCCGCCCTCGATCGCCTGATCGTCATGGATCGCGGTTCCATCGTGGAGGAGGGCACGCATGCCGAGCTCGTCTCGCGCGGCGGGCTCTATGCGGATCTCTGGTCGCGCCAGTCCGGCGGGTTCCTCGGACACGAGGAAGCGGCGCAATAGGGCCGCAAAGCGTCGTTTCGCGACTGCTTTTTCAGACGGGAAGCGCTGGATGTTCAAGGTGATGGGGGTGGCTTGTCAAGATGCCCCGTTTTTCCCGCGACAATGTGCCCACCTCCCCTTGCCAAGGCTGGACATAATTTGCGATCAAGCATAGAACGCGCCGGATTGACGGGGAATCTATGGCCGTATTGTGTCCGGATCTGACCGGTTTCCAAGGGGCGTGGCGGGTTTCCGCAGACTTTGCGTGAGAGGATGGTTTAGCCGTGAGCGAACACGAGACATCAAGCGAATCCCTGGGCGAGCCCACTCGCCGCGATTTCCTTTACCTGACCACCGGGATGGCTGGCGTCGTGGGCGGCGTGGCAGTTGCCTGGCCGTTCATCGACCAGATGCGCCCTGATGCGTCGACGCTGGCGCTCGGCGCCATCGATGTCGACGTCTCCAGCCTGACGCCCGGCATGTCCCTGACCGTCAAGTGGCGCGGCAAGCCGGTGTTCATCCGTAACCGGACGGACCAGGAAGTTGCGGAAGCCAAGGCCGTCGAGCTTGGCGACCTCAAGGACCCGGTCGCACGCAACGCCAATATCGCGACCGACGCCCAGGCGACGGACCTCGATCGTTCGGCGGGTGCCGGCAAGGAAAACTGGATCATCATGGTCGGTGTCTGTACCCATCTCGGCTGTATTCCGCTCGGCCAGGCCGGCGATTTCGGCGGGTGGTTCTGTCCCTGTCATGGTTCTCACTACGATACCGCTGGTCGTATTCGTAAGGGTCCGGCCCCCGAGAACCTCGCCGTGCCGACCTTCGCGTTCGTTACCGACACAGTTATCAAGATCGGTTGAGGGGACACCTGATAATGAGTGCTGATCATTCCACCTACCAGCCGACGACTGGCATCGAAAAATGGGTCGACTCGCGCCTGCCTCTGCCGCGCATGATCCATGACAGCTTCGTCTCCTACCCGGTTCCGCGCAACCTGAACTATGCCTACACCTTCGGCGCCATGCTGTCGGTGATGCTGATCGTGCAGATTCTGACCGGCATCGTTCTGGCCATGCACTATGCGGCCGAAACCACCGTCGCGTTCAACTCGGTCGAGAAGATCATGCGCGACGTGAACCACGGCTGGCTGCTGCGCTACATGCACGCCAACGGCGCGTCGTTCTTCTTCATCGCGGTCTACCTGCACATTGCCCGCGGCCTCTACTACGGCTCTTACAAGGCGCCGCGCGAAATCCTCTGGATCCTCGGCGTGGTCATCTACCTCCTGATGATGGCGACGGGCTTCATGGGCTATGTCCTGCCCTGGGGCCAGATGTCCTTCTGGGGTGCGACCGTTATCACGGGCTTCTTCTCGGCCTTCCCATGGGTCGGCGAGTGGATTCAGCAGTTCCTGCTCGGCGGCTTCGCGGTCGACAATCCGACGCTGAACCGCTTCTTCGCGCTGCATTACCTGCTGCCCTTCATGATCGCCGGCGTCGTCGTCCTGCACGTCTGGGCGCTGCACGTCACCGGCCAGACCAACCCGACCGGCGTCGAAGTGAAGTCCAAGACCGACACGGTCGCCTTCACGCCCTATGCCACGCTGAAGGACGCTCTCGGCGTCTCGGTCTTCCTGATCATCTTCGCCTGGTTCGTCTTCTACATGCCGAACTATCTCGGCCACCCGGACAACTACATTCCGGCTGACCCGCTGAAGACCCCCGCCCACATCGTTCCGGAGTGGTACTACCTGCCGTTCTACGCGATGCTGCGCGCCATCACCTTCAACGTCGGCCCGATCGACTCGAAGCTCGGCGGCGTCCTCGTGATGTTCGGCGCGATCATCGTGCTGTTCTTCCTGCCCTGGCTCGATACGTCCAAGGTTCGCTCCGCCGTCTACCGCCCGTGGTACAAGTTGTTCTTCTGGATCTTCGTGGCCAACGCCATCCTGCTTGGCTGGCTCGGCGCCATGCCGGCAGAAGGCATCTACGTCATCCTCTCGCAGCTCGGCACGCTCTACTACTTCGGCTTCTTCCTCGTCATCATGCCGATCCTCGGCCTGATCGAGACCCCGAAGCGCATTCCGAATTCGATCACGGAAGCGGTTCTGGAAAAGAAGAACGCCAAGCTGGCCAAGGCCTGAGAGCGAGGACTAGGAACCATGTCAATGAAAAAGCTTGTTGCAGGCCTTCTGTCGCTCGCACTCGTCGCCGGTCTCGGCGTCTCCTTCGCCACGGCGGAAGAGGCAGCGCCTGCTGCCGGTGCAGAGGCGGAACACGCCACGCCGCACTATCCGATGCATAAGCCGAAGGAACAGGAATGGTCTTTTGCCGGTCCGTTCGGCAAGTATGACAAGGGCCAGCTCCAGCGCGGCCTGAAGGTCTACACCGAAGTCTGTTCGGCCTGCCATTCGATGAGCCTGGTCTCCTTCCGCACGCTGGAAGGCCTTGGTTACTCGGAGGCGCAGGTCAAGGCATTCGCAGCGAACTACGAAGTGCAGGACGGCCCGAACAGCGACGGTGAGATGTTCACCCGCAAGGCCGTTCCGTCCGACTATTTCCCGTCGCCCTATGCCAACCACGAGGCGGCTGCCGCTTCGAACAATGGTGCGGCCCCGCCGGACTTCTCGCTGATCGCCAAGGCGCGCGGCATCACCCGCGGCTTCCCGCAGTTCGTCTTCGACATCTTCACGCAGTACCAGTCCGGCGGACCGGACTACATCTACTCGCTGCTGACCGGCTACGACGAAGAGAAGCCGGCGCATCTCGAAGTCGCAGAAGGCACGCACTTCAACCCGTACTTCGCCAATGCCGCGGCTCTCGCCATGGCCAAGCCGCTCTCCGACGACCAGGTCACCTATGACGATGGTTCGCCGCAGACGGTCGACCAGTACGCGCACGACGTTGCCGCCTTCCTGATGTGGGCCGCAGAGCCGCATCTCGAAGAGCGCAAGCGCACCGGCTTCATGGTCATGGTCTTCCTGGTGATCTTCACCGGCCTGATCTACCTGACGAAGAAGTCGGTCTACGCGAACAAGGAACACTGAGCGGTCTCACCGCTCGGCAGCAAAGGCGGCCTTCGGGCCGCCTTTTTTGTTGAGGGCCAGCGCCTCACCTGCAATAACCGGAGGAAAGCCCTCCGCAGTCGGGAATCCCCATGTCCACGCTCGAAAACGAACTCGTCGCCGCGATCCGCAACATTCCGGATTATCCCAAGCCCGGCATCATGTTCCGCGACATTACCACGCTGCTCGGCAACCCGCGGGCCTTCCGCCGCGCGGTGGACGAGCTGGTGCATCCCTATGCGGGCATCGGCATCGCCAAGGTGGCGGGCATCGAGGCGCGCGGCTTCATCCTCGGCGGCGCCATGGCGCACCAGCTGTCGACCGGCTTCGTGCCGATCCGCAAGAAGGGCAAGCTGCCGCACGAGACCGTGCGCATCGCCTACAGCCTGGAATATGGCGTGGACGAGATGGAAATGCACAAGGATGCCATCAAGCCGGGCGAAAAGGTGATCCTCGTCGACGACCTGATCGCCACCGGCGGCACCGCGGAGGCGGCGGTGAAGCTCCTGCGCCAGATCGGCGCCGACATCGTCGCGGCCTGTTTCGTCATCGACCTGCCGGATCTCGGCGGGCGCAAGAAGCTCGAAGCGCTGAACGTGGAAGTGCGCACGCTGGTGGCGTTCGAGGGGCACTGAGCCCCTCAAAGGTCAAACGAATTCCAGCACCGTGCTTTCGAAACGGATGACCGGCTCGCCGTTCTGGTTCTTGCCCGCACACAGGATCGTGTTGACCAGGCGGCCGGCGCGCGAGGTGAGTTCGCGGGATGCCAGCAGGGTCACCGAATAGGTGATCGTGTCGCCGGCGAAGACCGGCTTCAGCCAGCTTAGTTTCGTGAAGCCCGGGGAGGGGCCGAGGTTGGGGGGCGTGATGCCTTCGCGGGCGAGCCGCTTGCATTCACCCAGCCAGAACGGCACGAAACATTTCATCCAGCCGGCGCTGGAATGCCAGCCGGAGGCGCAAAGCCCGCCGAACAGCGCCTGTTTCGCCAGTTCCTCGTCGAGGTGGAAGGGTTGCGGGTCGAAGTTCTTCGCGAAGCGGATGATGTCTTCGGCAGTGAAGGTCAGGCTGCCGATCTCGACAGTCTGGCCGACGGCATAGAGTTCAACCATGCGCATGGGTGGCTCCTTCGCTCGGCGCCAGGCGCATCATGTTGATATATTCGCTGACGGCGACGATCTCGCCGCGCTGGTTCGTCACCTCGGCGCGAAAGCGCACGATGCCGATCTCCGGCCGAGAACGCGAGGCGCGGGCGTCGAGCACCACGCAATGGCCGCCGAGCGTGTCGCCGGCCAGCACCGGCCGCTTCCATTCCATGAGGTCCACGCCGGGCGAGCCTTCCGAGGTCGAGCCGTTGATATAGGCCTCGTAGAGCATGCGCATCATCACCGCGCTGGTGTGCCAGCCGGAGGCGGCGAGCCCGCCGAGAATGCTCGCGCGGCCGGCCTCCTCGTCGAGATGCATCGGCTGCGGATCGAATTCCTTCGCGAACGCGATGATCTCGTCCGCTGTCAGCGTCCGCTCGGCAAAGTCGAAGCGGCGGCCCGGCATAAAATCTTCAAAAGTGTAGCGCGTCACATCCAGATCCGTCTTGTTGCGGGCGAACAATGGCGAGCGCGGCAGGGTTTTGCAAGGTCCTGACGGGCCGATCGCTTGCCAGCAGGCCCCCCGTGCGTAAGGTGGCGCCGGTTGCGGACACGAGGAGACGACGATCCATGCAGACCTTGAAATCCGTGCTGGAGGGCGCAGCCGGCGAGGGCATCATCTCCGCCGATCAGGCCGGCAGCCTGCTGCCCTATATGGAGGCGAGGGGCGTGCTTTTGCAGCCGCCGCGCACGGCGGCACTGGATATTGCCGGTGCGGCGGAGGATCGCGCCATTGCGCCGATCGAGGATACCGAGGCGCCGCGTTTCGTGCGCGGTTTCCATGACGTGCTGATCACCATCGGCGTTGCCATCGTCATGGCGGGTGTGTGGGGCGTAGGTTCGTTCTTCGCCGCGTTGCCGGCCATCATCATTCTGGCGGAAATCCTGGTGAAGCGGCAGCGGCTGGCGCTGCCGGCCGTGCTGCTGACGCTTCTCTATGTCTACTGGGTCTTCGTCGCGACGATCATCGCCCTGGACAGTTTTCTGGGGCAGCTGGAGCCGGAACCGGTGCTGCATTTCCTGCTCGTTCTCCTGCCGTTCGCCGTCCTGCTGCCGCCCTTCTACTGGCGCTATCGCATTCCGCTGTCGCTCAGCCTGTGCTTCCTGTCTGTGGCGGCCGTCGTTCTCTCCTTGATTTTCCTCGGGCTTTCGCGCCTCACCGGAAGTGCGGAGGTGATCGCCGATCATCCCATCGTCGCGTCGGCCATCTTCCTGGCGGCGGCACTCGTGCTGTTTGCCATGGCGATGGTCTATGACCTGTCGGACCGGTTCCGCGTCACGCGCCGCTCCGACGTCGCCTTCTGGCTGCACCTGATCACGGCGCCGGCGCTGCTTTATTCGACGCTGGCCTTCGTCTTCCTCGGCGATTTCGCCAATGAGCGGCTGTTCAGCGGCAGCAAGGGCCTGCCGGATGCGCTCATCATCGTCGGCGTCGTCGTCGTGCTCATGGCAATCGGACTGGTCCTCGACCGGCGGGCGTTCGTCACGTCCGGGCTGGTTTCGCTTGGCCTGGCGGTCGCGAGCCTGCTCCAGGGCGTGGAGGCGGCGCCCAAGAATTACGGCTTCCTGACGCTGCTGATCGTCGGCCTGGTGGTACTGACCATCGGCATCGGCTGGCCGCATTTCCGTCGCTGGACGATGACGCCGTTGCCCGCAACGCTCAAAGAAAAACTGCCGCCCCTTCGGTGAAGGGCGGCAGCTTTAACGGTGTCGGGAATGTCGGGCTGTTGCTTCAGGTGTTGAAGCGGAAGTGGATGACGTCGCCGTCCTGGACGACATATTCCTTGCCTTCGTCGCGGCCCTTGCCGGCTTCCTTGGCGCCCACTTCGCCCTTGTAGGCGATGTAGTCGTCATAGGCGATGGTGAAGGCGCGGATGAAGCCGCGTTCGAAATCCGTGTGGATGACGCCGGCCGCCTGCGGGGCCTTGGTGCCGCGCACGATGGTCCAGGCGCGGGTTTCCTTGGGGCCGACGGTGAAATAGGTGATCAGGTCGAGCAGGTGGTAACCAGCGCGGATCAGCCGGTCGAGGCCGGCTTCCTCAAGGCCGAGCGCCGAGAGGAATTCGACCGATTCCTCTTCCGGAAGCTGGGCGACCTCGGATTCGATCGCGGCCGAGATGATGACGCATTCCGCACCCTGTTCCTTCGCCATGGCGGCGACGGCTTCGGTATGCGCATTGCCGGTCGAGGCGTCGGCTTCCGAAACGTTGCAGACGTAGAGGACGGGATGCGAGGTCAGGAGGTTCAGGCCCTTCAGGACCTCGATCTCTTCCGGCGCCAGCGTCTTCAGGAGCAGACGGGCCGGCTTGCCCTCGTTCAACAGCTTGACCACGGCTTCCATGATCGGCAGCTGCGCGAGCGAATCCTTGTCCTTGCTGGCCGCGCGCTTGCGGGTCTGCTCGACGCGGCGTTCCAGGCTTTCGAGGTCGGCGAGCATCAGCTCGGTCTCGATCGTGTCGGCATCGCCGACCGGATTGATGCGGCCCTCGACATGGGTGATGTCGTCGTCCTCGAAGCAGCGCAGCACATGCACCACGGCATCGACTTCGCGGATGTTGGCGAGGAACTTGTTGCCGAGGCCTTCACCCTTCGACGCGCCGCGCACGAGGCCGGCGATGTCGACGAAGGAGATGCGCGTCGGGATGATCTCCTTGGAGCCGGCGATGGACGCGAGCGCCTTCATGCGCGGGTCCGGCACCGCCACTTCGCCGGTGTTCGGCTCGATGGTGCAGAAGGGATAGTTTGCCGCCTGCGCCGCCGCCGTCTTGGTCAGCGCGTTGAAGAGGGTCGACTTGCCGACATTCGGCAGACCGACGATACCGCATTTGAAGCCCATTGAGGTGGTCCATTCGTCTCGAAATTCGTTGCCATCGCTATGGGCGAAGGACGGGGCAGGGTCAAGTGTTTGCGGCACGCAAGGCCTTGAAGTCGCGCTTCGTGCGGTGCACAATAGGTTTCTGACACCGCTCGAAGGCAAATCGCGAGGAGACTTTCGATGAGCAATGGTGATGTTACCCTCACCCCGAAGATCGACACGAAGCCCAAGCTCGAACGGCCGAAGCTCTACAAGGTCATCCTCGTCAACGACGATTATACGCCGCGCGAATTCGTCGTGCTGGTGCTGAAGGCCGTCTTCCGCATGAACGCGGATGCGAGCCAGCGCGTGATGATCACCGCGCACAAGCTCGGCACTTGCGTGGTCGTCGTCTGCGCCCGCGACATCGCCGAGACCAAGGCGAAGGAGGCGACCGACCTCGCCAAGGAGGCGGGTTTTCCGCTGATGTTCCAGACGGAACCGGAAGAGTAGTTTCACCCGATATTAGCGGTTTCTGTCTAACATGCCGTCATGTTCGAAGAAGCCTCCACCTGGCATTATGCCGTTGCCTTCGTGCTCTTCCTCCTGCTGGGGGCGGTCGGGCATGTCTGCCGCGCGGTCTTCAACGTCCTGCCCGACCGGCTGTCGGACAAGCCGATGCTCGATCTCATGATCAGCGACGGTTACAATATGGATGACCATATCCTCGGCACAGAATATGACGATGCCGGCTATTACCGGCTCGACTCCTGGCGGAATTTCCGCAACTCCACCCTCGGCTGCGGTTTTACCGGCATCGCCGTGATGCTGTGCTCCGAGGGTGCTTCCGGGGTTATCGCGCACGGCATCGAGACCGGCTTTGCCTGGCTGTGGGACTTGTTTCTCTACCGTCTCCAAACGCTGCGCTGGCTGTAGCGATCACTCGCCCTTGTTGCCGAGCAGCTTCTTCAGCATCTCCGCCATCGGTCCCGTCGTCGGGAGGATTTTGGGCTGGGCGTGGTTGCGGGCTGCGCGGATGTGGGATTGGGCGGCGGGTTTCTGTGCGGGTGCTTTTTCCCCGTCCGGCTTGCTGCCGGTGGCGAGCGCCAGCTTGTTCATCAGCTGCGAATCCTCGCCCCGCACCAGCATCTCGGCATTGAGGGCCAGTTCGTCGAGCAGCGGGTCGAGCCAGACGTGGTCGACTTTCGCGAAGTCGCCGAGCACATGGTTGGTGACGAGTTCCTTCACACCCGGATGGCCGATACCGAGGCGCAGCCGGCGGTATTCCCGGCCGCAATGGGCGTCGATCGACTTGATGCCGTTGTGCCCGCCATGCCCGCCGCCAGTCTTGATGCGTGCCTTGCCGGGGGCGAGGTCCAGTTCGTCGTAGATCGCGACGATATCCTTGGGTTCGAGCTTGTAGAAACGCATCGCCTCGCCGACGGATTCGCCCGACAGGTTCATGAAGGTCTGCGGCTTGACGAGCAGCACCTTCTCGCCGGCAATCTCGCCTTCGGAGATTTCCGCCTTGAACTTCTTCGACCAGGGCGAGAACGAGTTCTTGCGGTGGATCGCGTCCACCGCCATGAAACCGATATTGTGGCGGTTGCCCGCATATTTTGCGCCCGGATTGCCGAGCCCGGCGATGATCAGCATGGAAGGATCCGTCAAAACGATCTGTTGCCGCTTTCACCACCGCGAAAGCGGCCTAAAGTCAACCGTTGAAGATTATTTCTTCGCGCCGTTCTCCGCGGTGCGCGTGCTCGGCGGCAGGCCGTAGGCGGTGAAGATGCGGTCCTGCTCGCCGCTCATGATCAGCTTGTCGAGTTCGGCCTGCAGGCTTTTGATAAGGTCCGGCGGCGTGTCCTTGTGGCAGGCGATGCCGTATACCTGGCCGGCCAACATCATCGCCTTTTCGACCGGCTGGCCGTCCTTCACCATTTTCTCGTAGGTCTTGATGGAGGTGGGCATCAGGTCGATGCGACCGCTCAGGAGCTTGCGCACGGTGATGTCGATATCGCTTGCGAGATCGATGTCCTTGAAGCCGATCAGTTCGAGCGCCTCGACGGCGAAGTCGCCGCGCTGGGAGCCGACCCTCAGTTCGCGCGCCTTGACGATCGTCAGCCCATCGTATTTTTCGCCCTTGCGCTTCAGGAGAACCATCTGGTCCTTGAGGAGCGGATTGACCCAGACGAAGCGTTCGGCGCGCTCGCGGTTGTAGCCCGTGGTGAAGACGCAATGCATCGGCTGGTTTTCGGCCATGGCGAAGGCGCGCGCCCAGGGCATGATTTCCAGCTTGTAGTCGATGCCGGCCGCCTTGGCGATCGCCTCGACCTGGTCGACTGCGATGCCGGTGATCTTGCCGTCCTTCGTGTAGTTGAACGGGGCGTATTCCTCGGTGACGAAATGCAGCGTTTCGGCAAGCGGCGCGGAGAGGGGGGCGAGCGACAGGCTGAGCGTCAAAAACAGCGTCTTCATCGTCTCGTCCTCGTTCCTCGTCAGGAAGCGGCGGCCAGGCGCTCGGGCCTGGCCGGCATCGTGAATTCGTCCAGCTTTTGAAGCAGCGCGTCAAGCGGCAGCGGCCGGCTCAGCAGGTAGCCCTGGCCGAACTCTATGTTCATCGCCTGGAGGATGTCCCACTGTTCCTCCGTCTCGATGCCCTCGGCCACGACCGCGCAGCCCATCTGGTGCGAGATGGTGCGGATGCCCTCGACCAGCATGCGGCTCTTGCGGCGCACGTCCGGCTGGTCGGAGGAAAGCGAGCGGGTGAAGGACTGGTCGACCTTGACGATATCGACGGGGAAGCGGTTGAGGTAGGAAAGCGACGAATAGCCGGTGCCGAAATCGTCGAGCGCGATGCGGCAGCCGAGTTCGGAGAGCGCATCGAGCACGTCGCGTACCACCGGATTGTCGAGCATCAGCACGGCTTCGGTGATTTCCACGACGATGCGCGAGGGCGTGATGCCGTTTTCGAGCAGCAGGGCGGCAAGGCGGTTCGGCAGGACCGGTTCGAACTGCAAGGGCGAGAAATTGACCGCGAGATAGGTGTCGGACAGCCCGTCCAGCTGGGAGATGACGGCAAGGCTGGCGATGGATTTCGACAGGATGCAATCGCCGATCCGGCCGATCGAACCGTTCTCCTCGGCAATGCCGATGATCTCGGCCGGCGGCAGCAGGCCGCGATCGGGGTGGTTCAGGCGCATCAGCGCCTCGAAGCCGGCCACGCGCCCGTCGGACAGGCAGACGATCGGCTGGAGATAGGTGGTGAACCAGTCGTCGCGCAGGCCCTGGTCGATGAACTGCTCGGTTTCCAGGCGTTTGCGGGCGATGTCGACCATGTTGTTGTCGAAGAGCTGCACGCCGTTCTTGCCGTCGCGCTTGCGGGCATACATGGCCATGTCCGACTTCTGCAGCAGGCAGGCGGCGGTGGCGGCATGGTCGGGATAGATCGCGACGCCGATGCTGGCGCTGACATTGAGTTCCGCGCCGTTGACGACGAGCGGCGCGCGCAGGCTTGAAACCAGGCGCTCGCTGACATCCAGGGCGAGCTGGCGGGCGTTCGGCGCGGAAAGCAGGATGGCGAATTCGTCGCCGCCGAGCCGCGCGATGCGGTCATTGGCGCGCAACTGCCGGCGCAGGCGCATCGCCACCTGGCAAAGCACGTCGTCGCCGGCGGCATGGCCGAGATTGTCGTTGATCCACTTGAAGCGGTCGAGGTCGACGAAGAGGCAGGCGAGCTGGTGGCCGAGCGTGTCGACCTCGCCGATCAGCTCGTCGAGCACGCCCTCGAAGCCCTGGCGGTTGAGCAGGCCCGTCAGGTGATCGGTGATCGCCTGGCGGTGGTTGCGGTTTTCCGCCTCCTTGAGGTCGGTGACATCGGTCATGACCGAGAGCGACAGCGCCTGGCGGCCGCTGCTCGCTTCAGCACCGGTTTCGAGGATCAGCACGTCGATCACGCTGCCGTCGGCGCAGCGGAAGCGCACCGTCACCTCGCAGATGCCGGCCTCCGATTTGCTGGTCGCGTGGCGCTTGCGGTAGGTTTCGCGGCACTCCTCGGCAACGAATTCGGTGAATTCCTGGCCGATCACACGCTCGCGGCGATAGCCGGTGGCGGTCAGCCAGTAGTCGCTGACGGCGGTGATGTGGTTCGTCGCATCGATGGAGAAGAGCATGGCGGGCGTGAGGTTGTAGATGTCGGTGGCGCGGGTATGCGCCAGCTTCAGCTCGTTTTCCTCGCGCTCCAGCTTGCTCTGCATCTCGTTGAAATTATGGGCGAGCGCGCCCATCTCGTCGTTCGAGGTCCAGTCGACGTGGTGGCGCGAGCCGAGCCGGCGTGTCGCTTCGATCGCCGCCGTCAGGCGCATCAGCGGGCGAATGATGGTGATGCGGTTGCCGATGATGGCGGCGGTGAAGAGCGTTGCCACGGCGAAGAAGAAGATGGCGAAGATGCCCATCTCGTCCTTGGTGAAGCGCGAGAACAGGCCCTCCTTGCGGATCCAGATCTCCGCCGAGCCGACCTTCTTGATGCCGTCGCTGGCGCGGTAGAGGATATCGGTCTTGACGATGGAGCGCGCGTCTTTCGGATCGGGGCTGAGTTCCGGCTTGCGGATGTCGATCACATCCGACGTGTCGCGCACGCGCACGAAGCTGATATCGGCATCCGCCTGGAGCGCGCCGACGATCTGGTCGATGCTGTCCTTGTCGAAATCCCACAGCGGTTTACCCAGCGCCTGCACATTGGCCTTCAGCAGGACTTCGGTGTTTTCCAGGCGCTCGCGCGCCACGCGGTCGGACGACAGGATGAGGAAGAGCACGAAGAGTGGTGCCACGAAGACGAGCAGGGCGCCGATGACGATGGCAATGAAGCGGCTCTCCACCGAATGCATTTTCATGCCGGTTGCCCCCCTGCCATGATGCGAAGCCAGCCCATAGTGCCCCTCTTAGGCTTTGTCGTTCTTCCGGGGCTTAGCCTTTCACCAAAGTCTTAAAGGTTGCTGAAATGCCGATCCGGAAAAGTGCTGATAATTCAGACTTCCCGCAACGGTAGCGCTGGCATTTTGACAAAGAAAAACCCCGCATCCGGGCGGATGCGAGGTTTTCGAGAAAGATCCCGTTGAGGGGGATTATTCTTCCGTAGCGGCCACTTCTTCTTCTTCCTTCACGCCAGCAGCCGGAACGGCAATCGTGGCGATCGTGAAGTCGCGGTCGGTGATGACCGGGCTCGTGCCCTTGGGCAGCTTGATGTTGGAAATGTGGATGCCGTCGCCGACCTTGAGGCCAGCGAGGTCGGCCGTCAGGAATTCCGGAATGTCGCCGGCCGAAGCATGCAGCTCGACAGCGTGGCGTACGATGTTCAGAACGCCGCCGGCCTTGATGCCCGGGGACTTCTCTTCGTTGACGAAGTGAACCGGCACTTCGACGACGACATGGGTGTCGCCCGAAACGCGGAGGAAGTCGACATGCATGGTGAAGTCGCGGACCGGATCAAGCTGGTAGTCCTTCGGGAGCACCTTGATCTTCTCGCCGTTGACGTCGATCGTGGCGACCGTCGTCTTGAAGCCGCCGGCGTGGATACGCTGGGTGACGTCCTTGGTCGAGATGGCGATCGAAAGCGGGGACTGCTTGTCGCCATAGATAACTGCAGGAATAAGACCGTTGCGGCGAAGTTCACGGGAGGACCCCTTACCAACCCGTTCGCGCGTTTCGGCCTTGAGCTCGTAAGTGTCGTGGCTCATGGCTTAACCTTTCGTGTGTTACTGGAGAGCTTTGCGCAGGCGGAGTGAACCGCGGCTGCGTAAAACTTGAGGATTTTTTGAAAGCCTCATCCGCATTGCCTCCAAGGGTGTCTACGCGGACGGGGGCTCGATAAACGAGAATGCCCGGAAATGCAAGGCCCGCGCCCCGATTGACCCCCGCATTGACATGGTGCGGTCACGATTGGATGTTGGGTATAGACCAGATCGGCGAAGGAGACCACGATGCGACGACAGATCCTGATGGCCTCGGCCGCCCTTGCGCTCGTCTGCGCAAGCCCTGCTCTGGCACAGGAGGTCTCGCCATCCGGGGCCGAGAGCATGCAGCAGAAGCTGACGCGCTACCTGCCGCAGGATATGATCGACGCCGGCCTCGTGACGGTGAAGGCCGCAAGCTCCTTCTACGAGCTGCGCTTCAACCCGACGGTGCTCATCGACAAGGCGAAGACCGGCGCGGTGCAGGTCGAGGGCCTGAAGCCGCTGACGGCCTATCTGCGGCCGACGCCGGAGGGCACCTATCGCATCGAGGCGAACGACAGTCTCGACATCAAGGGCACGATCGACGCCGCACCCGGCAAGAACTCCTTCACCTATCTCGTCGAGTCGATGAAGCTCGACGGTGTCTACGATCCCGAAATCCTCTACTTCACCTCCGCCGACTGGACGGCAAAGCGGCTCGCCTTCACCAGCACCTCCTCGCAGGAGAGCGTGACGGCCAGCGTCGGCGAGACGGCGATGCGCGTCGCGGCCGAGAAGAAGGATGCAGGCACGCTCGACATCACCAGCACCGGCGTCATGAAGGCCTTTGCCGAGACGATCACCGGCGGGCCGAGTGGCCGCGTCGATATCGGGGCGGACACGGTCGATATCGATGTCAGCCTGGATGGCGCGCGCTACAAGGTGATGCAGGAGCTCGTCTTCTTCGTGCTCGACAACATGCACAAGGACAAGCTCGAAGCGCCGGATGCGGCGCGGCTGAAGGAGCTGCTGCGCGCCTCCATGCCGATCTTCGACAACCTGACGGAGACGATCAAGGCTTCGAACGTGACGGTCGGAACGGACAAGGGCACTTTCGGCGCGGCGGCCGTCAGCTACAATCTCGACATGAACGGCATCGCGCATTCGACGCGCTTTGGGTTCGGCTTCGACGTCGAAGGGCCGAAGCCGCCGGCCGGCGTGCTGCCCGTCGCCTTCGAGGGGGCGTTGCCGGAACGGGCGACCTTCAAGGCGGCCGTCACCAATCTCGACCTTGCCGGCGCCGTTACATACCTTCTCGACAATGCGGATTTCACCAAGACGCAACCGCTGACCGAGGCGCAGAACAAGGAGATCGGCCGCATCATCCTGCCCGATGGCTCGATGACGGTGGAGTTCGAGGATGTCTCGGCCGTTTCACCGATCTATGACGTGCACCTGTCCGGCACGATGCTCGTCTATCCCGAGCAGAAGGATCGCCATAGCGCCGATGTGAAGATCACCATGCGCGAGTTCGACAAGACGGTCGCCTATCTCCAGAAGAATGCCTCGACCGTGCCGGAGTTCGGCCAGGCGGCCTTCGGGCTGCTGATGATGAAGGGCCTTGCGCGCGATGCCGGCGGCGGCGCGCAGGTCTGGGACCTCAAGGTCGGTGAGGACGGCAAGGTGCTGATCAACGGCCAGCCGCTGCCGTTCCAGCAGTAAGGTTTTAGCTCCGGCCCCTCGCGGTGAGCCGGGCGAGGGCCAGCATCAGGCCACCGGCGACCAGCCCCCAGAACGCGCCGGAAATGCCGGCAAACGAGACGCCCGAGGCGGTGACGAGGAAGGTCACCGCCGCCGCTTCGCGCCCCTCGATTTCCTTGAAGGCATTGAGCGCGGAATTGGCGAAGGCGCTGATCAGCGCGAGGCCGGCGACGGCCTGGATGAGGATCGGCGGGGCGAGGGCGACGAAGGCCGTGACCGCGCCGACGAAGGGTCCGAACACCACATAGCAGACGCCCGCGACGATCGGCGCCCAATAACGTTTCTTCGGGTCCGGATGGGCGTCGCTGCCGGCGCACATGGCGGCGGTGATGGCCGCAAGGTTGACGGCGTGGCTGCCGAAGGGCGCCGACAGCAGGGAAAAGACGCCGGTCGTGGCGAAGAGGGGTGCCGGAGCGGGTTCGTAGCCGTTGACCTTCAAGACGGCGATGCCCGGAATGTTCTGCGAGGCCATGGTGACGATGAACAGCGGCAAGGCGATGCCGACGAAACCCGCCACGGTGAAGATCGGCGTCACGAATTCGGGGTTCGGCGCCAGCGAATCGGCGAGGCCGGCCAGCGCCTCCGGCGGCACCTCGACACCGAAGGCCAGCACGGCGATGAAGGCGGCAAGCGCTGCCGGCACCGCATAGAGCCGGTTGAACGCGCCGACGATTGCCCAGGCGAGCACGATCGGCAGGCCGAGCAAGGGATTGAAGGCGATCGCCTTGGCGGGGGCGAAACAAAGGCCGATCAGCACGCCGGCAAGCATGGCGTTGGCGAGCGACGTGGGAATGGCGGCGACCATGCGCCCGAGCGGCTTCCAGAGACCGGCAATGACGATCAGCACGCCGCAGACGAGAAACCCGCCGACCGCCGTCTGGAAACCGCCCTCGATGGGGCCGGAATTGGCGAGCAAGGCCGCCCCCGGCGTCGACCAGGCGATGGCGATCGGAAGCCTCGTCACGGCGCTGAGCAGGATCATGCTGACGCCAAGCGCCACGCAGACGGCCATCAGGCCGGACGTGGCCTGCGCCTCCGTGGCGCCGACGCCGGTGAGGCCGTGCAGCACGACCGCGAAGGAACTGGCAAAGCCGACGAAGGCGGTGAGGACGCCCATGAAAAGGGCCTGGGCGGAAAAATCACGAAGCATGATGAAAAATCGGTCATGGAAAGGGAGGCGCAGTCGTAACAGGCGGCGTGGTGCTTGGAAACAGCCTTGTCGGGGCAGGGCGCCGTTACCACATGGAGGCTTCGACCTTGGTGCTGCTGGACCAGCCGGCAGAAACGTGGCTATAGTCCTTGAGCGTTGTATTCTAATGCGACGATCGGTCGGAAGCTTTCGGGGAGGAGAGCGGATGCCTGCGCGTTTCGATCACGCGGATCATGTTCAGACCGTTGCGGCCCATGCCTCGGCTGCGGCGAGTTCGCCCGTTGCCGCCTCCTGGCGGCGCTGCCTTACCCTGCACGGCCTTTCCCCGGAAGAGGCGCGCGTGCCCTGGCGGCTCACCGAATCGGAATTCCGCCAGGCCCGTGCCCGTTCCATCGCCCTCATCGAGGAAGCATCCGGCGAAATCGACCGGCTGTTTGCCACGGTCGGCAAGGCCGGTTGCTGCCTGCTCCTGACGGACGAGAACGGCATTGCGCTGGAACGCCGGGGTGCGGCCGGCGACGATCGCGATTTTCGCGGCGTCGGGCTGTGGTCCGGCACGGTCTGGAGCGAGGCGAGCGTCGGCACCAACGGCATCGGCACGGCGCTTGCCGACGAACGGCCGGTGCTCATTCTCCGTGACCAGCATTTCCTCTCGCAGAACACCGGGCTTTCCTGCACGACGGCGCCGATCCGCGACCATACCGGCCGCATCGCCGCCGCGATCGACATTTCCACCTGCCGCGACGATGCCAACGAGATGACCATGTCGATCCTCTCGCAGGCCGTGCGCGACGCGGCCGCGCGCATCGAGGCGGGGCTGTTCCGCCGCGCCTTCGCCGCCGCCCGCATCCTGCTCGTACCCGTCGATGGCCGCGCGGCGCCGGCGCTTCTTGCCGTCGATCGCGACGATCTCGTGCTCGGCGCCACCCGCGCCGCGCGCCAGTTCCTGGGTCTCGACGACCGGCGTATCGCCGCCGGCGTTCCCGCGTCCGATCTCCTGCATGAGAACCGGGCGGAAGAGGGCGGCGACCTTGATGACGCCGAGCGTGCAGCGCTTCGCCGCGTGCTTTCGCGCGCCGGCGGCAATGTCAGCCAGGCGGCCGACCAGCTCGGCATCAGCCGCGCGACGCTCTACCGCAAGATGAAGAAGCTCTCGATCAACTGATGCTGCGCCGCAGCACAGCCTGTCGCATCGCTCTGTCTCAATTCTGAAACAGTCCCCGCCGCCATCCTCGGCACGCCCCTATCATGAACGCGCGAAGCGCAGCACCATCCTCTTCGACGGCCCATCCGGGGCCTTTTCGTGGGAGGAAAGTCCATGCTGCATCAGAAGATCGTCGAAAACCCTTACAAGACGAAGTACGGCAACTTCATCGGTGGCGAGTGGAAGGAGCCGGTCGCCGGCCGCTACTTCGACAACATCACGCCGATCACCGGCGGCAAGCTGTGCGAGATCGCGCGCTCCGACGCCGCCGATATCGAGCTCGCGCTCGACGCCGCGCATGCCGCCAAGGACAAGTGGGGTCGCACCTCGGCCACCGAGCGCTCCAACATCCTCATGAAGATCGCCCAGCGCATGGAGGACAATCTCGACCTTCTCGCCCGGGCGGAAACCTGGGACAACGGCAAGCCGCTGCGCGAAACCATGGCGGCCGACATTCCGCTCGCCATCGACCATTTCCGCTATTTCGCCTCGTGCGTTCGCGCGCAGGAAGGCTCGATCGGCGAGGTCGATCATGAGACCATCGCCTACCACTTCCACGAGCCGCTCGGCGTCGTCGGCCAGATCATCCCCTGGAACTTCCCGATCCTGATGGCGACCTGGAAGCTCGCTCCGGCACTCGCCGCCGGCAACTGCGTCGTGCTGAAGCCCGCCGAACAGACGCCGTCCTCGATCCTGCTCTGGGCCGAACTCGTCGGCGACCTGCTGCCGGCCGGCGTGCTCAACATCGTCAACGGCTTTGGTCTCGAAGCCGGCAAGCCGCTCGCCTCCAACCCGCGCATCGCCAAGATCGCGTTCACCGGCGAGACGACGACCGGCCGCCTGATCATGCAATATGCCAGCCAGAACCTCATTCCCGTCACGCTGGAACTCGGCGGCAAGTCGCCGAACATCTTCTTCGCCGACGTGATGAACGAGGACGACGACTATCTCGACAAGGCGCTCGAAGGTTTTGCGATGTTCGCGCTGAATCAGGGCGAGGTCTGCACATGCCCGAGCCGCGCGCTGGTGCATGAGAAGATCTATGATCGTTTCATGGAAAAGGCCGTCAAGCGCGTCGAGAAGATCGTGCAGGGCAACCCGCTCGACATGGCGACGATGATCGGTGCGCAGGCATCCTCCGAACAGCTCGAAAAGATCCTGTCCTACATGGATATCGGCCGGCAGGAAGGTGCGGAAGTGCTGACCGGCGGCGGGCGCAACGAACTCGAAGGCGACCTTGCCGGCGGCTACTACGTCAAGCCGACCATCTTCCGCGGTCACAACAAGATGCGCGTCTTCCAGGAGGAAATCTTCGGGCCGGTCGTTTCGGTCACGACCTTCAAGGACGACGCGGAAGCGCTCGAAATCGCCAACGACACGCTTTACGGCCTCGGTGCCGGCGTGTGGAGCCGCGATGCCAACCGCTGCTACCATTTCGGCCGCGACATCCAGGCCGGCCGTGTCTGGACCAATTGCTACCATGCCTATCCGGCCCACGCCGCCTTCGGCGGTTACAAGCAGTCGGGCATCGGCCGCGAAACGCACAAGATGATGCTGGACCACTACCAGCAGACCAAGAACATGCTGGTCAGCTATTCTCCCAAGGCGCTCGGCTTCTTCTGAGCGACCGCCTTCCTTCTCCCCGCCTGCGGGGTGAAGGCAACAGACGGGCGGACCGGGGCGTGACCCCCACCTTGCCCAACCGCCCGACCCTCTCCCCCAGCGGGGAGAGGGTACGCTTTTGGAGGAGAGCCGCATGACCGAGACGACTGGCGAGCCGCGCGTGGTGGCGACCGATGCAGCGCTTGCGCTGATCCGGGAGATCCAGGCGGATTATCCGAAAATCCTGTTCCACCAGTCCGGCGGCTGCTGCGACGGGTCCTCGCCGATGTGTTACCCGACGGACGACTACATCGTCGGCGACCGGGACGTGAAGCTTGGCGAGATCGGCGGGGTGCCGGTCTATATCAGCGAGAGCCAGTTCGGCGTGTGGCAGCACACGCAGCTGATCATCGATGTCGTGCCCGGCCGTGGCGGCATGTTCTCGCTCGACAATGGCCGGGAGAAACGCTTCCTCACCCGCTCGCGCCTGTTCGGCGGCGGCGAGGCCTGCCCGCTGCCGGGACGCTAAAGCCAAAGAAAAACCCGCCATTCCGGCGGGTTTTTCGTGTCATGCGATGGTGGGCTCAGCGCACCGGGCATTGACCGGGCTTGAAGACGCGGAAGCCGGCGGCTTCGGCCGAGCAGGCATTGCCGAATTCCTTCAGGTCGTCGCCGCGGCGGCCGCAGACCGGATTGAAGTCCATCGTGCAGGCGCGCTGGTCGCGCGGCCGCTCGCGGTCGCCCCGATTGTCGCGGTCACGCTCGCGCTCCCGGCGATCCCTGTCGTTGCGATCGCGGTCGCGGTTCTGGTCCCTGTCGCGGTCGGGACGGCTCCAGCCGTCGCGATCCTGATCCTGGTCCTGCCAGCCGACATTGTCGCGATCCGGACGGCGGAACTGGCATTCGCCGCGGCCGACGATGCCGTAGCCGCTGGCGCGCGCTTCGCAGGCATTGGCGAAGGTCTGGCGATCGCGGCCGCGTTCGCCGCAGACCGGCGCATATTCGCGCGTACACATTTGCGGCGGACGCGGATTGTAGCCGCTGCCGCCCTGGTCGACCTCGACCGAGCAGGCCGCAAGCGTGCCGGCGGCGAGAAGGATGGCAAGGCGACCCGCCAGCCGGCGGAAGAAAGGCGACATCGAAATCATGAATTTCCCCTAACGAATCTATGGGGAACTTAGCGCATAAAGCGAGGAGCCGGTATCGGCCGCGGGCAGAAATCGAAACGTCGGAAAATCAGTCGAACAGGCTCGATACCGACTCTTCCGCGCTGGTGCGGTTGATCGCTTCGCCGAGCAGGTTCGCCGTCGAGATGACGCGGATGTTGTGCGCCGACTGGACGGAGGTGGTCGGCTGGATCGAGTCGGTGATCACAAGCTCCTTGAGCTTGGAGGAGGTCACGCGGGCCACAGCACCACCGGAGAGCACGCCGTGCGTGATATAGGCGGTGACGCTGGTCGCGCCGTTCTTCAGCAGCGCTTCGGCCGCATTGCAGAGCGTGCCGCCCGAATCGACGATGTCGTCGATCAGCAGACAGTCCTTGCCGGTCACATCGCCGATGACGTTCATCACTTCGGATTCGCCTGCGCGTTCGCGGCGCTTGTCGACGATCGCCAGTTGGCAATCGAGGCGCTTGGCGAGCGCACGGGCGCGCACCACGCCGCCGACGTCCGGCGAGACGACCATGACGTTTTCGAGATTGTAGTTTTCCTTCACGTCACGCGCCAGGATCGGCACGGCGTAGAGGTTGTCGGTCGGGATGTCGAAGAAGCCCTGGATCTGGCCGGCATGCAGGTCGAGCGTCAGCACGCGGTCGGCACCGGCCTCGGTGATGAGGTTGGCGACGAGCTTTGCCGAGATCGGGGTGCGCGGACCCGGCTTGCGGTCCTGGCGGGCGTAACCGAAATAGGGGATCACAGCCGTGATGCGGCGCGCCGAGGAGCGGCGCATGGCATCGATCATGATCAGCAGTTCCATCAGGTGGTCGTTGGTCGGGAACGAGGTCGACTGCACGACGAACACGTCTTCGCCGCGCACGTTTTCCTGGATTTCGACGAAGATCTCCTGGTCTGCGAAGCGTCTGACCGTGGCACGGCCGAGCGGGACATTCAGATAATTGCAGATCGCTTCGGCCAGAAGCCGGTTCGAATTGCCCGCGAAAACCTTCATCTATGGTCCGCCTGTGCTTATGCTGATGGGGGGCCTTTTACCGGCAATGCCTGCGAATGCAAGGGCTTTGCCGTATGGGAAAAGCGTTTCTTCGCATTTGCCTGTGATTAAACCCCGGACGTGCTTAACCGCGCGTGGCGCCGCGCCAGTCGAGATACTGACGGATCGTCTTCTGGGCGATGCCCTCCATCGTGCGCGCCGGCACGGCCGCCCAAGGATCGGATGCCGTGCCCGCCACGCTTTCCTGCCCCTGGATGCGGTGAAGCCGCGCGCCGCTGCCGTCGAGCACGTCCCAGACATAGACGACGGTCGTCTTGCCGTTGTCGTTCATCGCGGAAAAGTAGCCCTTCAGGATGTATTTGCTGGAATTGTCGGAAGCGCTGCGGATCGTCAGGCCGTTGGTGCGTGCTTCCGCGCCCAGCCGCTTGGAGAGCGGCGTGACCGCCTCGACCGGCGCGCCGATGATCGGCAGGAAGCGGATCGTCTCGCCGGCCTCGGCAGCGGTCGGAACGGCCGCGATCTCTTCGGCGCCGACCGAGGTTTCCGCAGCAAGCGAGCGCTGCGCGGTGGTGCGGGCAAGGGCGGCGTCGGATTGCGTCGTATCGCGCCGCGTGCCGCTGTTGCGGGCGAGCGCATCGGCCTGGGCTTCGAGCGTGCCCGCGGTGTCCGCGCCGGTCGAGGTCCCGTTGCCGTTGGCGGGCGTGAAGGCGGTTTCCTGCGTGGTCGTGGTGACCGGCGTCGACTGCGCGCTCATCTGGTCGAGGTCGTTCTGGGTGACGGGCGGCGAGTTGAAGCTGCCGCCGCCGACATCGACCTGCGGCGTCAGCGCATCCGTGCTGTTGCAGCCGGCAAGGGTGGCAATGAGGCCGATCAGTGCCAGCCGCTTCATCAGCTCCTGCATCGTTTTCGTCCGTGTCCTGTGGGAGGCCTTTTTGCCTCCTCCGTCGCCGCAACGATTTATGGGTGGCGCCCGATGGCCTGTCAATTGCGGGATCTTGTGGGCCGTCGCCGGCCCGTCAGACTTCGATGAAATCCAGCCCATAGCGCGACAGCGGTTTCGGGGTGTCCGTCGTCGTGAGATACGTCTGGCCGAGCGTCATCGCGGTGCCGGTGTCGGAATCGAGAATGATCGTGTGGACGAAGAGCGACATGTTCGGCTCGATCTCCTGCGGGTTGCCGAGCAGGAACATCTGCTGGTCCATCCAGGAGGGCGCAAAGCGCGCGCCGACGGAATAGCCGCAGGTGTTCAGCCGGTGGCGCGCAAGGCCGCGCTCGTCGATGAGGCGGGCGAAGGTCTCGAAGACGGTGCCGAAGGTATTGCCGGGGCGCAGCACCATTTCCATGGCCTGGATTGCCTCGCGGCAGGCGCTGTAGAGCTCGCGGTGGCGGTTGGACGGCGTGCCGATGAGGGCGGTGCGCATCATCGGCGCATGGTAGCGGGCGCTGACGCCGGCCCATTCGAGGGTCAGCTGGTCCTCGGCATCGAGCTTGCGTCGGCCAGACTTGGAGCGGCAGAGCAGCGCGTCGGCGCCCGAGCCGATGACGAATTCGTTGGCGGGATAATCGCCGCCGCCGGCCAGCACCGCGCCCTGCAGCGCCGCCAGGATCGCCGCCTCGTCGCCGCCGGGAACGATCAGCGGCAGGGCCGCCGCCAGCGCGTCGTCGGAAAGGGCTGCGGCGCGCTCGACATAGGCGATCTCGGCCGGGCTTTTGATGAGGCGCAGGCGGCTGACGATCGCCGAGGCGTCGACGATCTGGCCAAAACTCTGGAGCTGGTTGTCGAGCAGGCGCGCATTGCGGCCGGTGAGGCCATGCGTGTCATATTCGATGCCGATGCGGCAGCCGAGAAGGTCGAGGTCGGAAAGCAGGTTCTTCAGGTCCATCGTCGGGTCCGCATTGACGCGGTCGACCCAGATCTCGATTTTCTCGATGTTGGAGGTGTGGCGGGCCTGGCGCAGGTCAGCCGAGCGCGTCAGCAGCACCATCTGGCCGTTCGCCTTGACGATGAGCGTCTGGAAGAAGCAGTAGCCGAACGTGTCGTAGCCGGTCAGCCAGTACATGCTCTCCTGCGAAAACAGCAGCATGGCCTCGATCTTCTCCTCGCGCATGCGCGACGTCAGGCGCTGGAGCCGGTTGGCGTATTCCTCGGTGTCGAAGTGAAGGGCCATGGCGGTGTTCTCCCCCGTCCTCATCTAATCTGTGGGCTTACGCCCTTATCATGATCGCCGAAATCTGGCGTCCGTAATCGGGTTCCTGCCGGTGCGTCGTGCGCCGGTAAGAGAAGAAACGATCCTCGTCGGGATAGGTGCAGATATCGAGGTTTTCTGCCGTCACCCCGGCATCGCTCAGCCGCTGCGTGGTCAGTCCCGGCAGGTCGAACATGGAATGTCCCGCCTTTTGCGAGGGCGTGAAATAGCGCTCGTAGGCTTTATCGACGGCGAGGAAACGCTCGACGAATTCCGGGCCGACCTCGTAGTTTTCCCGCCCGATCGAAGGGCCGAGGCTGGCGAGGATGTTTTCGCGTTTCGCGCCAAGCGCTTCCATGGCGGCGATGGTGTTTTCCAGCACGCCATAGAGCGCGCCCTTCCAGCCCGCATGGGCGGCGCCGACGACGCGCGCCTGCGGGTCGCAGAACAGGATCGGGCCGCAATCGGCGGCCAGCACCCCGAGCACGATGCCGGGCGTGGCGCTGACCAGCGCGTCGGCCTGCGGTCGCGCGCCGTCATAGCCGTCGTCGACCACGACCACATCGGGCGAATGGACCTGGTGCACGGTGGCAAGCCGCTCCGGTGCGGCTGCGAACCAGCGCGCGACGCGGGCGCGATTCTCCTCCACATTGCCGCGCTCGTCCTTCGAGCCGAGACCGACATTGAGGCCGCGATAGATGCCCTCCGATACGCCGCCGGCCCGCGTGAAGAAGCCGTGGCGCGCGACGTCGCCGGCGCCTTTTGCCAGCAGCGGGCTTTCGATCGGGGAGGGAAGCGCTTGGTCCTGCATGGTCTCTCGGCTGGGCTTGGGGACGGGCTGCCGGGCAAGGATTCCGCCGGGGCATTCGGGGTGCAAATCGGGCCGGATGTTGTCCGGCCCGAGGCCCGGTGTCAATCCGGCTGGCGGAAGGGAGACAGCGCGAGCTGCGTGCTGCCGACCGCTAAAACCTTGAAAAGATCGCCCATTTTACCCGCACCTGAGCCTGCCAGCCGGTCGACATCGGCAAGAATCGATTGCTGCGTCGCCTCGTCGCGGTGGCGGCCGAGCGCGGAGGCGCGTTCGCCGATGCCGAGGCCGACGAGGAAATCGCCCTGGTGCAGCATGCCGTGCACATGCAGGCCTGCGCTGAGGGCAGCGCCGGCCAGGCGTTCGAAGTCGACATGGCTCGTCAGGTCCGCCTCGCCGGGATGGGCGAGCGGCGGGTCGAAATCGTGTTTCAGCACCGCCTGGAGCGTATCGCCGAAGCCGGTGACGAAATGGCCGTAGTCGATCACCAGCGCCGTGCCGCCGAAGCGGGCGATGCGCTCGCCGATCGTCGCCATCACGGCTTCGCGGGCCGGCGCGATCTCGAAGATCGTGCCATTCGGCACGGACTTGTGGTGTTCCGGCATGAGCGCCGGGTCGAGGCTGGCGACACCGGCGGCAAAAGTCAGTTCGTCCTCGGCATCGAGGCCAACCAGGCGTTCGCGAAACCCGGCCGTGGTCTTGATGAACTGGCGGATCGGGATCGCGTCGAAAAGCTCGTTGGCGGCGAGCAGGACGAAGCCGTCGGGCAGCTCCTCGAAGCTGTCGTGCCAGGTGACGCGCGAAGCATGCGTGCCGAGCGTCTCGTGCTGGATGGTGCGCAGCTTTGGGCTCGTCTCGATCAGGTGGATCGTCGCGCTGTCATAGAGCTGCGGCGCGAGCTTGGCGATAACGCGCAGCATGTCGGCCATCATCGTGCCGCGGCCGGGGCCGATTTCGGCGATGCGCACCTCGGAAGGTCCGCCGTGTTTTTGCCAGGCATGCACGAGAAAGATGCCGAGCATCTCGCCGAACAGCTGGCTCACCTCCGGTGCCGTGACGAAATCGCCGGCGCGGCCGAAGGGGTCTCGGGTGCGGTAATAGCCGTGTTCGGGATCGGCGAGGCAGAGCGCGAAATAGTCGGTGACACTGATCGGGCCGTTGGTGCGGATCAGCGCCTTGATCTTGCGGGCGAGGGGTGTCGGCATGGCGTGCTCAGGCGCTTGCCGGCCGGGCCGCGCGGGCACGAACGATCGCCCAGAGGCCGAGGGCGAGCATGGGCAGCGAGAGCAGCATGCCCATGGTGAGCCAGCCGCCGACGAGATAGCCGAGCTGCGGGTCCGGCTCGCGGAAGAACTCCACCGTGATGCGCGACAGCGCATAGCCTGCGACGAAGATGCCGGTGACGATGCCGGGGCGCTTCAGGGCGCCGAACCGATAGATGGCGATGGCGAGCACGGCGAGCAGGACGATGCCTTCGAGGCCTGCCTCATATAGCTGGCTCGGATGGCGCGCGAAGGGGCCGGCTTCCGGGAAGATGACGGCCCAGGGCGCATCGGACAGGCGTCCCCACAGTTCGCCGTTGACGAAATTGGCGATGCGGCCGAAGAACAGGCCGATCGGCACGACGGCGGCGACGATGTCGAACAGGCTCCACATCGCGATACCGTTGCGGCGTGCGAAGAGGATCATGGCGAGCGTTGTGCCGGCAAGCCCGCCGTGGAAGGACATGCCGCCGTTCCAGACCTGGAGGGCGCGCAGCGGATCGGCCGCGACGTTCGGGAAATCGTAGAACAGGATATAGCCGATGCGGCCACCCAGAATGATGCCGACGGCGGCCCAGACGAGGAAATCGTCGAGCTGGGTGCGGTTCATCGGCGCGTCGGCCGCCCACAGCCGCGGCGTCTCGATCAGCCGGCGCGCATAGAGCCAGCCGAGCATGATGCCCACGACATAGGCGATGCCGTACCAGTGCACGGCCACGGGGCCGATGGAGAAGGCGATCGGATCGATCTCCGGGTAGGGCATGATGGCGAAGAGTTGGGCTATGTTCGTCAAGGCTAATGTCTTCCGGTTTTCGCGCGGAAGATGGAGGCGCCTTACGGCAGGGTCAAGGCGATAAATCGTGATAGGGCGCCGCCGAGTGGCCCGAACGGCCGGCGATCCACCGGAATCCGCTTGCAAGGAACGGTTCCAGACCCTACCTCAGTGCCAAGGCGCGGGCGAGGACTGCCCGCAGGACCACCATCGACACCCGAGGAGGGCAGACCATGACCACCGGTGCCAACCGCATTCTCGACGACTTCGCCAAGCTGATGACCGATGCCGCCGGCGCCGCCCAGGGCGTGCGCAAGGAGGCCGAGACGGTGTTCCGCGCCCAGGCCGAGCGCTTCATCAACGGCATGGACCTCGTCAAGCGCGAGGAGTTCGAAGCGGTGCGCGAAATGGCGATCAAGGCGCGGGACGAAAACGACGCGCTCCTGAAGCGCATCGAGGCCCTCGAAGCCCGCCTCAACACGGGCAACTGAGCCGTTTCAGGACAGGTTTTGCTACATGAGAACCGGTTGGCGTGATTCACATCGCGCCAACCGTTTTTTTTAATAAAATTTTTACCCCTGTGGACACATCCGAAAAGCCCTTTTCGCAGAGTCTCTTAAGCGTCCGACCTGAATCTTTTTCACAACCTCTGTCCACAACCGGGCGGAGAAAATGGCGGGGCGGGGGCTGGCGTCGTGACTCCGCCGTTATACACTGATTTTAAATGATGATTCGAGACGGGCAGCGCAAGGTTCGGACAGGGTAAGTCGTCCAGATTGCGTTTAGTGCCGAGCAATCATTCAGTGTTGTATCTCCGAGTATGGTTTGCAGCGTCGCGGTGTGAGCGCGATTTTGCACGCCTGCCGGTCGAGAAGGTGATGCATGAGCCTTATGGAATTGGATATCGGGCGTCAGTCCAACCCGGTCGACATGATCGAGTTCGTCGCGGCCAACAATGATTGGACCTTCGAACGCTCCGGCGAAGACGAGATCGCGATGACCGTCGAGGGCAAGTGGACGGACTACCACGTCTCCTTCTCGTGGATGGAAGAGTTCGAGGCGCTGCACCTTGCGTGTGCCTTCGACATCAAGGTTCCCGAAAGCCGCGTCGCCGAGGTGCACTGCCTGCTCTCGCATGTGAACGGCCAGGTGCTGATGGGGCATTTCGACCTGTGGCGCCGCGAGGACGTGGTGATCTTCCGCCAGTCGCTGCTGCTTGCCGGCGGTGCCGAGCCCACCAACAAGCAGGTCGAGGTGCTGCTTTCCAGCGCGCTCGAAGCCTGCGAAGCCTATTTCCAGGCCTTCCAGTTCGTCGTCTGGTCCGGCATGGCGGCCGAGGCCGCCGTCGATGCGGTGCTCTTCGAGACCGTCGGAGAAGCGTAAAAATGGCAGTTGCAGGTTCAGGGCCTATCGTTCTCATCGGTGCCGGCAATATGGGCGGCGCGATGCTGGCCGGCTGGCTGAAGAGCGGCATTGCCGGCTCCTCGGTGATCGTGATCGATCCCGGCCCGCAGCCGGCCATGGCCAAGCTGATCGCCGACAACGGTGCGCGCCATGAAACCACAGCCCCCGAGGGCGTGAAGGCCGGCATTCTCTTCGTCGCGCTCAAGCCGCAGCTCATCGATCAGGTCCTGCCGGGCCTGAAGGGGCTGGTCGGGCCGGAGACCGTCGTGGTTTCGGTTGCCGCCGGCAAGACGATCGCCAATCTCGAAGGTCATCTCGGCGAGGCCGCCACCGTGCGCGCCATGCCGAACACGCCGGCGATGATCGGCCGCGGCGTCACCGGCGCCTTTGCCAATGCCCGGGTTTCCCAAACGCAGCGCGATTTCGTGCATTCGCTGCTGAAGGTCAGCGGACCCGTCGAATGGGTCGCGACCGAGGGTGATATCGACGCCGTGACGGCAGTCTCGGGCAGCGGCCCGGCCTATGTTTTCTATCTCGTCGAGTGCATGGCGGAGGCAGGGCGCAAATTGGGCCTGCCGGCGGACCTCGCCATGCGGCTTGCACGGGAAACCGTCGCGGGGGCTGGTGAATTGCTTCACCAGTCCCCCGACGACGCCGGACGCCTGCGCCAGAACGTCACCTCGCCCGGCGGCACCACGGCCGCGGCCCTCTCGGTCCTGATGGCGGAGGACGGCATGCAGCCGCTCTTCGACAAGGCCATCGCCGCCGCCCGCACGCGCGCCGAGGAACTGGCGGGCTGAGTGGCCCAAGGAATACCATGAGCGACACCATCACCTATGCCGATTTCGAACGCGTCGACATTCGTGTCGGGACGATCATCGAGGCGCTGCCCTTTCCGGAAGCCCGCAAGCCGGCCTACAAGCTGACGATCGATTTCGGCCCCGAGATCGGCACGAAGAAATCCTCGGCGCAGATCACCGTGCACTACACGCTGGAAGAATTGGTCGGCCGCCAGGTGCTGGCCGTCGTCAACTTCCCGCCGCGCCAGATCGGCCCGGTGCGTTCGGAAGTGCTGACGCTCGGCTTCGAGGACGAGGCGGGCGCGATCGTTCTCGCCGGCGTCGGCCAGCCGGTGCCGAATGGCAAGAAGATGTGCTGACTAGTGGATATCCCGCGACACCGGCGGTCCTAGCCGGAAGTCGGTGAACTCGGCTTCAAAACCTTCGCGCTGCGGCGAGCAGGCCGTGACGCCGACCGAAAGGTCCGGAACCTCCGGCGGGAAATAGGCGAGGCGGGCCACCCGCCATTCCGTCAGGGCATCCGTCCGGTACTGGATGAAAAGCGCGTCGCCGTTGCGTGTCACCCGCACCGAGATCAGATCGAAGTCGTGATCGATGCGGAAGGCGGACCAGTCGGAATGGCCGCGCGTCACCACCACGCTGAAATGTTTCGCGCCGTCGGTGAATTCGATGCCGCATTTCACCCACAGGGTTTCGTCGTGGCGGATCATCAGTCCGGCTTGGTCGTAGAGCGTGTCGTAATGCCCGCGAAACGTCGTCTCCAGCGTGAAGTCGCCGGTCCATGATCGGTGCAGGAAATGGCCGCTGTCCGGCTGGAAGCCGTAATAGGTGCGCTGCCAGAAATCGGTATTCAGGCCGGTCTTGATGTGGAGATGGCCGTCGCGGACGGCACCTGCCGGCGGCAGATTAAACCAGGTCATGCCGTCGAAGGGAAAATCGCTCATCGGTTCCTCCTGTCGATCATGCAGGAATGCGGATCGTCGCGCGCAGGCCGCCCATCGGGCTGTCCGACAGCGTGACATTGCCGCCGTGGCTGCGCGCGATGTCGCGGGCGATGGCAAGGCCGAGGCCGGTGCCCGACGCATCGAGATTGCGCGCCTCGTCGAGGCGGAAGAAGGGCTTGAAGACGTCGTCGCGCGAGCGTTCCGGAATGCCCGGGCCATCGTCGTCAACGGTGATCGTCAGCCATTTGGCGCGATGGCGGGCCTCGACATGTACGGTCTTGGCGTAGCGCATCGAATTCGAGACGAGGTTGCCGACGAGCCGGCTGAAGGCGTTCGGGCGCACCATGACGTCCTCTTCGCCGTCGATCTCGCTGGAGAAGGCGCGCTCGTGCAGCTCGGCTTCCATGGCGAACTTGTCGAAGAGGTCGGAGAGCCGCAATTGCCCGACGTCTTCCTCGACATCGCCGCGCGCGAAGGAAAGATACCCTTCGAGCATGGTCTGCATGTCCGCAACATCCTTGTGTAGGCCCTGCAGGTCCGGATTGTCGCCAGCGAGCGCGAGTTGCAGCTTGAAGCGGGTGAGGATGGTGCGCAGGTCGTGGCTGACGCCGGTCAGCATGGCGGTGCGCTGTTCCATCTGCCGCTCGATACGCTCGCGCATGAGGATGAAGGCGAGGCCGGCGCGGCGCACTTCGTCGGCGCCGCGCGGCGCGAAATCCTCCGGCATCTTCTGGCCCTTGCCAAAGCTTTCCGCCGCCTGCGCCAGCGCCAGGATCGGCCGGATCTGGCCGCGCAGGAAGAGGATGGAGATGGTGATCAGCACCAGCGAGGTGCCGACCATCCAGAGCAGGAAGATATGGGTGTTGGAGGCATAGGCCTGGTTGCGCCGGGCGTAGACGCGCAGGATCTTGTTGTCGAGCAGGATGCGGATCTCGACGAGATTGCTTTCGCCGACGGTGTCGATCCAGAAAGGGCGGCGGATCTGGCGCACGATCTCTTCGCTGAGGATTTCATCCAGGATGTTGAAGAAGGGCTTGGTGCGCGGCGCCGGCAGCTCGGTGCCGGGCTCGATAGCGACATTCAGCTCCAGCCGCTCGCGCGCGATGCGGATGATTTCGGTGTAGTTCGCATCCTGCGGATAGGTGTCGATGAGGTCGATGATGGCGGCGATGTCGCGCGTGACGGCGGTCGACAGGCGCTGCGTCACCAGCTGCCAGTGGCGCTCCATGAAGACGAAGGCAACGACCGATTGCAGCAGCACCATCGGGATGATGATGATGAGCAGCGAGCGCGCATAAAGACCCGTCGGCAACTGGCGGCGCAGCCAGCGGCCGAGACGCTTCCAGCCGGCGGCCGGCGCGCGCTCGATATCCCGCTTGAAGGTCTCGAACGTGGTCATCGGACCGGTATTTCCCTATGGGTGCGGTGGCGTTTCTCCGAGTCGCGCCAAGAGCTTGCCTTCGGGTTTTCATGCAGAGGCGCACGGAAAACCGCGTTAAAGCTTTTGTTGAAGTGACCTCGGCAGCGCACGGTCAGCCTTGCTCCACGCTCAATCGATAGCCGATGCCGCGCACGGTTTGCAGCCAAACCGGGTTGGACGGATCGTCCTCGATCTTACGCCTCAAGCGATTGATCTGCACGTCGATTGTGCGTTCTCCCACTTCTGTTTCTTCGCCGATCAGCTCGTGGCGCGGAATGGTTTCGCCGGCGCGCAGCGAGAAGAGCAGCATGATCTCCTGCTCGCGGTCGGTCAGCCGGATGGCGTCGCTGCCGCGCTTCAGTTCCTTGCGCACGATGGAGAAGGTGTAGGGGCCGAACATGACCTGCTCGATCTTCGGCGTCGTCGGCGGGGCGTTGCGCTTGAGGATGTTGTTGATGCGCAGCACCAGTTCGCGCGGCTCGAAGGGTTTGGAGAGGTAGTCGTCGGCGCCGGCCTCCAGGCCCTCGATGCGGGCCTTGGATTCGGCGAGCGCCGTCAGCATCAGGATCGGCACGGGGCGGATGTCGCGCAGGCTTTTCGTCAGCGACAGGCCGCTTTCGCCGGGCATCATCACGTCCATGATGATGAGGTCGAAATCGAGGCCGCGCAGCTTCCGCCGTGCCTCGTCCGCATCGCCCGCGACGGTCACGCGAAAACCCTGCTCCATCAGGTAGCGGTTGAGCAGCTCGCGGATGCGGGTGTCGTCGTCGACGACGAGAAGATGGGATGCGTCGTCGGAGGGTGCGCCGGCAGCGGTCATCGTCTTCCTCCTTTTCAGTCTTTCATTCGGTCTTGGCGTTCTGCATGCCGGTGAGGAACTGGATCACCACCCGGCGGTCGTCCGCGTTCATCGCCTCAAATGCACGGGCGATGCGGCGGGATTGCGGCTCGGCAAGCGCCAGCGCCAGGTCCCGTCCGGCCCGTGTCGGGTAGAGTTTTCGCTGGCGGCGATCCTCCGGGCCTGCCACCTGCTGGATATAGCCGGAATCGATCAATTGCTTCAAGACACGCGCCAGGCTCTGCTTGGTGATCTTCAGCGTGTCGAGGAGGTCGGCGACCGTCATGCCGGGCTCGCGGTTGACGAAGTGCACGACGCGGTGGTGCGCGCGGCCGAAGCCGCTCTTTTCCAGGATCGCGTCGGGATCGGAAATGAAGTCGCGATAGGCGAAGAAGAAGCCCTCGATGATCTCGAAATCAATGCGTCCGCCGCCTGTCATGGCATCCTCGTGCAGCTCGTCTTCGCCGCTCTTGTCCGCCACCTGCCGGGCCACGTTGTCATTTCCTTTCATGCCTTGCCGTCCCCGCGTAATTTATAGCAAAATACGTCAGTTTTATTGACATATTTTTCCGCCCTTGATAGGGTCCGCGCGCATTGCGGTCCCCGGGCGCCGAAGAATTCCGGTGTTTTGCCGATCCCCAATCCGGATTACGCTCTCAATCAGGTAATCCTGCCCGTTTCTGGTTAGACCGTAACGGGCGAAACAATCAACTTGAAAGAATGGCGCGGCAGCGCCGGAGGATGACACGATGGCAGTTCCCTTTGACCAACTGGACGGACAAATCTGGTTCAACGGCGAATTCGTCGACTGGAAGGACGCGAAGATTCACGTGCTGACGCACGGCCTGCATTATGCAAGCGCGGTGTTCGAAGGCGAGCGCGCCTATGGCGGGCGCATCTTCAAGCTCACCGAGCATAACCAGCGCCTGCATGCCTCGGCCGAAATCCTCGGCTTCAAGATTCCCTATTCGGTGGAAGAGCTGGATGCGGCCACCACCGAACTCCTGAAGCGCCAGGGCTTTTCGGAAGCCTATGCGCGGCCGATCGCTTGGCGCGGTTCGGAGATGATGGGCGTTTCGGCGCAGAACAACCGTATCAACGTGGCGATCGCCATCTGGCAGTGGGGCAGCTACTTCAACCCGGCCGAAAAGCTGAAGGGCATCCGCCTCGATATCGCCGAATACCGCCGCCCCGACCCGAAGACCGCGCCGTCGAAGTCGAAGGCCGCCGGCCTCTACATGATCTGCACGATCTCCAAGCACGCCGCCGAAGCCAAGGGCTATGCGGATGCGCTGATGCTCGATTATCGCGGCCAGGTGGCGGAAGCCACCGGCGCCAACGTCTTCTTCGTCAAGGACGGCGTCATCCACACGCCGGTGCCGGACTGCTTCCTCGACGGTATTACGCGCCGCACGGTTATCGGTCTCGCCAAGCGCCGCGGCTATGAGGTCGTCGAGCGGGTGATCATGCCGGAAGAGCTTTCGGACTTCTCCGAATGCTTCCTGACCGGTTCGGCCGCCGAAGTGACGCCGGTCTCGGAAATCGGCCCCTACCGCTTCACGCCGGGCACGATCTCTGAAACGCTGATGAACGACTACATGAAGGAAGTTTATCCGGTCGCGGCCGCTGCGGAATAAGCGGCTGCGGGTGTGGAAACACCCCCCTCTGCCCTGCCGGGCATCTCCCCCTCAAGGGGGGAGATCGGATGGGGCAATGTTTCGCCCATCATAGACGTTGCATCTGAAGCTGTGGTCTCTCGTCTTGCCGATCTCCCCCCTTGAGGGGGAGATGCCCGGCAGAGCAGAGGGGGGTAAACCCCACCACAACAAAGGCGGCCGCAAGGGCCGCCTTCTCTTTTTCAAATAGGCCCGCAGCTTACCGCTTGCCGAGCACGGCGCCGACGATTGCCGTCATCACGCCGCCGCCGACGAGGCCGCCGATGCCGTCGGCGACCAGGCCGCTGAGGCCGGCTTCACCGCCCAGCATCTGCAAGAGAAAGCCGCCCCCGACCCCGCCGATGGCGCCGACCACGGTGCGCACGATCGCGCTCACGGCTGCCTGTTTCAATGCGGCACCGGCCACATTGCCGCCGATGGCGCCGGCGATGAGCTGCGTGATGATGGGTACCAATGCTTCCATGACTTCCCCTCCGAAAGGTCCGCCCGGAATGAGAGTGCCCGAGCCGGACGCTTGCCTCGCTGCCGGGCGCGGTCTGGAGCCCGCGCGCCGTTGCCGAAAAATTCGGCAGCTGCAACGTGCGAACAATTTTGGGATAAGTCAATTTACCCGTGTGCGTCCTGCACCGGAGATTTGCCCCGGAATTTCCCCTGGAGATTTGCAAATGAAAAGAGGCGGCCGCTTGCGCGACCGCCTCCTCCTTCCCCGCATGGCTTGGTGCCGCGGTTGTTATTCTGCTGCCGCGATGACGCCGCGGCGGATCTGGTCTTCCTCGATCGATTCGAAGAGGGCGCGGAAATTGCCCTCGCCGAAACCTTCGTCGCCCTTCCTCTGGATGAACTCGAAGAAGATCGGGCCGATCACGGTTTTCGAGAAGATCTGGAGGAGGATCTTCGTCATGCCGCCATCGACGACGCCTTCGCCGTCGATCAGGATGCCGTGTTTCTTCATGCGTTCCACCGGCTCTTCATGGCCGACGACGCGCACATAGGAGCGGTCGTAATAGGTCTCCGGCGGGCCGGGCATGAATTTGACGCCGTTTGCCGCGAGCTTGTCGGTGGCGTCGTAGATACCATCCGTGCCGACCGCGATGTGCTGGATGCCTTCGCCCTTGTACTTCTTCAGGTATTCGACGATTTGGCTCGTCTCGTCCTTCGATTCGTTCAGCGGAATGCGGATCTTGCCGCAGGCGGACGTGATGGCGCGCGAGACGAGGCCGGTGATGCGGCCGTCAATGTCGAAGAAGTGGATCTGCTTGAAGTTGAACAGCTCGCGGTAGAAATCCCACCACTTGTCCATGTTGCCGCGATAGACATTATGGGTCAGGTGGTCGAGGAAATAGAAGCCGACGCCTTCCGGCTTCGGGTCGCGCGCGCCCGTCCAGTCGAATTCCGCGTCATAGGCGGAACCCTTGGCGCCGTATTTCTCGACGAAGTAGAGCAGAGAGCCGCCGATGCCGACGATGGCCGGCACGTCGAGCGCCTTGTCGTCGCCGTCATAGGGCGTGGCGCCCTTGGAGACGGCATGCTTGAAGGCGTGTTTGGCATCGACCACACGCCAGGCCATCGAGGCGGCGCAGGGGCCGTGCACGTCGGCGAACTTCATGGCATGCGAGTCGGGCTCGGCATTGATGACATAGTTGATGTCGCCCTGGCGCCAGACGGAGATCGCCTTCTCGCGGTGTGTCGCGACCTTGCTGTAGCCCATGCGGGCAAAAAGCTCTTCCAGCTTTTCCGGCTCGGGATGGGCGAACTCGACGAACTCGAACCCGTCGGTGCCGGCCGGGTTGTCGGCGGTGATCACGGCCGGCGGTGCGTCATGCGGGAAAGGTCCCATGGTTCGTCCTCCTCGATTGGATGTGGGAGGAGTATGGCGCGTCTTCCATGCAATGTGCGTGCATAGTGCTTGCCTTTTGGCAAATCGATGCGATGTTCGTGCATGAATATGGATAAGGGAGGGCAATCCATGCAGCTCGACGACTTCGACCGAAAGCTGCTGATGCATTTGCAGCAGGATGCGCGCCTGACGAACAACGAGCTGTCGGAGCGCATCAACCTGTCGCCCTCGCAATGTTCGCGCCGGCGCATCCGGCTGGAGGAGGAGGGCGTCATCCGCGCCTACCGGGCGGAGCTCGACCGGGAAAAGCTCGGCCTCGGCATCGTCATCGTCGTCACGGTGACGCTCTCCACGCACAACCGCGACAATGCGGTGCGCTTTGCGCGGCTGATCTCCAACCTGCCGGAAGTGCTGGAGGCGTTTTCGCTGACGGGGGAGATGGACTACATCATCAAGGTGGTCGTGCCGAATCTCAAGGCGCTCTCCGCCTTCGTCAACGACGTGCTGCTGCCGCACGAATCCGTCTCGCATGTGAAGACGGCGATCGTGCTCGACACCTTGAAGGAAACGACCGCGTTGCCGCTCTGAGAATTGTTGCCCTTCGGCAACAGCCGTCCGCATTGCCCTGTTCCCGGCGGAACACGTTGGAGTCCGGTGCCGTTGTAGAAACCAGACACACACGGACAAGATGTCAGGGAACAGGACAATGCAGTCGAACTCCACCAGCCAGCAGAACCCGGTCGCGACGCGCCTGCGTCCCGTTGTCTACCTCTATGCCGCGGTCAATATCGCCGTCGTCGCGCTGCTCTTCTCCACCGTCTCGCCGACGCTTGCGACCGGCCCCGCCCAGGAACTGGCAAGCCTGCGCTGAGTTGGCGCTTGGTCTTCGCTCTGCCTTGCGGCTATATCAGGCGCAAGCGGCAACCGAGCGAGGACCCCATGGGCATGCTTCAGGCGGGCATCATTCCCGTCACCCCCTTCCAGCAGAACTGCACCATTCTCTTCGACAACGAGACGAAGGAAGGCGTGGTCGTCGATCCCGGCGGTGATGTCGAGGTGATCCTGCAGACGGTGAAGGACAATGGCATCACGGTGAAGGAAATCTGGCTGACCCACGGCCATATCGACCATGCCGGCGGCGCCAAGGAACTGAAGGAAGCGCTCGGCATCGACATCGTCGGCCCGCACAAAGACGATCTCTCCCTGTTGCAGCGGCTGGAGGCGCAGGCCTCGATGTTCGGCGTGCCAATGAAGGTCAGCAATGTCGTGCCCGACCGCTGGCTGGAAGATGGCGACAAGGTTTCCTTCGGTGACCATGAGTTCGAGGTCTATCACACGCCGGGCCATGCGCCTGGCCATGTCATCTACTTCAACCGCGGCCAGGGTTTCGCCCATCTCGGCGACGTGCTGTTCCAGGGCTCGATCGGCCGCACGGACCTGCCGGGCGGCAACCATCAGCAGCTCCTGGACTCGATCCGCGACAAGGTGTTCCCGCTCGGCGACGAAGTCGGTTTCCTCTGCGGCCACGGCCCGGGCGGCAAGATTGGCGAGGAGCGCCGCACCAACCCGTTCCTGCGCGGGCTTTAGAAACAAAAAAGGCGGGCGCCATGTGGCGCCCGCCTTTTGATGTGAGACCGCTTTCGCCTCAGCCGGCGGTGCAGAAGTGCTCCAGGCCGTCGTAGCCGACGAAGGTGCCGGTGTTCGGGTTGAACGACCGGTAGCGCTGCGAGCAGTAGTTATACCATGACTGGGTCCACGGCTCGTAGGTCGGCACGACGACCGGCTGGCGATAGATCACGCGCGGCTCTGGCTCCGGGTAATAATCCGGCTCCACATAGACGCGGCGTTCTTCATAACGCGGCTGGTTGGCGATCGCGTTGCCGATGATGACGCCGGTGGCCAGGCCCAGGGCGCCACCGATGACGGCATCGCGGCCATGGTTGCGACCGTGATTGCGGCCATAGTCGCGGTCGCGGTTATGGCGGCGCGGCTTGCGATATTCGTAGGGGTCGCCTTCGCGCCAGTAGCCGTCACGATTGCGGTCGCGTGCTTCAACGACGCCCGCGGTTGCGGTGAGCGTCGTCGCGGCGACGGCAGCGGACAACACGAGTGTCTTGATGAATTTGTTCATAGTGCCGTTCCTTTGGACGCCGGCCTTTGCCGGTGATGACGGGAACAAACTAAAAGAGTACGGCTGAACGGTGGCTGAACGAAAAAACCCGGCATCTCTGCCGGGCTCCAACTTGAAAATCCTGAGTGAAAGCCGGTTCAGCCGGCAATCTGCAGGTTGACCGCCTTCGGCCCCTTGCCGCGACGATCAGGTTCCGTGTCGAAGCTTACCTTCTGGTTCTCGGAAAGGCCGTTCAGGCCGGAAGCCTGCACAGCGGAAATGTGTACGAAGATATCCGCACCACCGTTGTCGGGCTTGATGAAGCCAAAGCCCTTCTCGGTGTTGAAGAATTTTACGGTGCCAGTCTCGGCCATGCGTCAGGTCCTTTTCTCTCTGCCCGTATATTTGGCGGCGGGCAGCATATAGTTTTGCCCCAAGGGGCGTTAGGCAGGCAGTTCTCGAGGTTGAGGAAAGGGTCCTGTTTTCACCGCAGCCAGCCATCCCCAGACAATCTTATGGACTGTGCGGATCTTGGCTGCCCGGAATTATTTCGCGTCTCCGGCGCGCTTTTATTCAAGGTCTTCCCGTGTTCGCAAATTGCCCGAACGGCGCAAGAGTGATGCGTTTGTGTGAAATTGGCAAGCAAAAGTTTTGGGGTGTGTTTGATGTGCCTCACTTTGGTCAAATTCCGGGCGATTGCCGAAAAATGCCGCAGGTTACAGGCGCGTCACACCGTCTGGTATGACTTATATTGTGAGGGTCAAAGCAACGTGCGCGGCGGGCGCCGCCGTCACTCCGTCGGGCTCGCGCGGGACACGCGCAGTAGTGTGCCGCTGGCATCGTCGGTCAGGAGAAGCAGGGCTCCGTCGGGGGCGACGACCACGTCGCGGATGCGGCCGAATTCGCCGTCGAACAGCCGCTCTTCCGAGACGATCGCACCGCTCTCGTCGCGCTCCAGGCGGGCGAGGAGCTGGTATTTGAGCGCCGCGACGAGCAGGTTGCCGTCCCATTCCGGGAACATCGCGCCGCGGTAGACGGCAATCGCGCCCGGCGCAATGGACGGGTCCCAATAATAAAGCGGGTCCTCGTAACCCTTGGCCGATGAGCCGAGATCGAATTCGGCGCCGGAATAATGCCGGCCATAGGAAACGAGCGGCCAGCCGTAGTTGCGGCCGGGCTGCGGGTTGTTGATCTCGTCGCCGCCGCGCGCGCCGTGCTCGGCCGACAATAGCGTGCCGTCCTTCGGGTCGATCGCCAGGCCCTGCGGGTTGCGGTGGCCCTTCGACCAGATCTCGGCAAGCCCGTCGGAGGTGCCGAGGAAGGGATTGTCGGCATGCGGGCTGCCGTCCGGGTTGATGTGCAGGATGGCGCCGGCATGGTCGCGCGGGTCCTGCGCGCGTTCGTCCTCGCCACGGTCGCCGATGCCGAAGAACAGGCTGCCGTCCTTCGCAACAGCGATGCGCGAGCCGAAATGCTGGCCGCGCGGCGTGAGCCTGCTCATCAGGAAGATGCGTGTCGTGTCTTCGAGCGCGGTGTCGTCGGCCGAGAGTTTGGCCCTGGCGACCGCCGTGCCGGCGCCGCCATCGCCCCTGGCGCTATAGGTCAGGTAGAGCGTGCGGCTGGTCGCGAAATCGGGGGCGAGCGCGATATCGAGCAGGCCACTCTGGCCGTTCGTGGCGACCGCGGGCACGCCGCTGATCGGGGCGGAAATCCGGCCGTTCTTCACGAGGCGCAGCGTGCCCTGCTTTTCCGAGACGAGATAACCGCCATCCGGCAGGACTTCGACGGACCAGGGCTGCTTCAGGCCGGTCGCCAGCGTCTCGACGACGAGCGGGGCCTTCTTGCTGGGGAATTCGCGGGTTTCAGCGGCGGCGGGGGAGGTGGCGAGCATGGCGGCGAAAAGGAATGCCGCGGTCGCGCTCTTTACAATGGCTTGCACGCGCCGAATGTCCTGTCGCATCACCGTCTCCCGTCCTTCGCCGTTAACTGGCCCAGAGCGGGGCGGCTTTCAAGAGCGCAGTCGGCGCGGTGGTGTCACTTTTGCGTGGGCTGAAGGTCGGTGGCGGTCTTTTCGATGCCGGACGTCTTGATCGTGTCGAGTGCCACGGCCGGCGGCGACATCAGGCTGATGACCATCGCGACGCAGGCGGCGAGCGCCGTCATGGCGATCAGGAACATGGCGCGGGCCTCGCGCACCTTCGGCTTGTTGCCGACCTTGTCCTCGTCCAGAAACATCGTTTTCCCCTTCGTCTTTTTCGCTTTGCCGTGACATCGAAAAAACCCGCCGAAGTCGGCGCTTGAAGGACCGAATTGCGGCAAGGCACGGCATTTATTGTGGCGAAAAGATGGCAGGGTAAAAAACCCGGATTTTCAGTGTGTTCGGCCGAATAGACCGCCCGGTTCCGCCGTTCTAGATGCCTCTTCGGCCGAACTGGCGGAGGGGACGGACGACGCGCGTTTCGGCGGGTGCGGCGCTTGCCGCCGCGGTGAGTTCGGCCAGCGCCTGCACCGGTTCGTCCTCAAGCTCGGGGTAGGTGAGGTTGAAGCTCGTCGGTGCCAGTTCCGGACGGGCGAGCAGGTAGCCCTGCATCAGCGGACCGCCCATCTCGCGGCACATCTCGATCATCTCCGGCTCCTCGATGCCGGCGACGATGGCGGTGATGCCCTTCTGGGCGAACTGGCCGATCACGACGCGCAGCAGCGCCAGGCCTGCGGAGTTTTCGGCGAAGCTGCCGAGCCAGGCCGTATCGAAGGTCACGAATTGCGGCTGCAGGCGTTGCAGGCGTTCGAGGTCGCGGTCTTCCCCGGTATAGTCGTCGATGGCGATGGCGAAGCCGCTTTCGTGCAGCCGTGTGGCGAAACGCGACAGCACGTCCGGGTCGTCATAGGGATGTTCGCGGATCTCGCAGGCGATGCGCGCCGGCGGCAGACCGGCCTCGTGGGCGGCAAGCCGCAGCCACTCAACCTCCTGGCGGATCGCCGGCTGGGTCAAATAGAGGCCCGCCTGGAAGTTGATGATGAGCGCCGCATCGCGGCGGCCGAGCGCCCCGGCATTCAGGATATGCAGGCTGCGGCAAAGGCCGTCCACCGCGGCGCGCTCCTCCGGCGGCACGCGCTGGAAGAAATCGGCGGGCGAGCAGGGCATGTCGCCCATGCTGGCGCGGATCAGGCCCTTGAACGCCGCGATCTGCAACCGGCCGTCCGCCCGTTCCGAAAAGATCGGCTGGAGGGCGGATTGCAGCAGATAGGGGCCATAGAGCGCGCTGAGGGCGCCGTCCGGTTGACGGACGAGATTGGAAAATATGCTTCTTTCGCTCATGCAGCGCACCATCCGCCGGAACGATCACGACGGGGCCAGCATAGGCGGCACCCCTTAACGGCACCTTAATCTTTCGCGTAAAAATCTTTATTGTTAAAAGTCGTTTCAACCAATTAGTGTGATGATTTCACGACGCCGCCCCAATTCATTCGCGTCGCTGATGACGTTCATGAAATTTTGCGTGCACGCCCGGCTTTTCCGCTTTTTTTGCCCTTCGCGCTTGCAAGACCGGCGCACATTCGACATAGACCTAACCGCTATGGAGCCGGGCGCTCCGGGTCCATGGCGTCAAGCCGTCTTTGAACCCGATGAGGACATCTCCATCATGGCCTTTCTTGCCGACGCCCTTTCCCGTGTGAAGCCTTCCGCCACCATCGCCGTTTCCCAGAAAGCGCGCGAGCTGAAAGCCAAAGGCCGTGACGTCATCGGGCTTGGTGCAGGTGAACCCGACTTCGACACGCCGGACAATATCAAGCAGGCGGCCATCGACGCGATCAACCGCGGCGAGACGAAATACACGCCGGTCTCCGGCATTCCGGAGCTGCGCGAGGCGATCGCCAAGAAGTTCAAGCGCGAAAACAACCTCGACTACACCGCGGCGCAGACGATCGTCGGCACCGGCGGAAAGCAGATTCTTTTCAACGCTTTCATGGCCACCATGAATGCGGGCGATGAAGTCGTTATCCCGACACCTTACTGGGTGTCCTACCCGGAAATGGTGTCGCTGTGCGGCGGCACGCCGGTCTTCGTCGCGACGACGCAGGAAAACAATTTCAAGCTGAAGGCCGAGGATCTCGAAAAGGCGATCACGCCGAAGACCAAGTGGTTCATCTTCAACTCGCCCTCCAACCCGTCGGGCGCTGCCTATAGCCATGACGAGCTGAAGGCGCTGACGGACGTGCTGATGCGCCATCCGCAGGTCTGGGTGCTGACCGACGACATGTACGAGCACCTGACCTATGGCGACTTCAAGTTCGCGACCCCGGTCGAAGTCGAGCCCGGCCTCTACGACCGCACGCTGACGATGAACGGCGTCTCCAAGGCCTATGCGATGACCGGCTGGCGTATCGGCTATGCGGCCGGCCCGCTGTCGCTCATCAAGGCGATGGACATGATCCAGGGCCAGCAGACCTCCGGTGCGTGCTCGATTGCCCAGTGGGCGGCCGTCGAGGCGCTCAACGGCACGCAGGCTTTCATTCCGGAAAACAAGAAGATCTTCGAAGGCCGCCGCGACCTCGTCGTCTCCATGCTGAACCAGGCCAAGGGCATCGAGTGCCCGTCGCCGGAAGGTGCCTTCTACGTCTATCCGTCCTGCAAGGGGCTGATCGGCAAGACCGCGCCGTCGGGCAAGGTCATTGAGACGGACGAGGACTTCGTTTCGGAACTGCTGGAATCGGAAGGCGTGGCCGTCGTGCACGGCTCGGCCTTCGGCCTCGGCCCGAACTTCCGCATTTCCTATGCCACCTCGGAAGAGCAGCTTGAAGAGGCCTGCAAGCGCATCCAGCGCTTCTGCGCGGCCTGCAAGTAACACGGCCTTTGCCACCACGATCGAAACCCGCCGGAGACGGCGGGTTTTTTGTTTTCGGGCCGTGACATTTCCGCTTTCGCTTCCGATATAGGGAAAAGACGAACATCGGAGCAGGACCATGAAAGCCAAGTCACTCCCCATCGCCGGCCTGGTGACCCTTCTCGCCGCCACATCCGCGCTCGCCGCGGACGGCTATGGCAATGCCGAGCGGGGCGAGGCAGCGCCGCATGGCAGGATCGTGGTCAACGACCGCGTCGAGGCGATGTCGATCTACGATTATTTCCTGAACAATCCGGGCAAGTCCCGCACCGTGCGCTTCGATCCGGGCGAATATTACAAGGGCCTGACCCGCGAGTATGACCGCTAAAGGCGGATCCCCCTCGGCCTTATAAGCCGATCATCGTCAGCATGATGAAGGTGGCGAAGAGGATGAAGTGCGTCATGCCCTCGATGGCGTTCGTCTCGCCGTCATTGAGGTTGATGGCGGCGGCGATCAGCGTGATCATCACCATGACCGTCTGAACGGGCGTCATCGCCATCACGAAGGGCTGGCCCGTGTAAAGCGCGATCGCCTCCATCACCGGCACCGTGAGGATGACGGTGGAGAGCGAGGCGCCCATGGCGATGTTGACGACGGATTGCATGCGGTTGGCAAGTGCAGCGCGCAGCGCCGTCAGGATTTCGGGCGCCGCTGAGATCGCCGCGACCACCACCGCCATCAGCGCCGGCGGCGCGCCGGAGCCCTTGAGGCCCACGCCGAGCAGCACGGACATCACTTCGGCAAGCGCGCCGATCAGCACGACGCCGAGAACGATGACGATAATCGAGAAGGTCGCCGGCTCGTTTTCGTCCGGTGCCTTGCTCGGCAGGCCTTCCTTCCGCTCGGCGCGCGGATAGGCATAGCTGAAGAAATAAGAGTGCGGGCCGACCTGCATGCGCAGGAAGACGCCGTAGAGCGCGATCATCGCGCCGATGGTGAAGGCGGAATAGAGATGCCAGCTTTCGCGCGGCACGAATTCCGGCACGACCATGGAAATGCCCATGGCCGTCAGGATCATCACGCCATAGGTCTTTCCCGAATCGTCATTGTAGGGCTGCTCGCCGTGGCGGATGCCGCCGAGCAGGGCCGCGAGGCCGAGGATGCCGTTGATGTCGAGCATCACCGCGGCATAGATGGTGTCGCGCACCAGCGTCGGCGAGGTCTCGCCCTGCATCATGATCGCCAGCACGACGACCTCCACCAGCACCGCTGCCAGCGTCAGGATCATCGTGCCATAGGGATCGCCGACCTTCGAGGCAAGGATTTCCGCGTGGTGCGCGATGCGGGTCGAGACGAGGATGATTGCGACGACCAGCGCGAAGGCCGCGACGAGCAGCGGCAGGCGCCCCATCTCCAGGAGGCTGTGTTCCGTCGCATAGGCGAGGATTGCGGCCGCAAGGCCGACGAACAGGACACGTTCCTTCACGAGGCTGGAGAGCATGGGCGGGCGGGCTCCTCGGCAGATGCAGCTGCCCTAGATGTAGCCGAGCCGCGGCAAAAGGAAACGCCCGCGGTGGAGGAAACCGCGGGCGTTTTACCTCCACGGGGGAGGCGGGTGCGGGCGCGCCGGATTGCGGCGACGTGCCCGCACGGGATGTCAGGCGACGTTTTCCAGGATCGGGTAATCCGTGTAGCCCTTGGCGCCGCCGCCGTAGAACGTGCCCTGGTCCGGGGCGTTCAGCACGGTGTCGTTCTTCAGGCGGTCCACGAGATCGGGATTGGCGATGAAGAGCTTGCCGAAGGCGACGAGGTCGGCCTTGCCGTCTTCGATGGCGTCGATCGCGAGTTCGCGGTTGTAGCCGTTGTTGACCATCCAGGCCGCTTTGCCGCCGGCCGCCTGGTAGGCTGCGCGCAGTGCCGCATAGTCGAACGGCGTGTCGCCCTGCTGGTGATCGCGCGGGCCGCCCGTGGCGCCCTCGATGACGTGGATATAGGCGAGGCCATACTTGGCGAGGCCTTCGACGACATAGGTGAAGAGCGGCTGCGGATTCGGATCGGAGGAATCGTTGGCGGGCGTTACCGGCGAGATGCGGATCGCCGTGCGGCCGGCGCCGATTTCCGCGGTGATCGCATCGACGACCTGGAAGAGCAGGCGGGCGCGGTTTTCGATCGAGCCGCCATATTCGTCGGTGCGCTGGTTGCTGCCGGAGCGCAGGAACTGGTCGATGAGGTAGCCATTGGCGGCGTGGATTTCGACGCCGTCGAAGCCGGCATCGATCGCGGCGCGGGCGGCGCGGCGATAATCCTCGATGATGCCCGGAAGCTCGTTAAGCTCAAGGGCACGCGGCTCGGAGGTTTCGGCGAAGGTGCCGGTGCCGTCCTCGTTGATGAGGTAGGTCTTCGACTTGGCGCGGATCGCCGACGGGGCGACCGGCTTGCCGCCGTTCGGCTGGAGCGTATCGTGCGAGATACGGCCGACATGCCACATCTGCACGACGATCTTGCCGCCCGCCTTGTGCACGGCGTCGGTCACCTGCTTCCAGCCTTCGAGCGCCTCCGGCTTGTAGAGGCCCGGCACGTCGGCATAGCCCTGGCCCTGATGGGTGATGGCGGTCGCTTCGGTGATCAGCAGGCCGGCGGTGGCGCGCTGCTCGTAATAGGCGGCGTTCAGCGTGTTCGGCACGGCGCCCGGCGAACGGTTGCGCGTCAGCGGAGCCATGACGATGCGGTTGGCGAGCTGGATATCACCGATCTTGAGGGGGTCGAAGAGCGAGGTCATGAAGGGTCCTATTCTGGCTTGGGAAGCGCTCAGAGTGCGCGGTTGATGTGGTGGAGAAAGGCCGCGATCTTTTCGTCGTCGCGTTTGAAGAACACCCACTGGCCGACCTTGCGCGTCGTGACGAGACCGGCGCGCTGCAGGGTGGCAAGGTGGGCTGAAACCGTGGACTGCGAGAGCTCGCAGCGCTTTTCGATCTGGCCGGCGCAGACGCCGAAGTCCAAAGGATGCTCCTGCCCGGCGAAATGCTCGCCCGGCTCCTTCAGCCAGGCAAGGATCTCCAGCCGCTTGGGATGGGCAAGCGCCTTCAGGATTTCGATTTCGTCGGTGTCGGGCGTGGTCATCTCTATCGTGATCTGTCGATGATTATATCGGATGTTCCCGATATTGTGTTCGCCGCTTGCCGATACAAGGGGCCGCCCAAAAAAAACGGGCCAAAAAAATCGGCAAAAAAAGAGGGCCACAAGCGAAGCCTGGGCCCTACAGTTGTGAAGGTTTATAACCTCCAGAGGGGAACAGCCAACGCGCGGCACTGGGAGGAGAAAGACCGCAAGTGCGTTGGCTGTCATAAATATGGAGAAGGGGAGCCGCTTCTTCAAGAGAAGGACGTGCCAAGTTTTCTAACAATGTTGAAAATTTTGTCTTGGTTAATGAAAGGCAAAAAAAGAGGGCCGCAAGATCAACTTGGGCCCTTTATAGTTTTGAAGGTAATAAAACCTCCAGAGGGGAACAGCTGCTGCGGTGGCACTGGGAGGAAAAAGCCACCAAAGTGCATCAGCTGGGTGCGATATGGTGGTTTTTTGGGCATACATCAATCATTTAATGTGCATGCCAGCCATGCATTGGGCGCAGGCCTTGCCGATCACCCTTTTTAGAAGTTCCAGTTGCGTGCCTTGGCGACGATGAAATCCCTGAAAACCTTGAGTTTCGCGGAGTTCTTCATCTCGCTCGGATAGCAGAAATAGGTATCGAAGGACGGGATATCGGCGCTGACCGGCAACTGCAGGAGGCCGGGATCGCGCCCGACAATATAGTCCGGCAGCATCGCGACGCCGATGCCGAGCAGGCAGGCGCGCTTGATCGAGGTCTGGCTGTTGATTTGCAGGATGGAGGGGCGGGGATTGTCCGAATCACGGCCTGCGATCTCCAGCCAGTTGACGTCGAGCAGGTAGTTCGGCGCAGGCTCGCCGAAGGTGATGATCTTGTGGTTGTCGAGATCGTCGATCGACTGCGGCTCGCCGTAGCGGTTGATGTAGGAGGGTGCGGCATAGACGTGCATGTGCACGGTGAAGAGCTTGCGCTGGATGAGGTCCGATTGCTGGGGTTCGCGGAGCCGAATGGCGCAGTCGGCATGGCGCATGTTCACGTCCAGCTCCTCGTTGTCGAGGATGAGCTGCACCTGCATGTCCGGGTAGAGGGCGAGGAATTCCTGCACCTTGTCCGTCAGCCAGCCCTGGCCGAGGCCGACCGTGGTGGTGATGCGCAGCTTGCCGCTCGGCTTCTCGGTGTTTTCCGTCAGCTGCACACGCACGCTTTCGAGCTTCATCAGCACGTCGTGGGCGGTTCGATAGAGGATTTCGCCCTGCTCGGTGAGGATCAGGCCGCGGGCATGGCGGTGGAAGAGCTTGATGCCGACATCCTGCTCCAGCGCACTCACCTGGCGGCTGATGGCCGACTGCGAGAGGTGCAGCTTGTCTGCCGCATGCGTGAACGAGCCGGCCTCGGCCGCGGCATGAAAAATCCGCAGCTTGTCCCAATCCAGCGGCATTCTATCCCCCATATGTCTTTATGGCGGGGAACCATAGGTTTCCCGCCTGGTCGCTGATTCAACTGTTCCCACGTGGGAGGTCGGATCAATTCCGCCTCCCTTAGTTGGCGGCTTCTACTCGGCCGCAATTGCGACAGGCATATGACCTGCAAGGTATTTTTCGGTTTCCAGAGCCGCCATGCAGCCCATGCCGGCGGCCGTGACCGCCTGGCGATAGATGTCGTCGGTGACGTCGCCTGCGGCAAAAACGCCCGGCACGTCCGTCGCCGTGGAATCGGCCGCCGTCCACAGATAGCCGTTCGGCTTCTGGCGCAGCTTGCCCTTGAACAGTTCGACCGCCGGCGCGTGGCCGATCGCCACGAAGACGCCGTCGATGGCGACGTCGCGCGTCTCGCCGGTCTTCACGTTGCGCAGCTTCACGCCGTTGACGGAGGCCGGCATCGGGGGCTTCGGATCGGCGCCCAGATATTCCACGACCTCATGGTCCCAGACGATCTTGACGTTCTCCTTGGCGAACAGGCGTTCCTGAAGGATCTTTTCCGCGCGGAAACCGTCGCGGCGGTGCACGACCGTCACGGTCTTGGCGAGGTTCGAAAGGTACAGTGCTTCCTCGACGGCCGAGTTGCCGCCGCCGACGACGATGACGTCCTTGTTGCGGTAGAAGAAGCCGTCGCAGGTGGCGCAGGCCGACACGCCGAAACCCATGAACTTGTGCTCGGTCTCGATGCCGAGCCACTTCGCCTTGGCGCCGGTGGCGATGATCAGCGCGTCGGCGGTCCATTCGGTGCCGCTGTCGGTGGAGATGCGGAAGGGGCGCACGTTCATGTCGACATTGGTGACGAGGTCGTTGACGATCTCGGCGCCGACATGTTGCGCCTGCTTCAGCATCTGCTCCATCATCCAGGGGCCCTGGACCGGATCGGCATAACCCGGATAGTTTTCCACGTCGGTGGTGATCATCAGCTGGCCGCCCTGTTCCATGCCGGCGATCAGCACGGGCTCCAGCATGGCGCGGGCGGTGTAGATAGCTGCGGTGTAGCCGGCGGGGCCAGACCCGATGATGAGCACCTTTACATGACGGGCAGACATGGTCGTTCCTTTCGGGGTTCTTGCCCCAATTGGCCAAGCCGCGCGGTTGCGCGCAGGCATCGGCCAGCGTGTCGTTGTTCGACCTTCATTTATGAAGGGAGTGCCGCGAGTTTCAAGTGCGCGCGCGGCTTTGCCAACAGACAAGCGAAGGCGCGTGACATATTTGTGCCTCTTGCACTAACAATGTTGCGCTGATGCGGCGATTCGGGTCACATCCGGTCGTCATCCTGAAAGGTTTCGAAAAGTCCCATGTTCCGTGCCGAACTCGACGCTATCGACATGCGTATCCTGAAAGAGCTTCAGGCCGACGGCCGGATGACCAATGTGGAGCTGGCCGCCCGCGCCGGAATTTCCGCGCCGCCCTGCCTGCGCCGCGTGCGTAAGCTGGAGGAGGCGGGCATCATCGAGGGCTATACGGCGCTCCTGAACGCGCCGTCGCTTGGCTACGATCTCGTCGCCTTCTGCATGGTCGGGCTGAAGCACCAGTCGGAGGCGAACCTCAAGGCCTTTGCGGCCGCCACCGGCGAATGGTCGATGGTGCGTCAGGCCTGGATGGTCTCCGGCGACAGCGATTTCCTGCTGCACTGCGTTGCCGAAAACCTCACCCGCTTCCAGGATTTCGTCATCGAGGTGCTCACGGCCAATGCGCAGGTCGATACCGTGCGCACCATGCTGACCATCCGCCAGGTCAAGAAGGTCGGGCTGGTCGAGCTCTGAAATCCCGAAAACGCGACAGGATTTTTTCCGCAAGCTCCGGCGTGGAATTCACCGGCGTGCGGCTGCCGCTCGCCGGCGCCTCGGGAAACCGGCCGATGGTGGCTTCCCGGGAAAGTGCCGCGATGAAGCGGTCTATCTTCTCGTGCCGACCGGAGGGCTGGAAAATCTGCACCGGCACGCCCAGCGCGGCTGCCTCGCCCACCATATTTGTCGAATCGCCGGTCACGACGATCTCTTCGGCCCAGGCGAGATAGGCGAGCAGCGGATTTTCGCCGGTGCCATCCCAGAAACGAGCGTTCGGTTCCTTCGCGAGGTCTGCGAGCGCCTTGGCGAGCGACGGCGGCGTGCGGCGCGAGGCCGTGATCATCAGCCCACATCCCGCGTCGAGTTTTGCGCGCAGCCCGCCGAGCAGGCGGTCGATATCGCCTTGCGTGAATTTATGGTGCCGGCCGTTGCCGCCGACGAGCACGGCGATGCGCGGTTGGGGCAGGGGGGCCAGTGCTGCCTCGAAGGCGGCATGCGCCTCTGCCAGCCGTTGCGGCGAGAGCCGGTTGGGGGCGGTGGTGACGACGAGCACATCGTCGCCGCGCGGTGCGTCGTGTTGCTGCACGATCATCAGGTCGGCGCCGTGCCGGCGGGTGCGCGGGTCCTTGAAGAGCACACAATAGGTTGTCGGCGACAGGGCTTTCAGCGTGCGCAGATAGGGCACTGCGCGCCGGCCCGTGGCGAGGCAGATGTCGGGCCAGGGTGGCGCGAGGGGCGAGCCGGTCTTCGACGGTGCGTCCTTCGGGTCGATCGGCCCCCAGGGCATCAGCCAGGTAAAGGTGCGGCGCGGCGTTACGCGGCGCAGGATCGGTGTCGCGCCGAGCGCTTCCGCAAGGCCGATCAGCGGCTGCTCGTCGCCGGCCTTGCCGTCCGTCAGGACCCAGACGACGGGGGCGCCGCTTTCCGCCATCTCAGGACCGCGGCCCTGTCAGGAGCTTTTCGTAAACGGAAAACTCCTTTTCCAGCATCTGCCGGGTGGTGAAGTTCGCCAGGACGTGCCGCCGGCCGTTTTCGCCCATGGCGGCGAGGCGCTCGGGGTTGGAAAGGGCGTCTTCGAGTGCCGCGGCCAGTGCTGCGACATCGCCGGGTGGCACGAGCCAGCCGGTCTCGCCGGGCAGCACCGTTTCGAGGCTGCCACCATGGTTGGTGGCGATGACGGGCGTTCCCATCGCCTGGGCCTCGATCGCCGCGCGGCCAAAGGCTTCCGGGTCCGTGGAGGCGGAGACGGCGAGGTCGGCCGCGGCGAGGATGGCGGGCACATCGCGCCGACTGCCGGTGAAATGCAGGCGGCCTTCGAGGCCGAGGCGGGCGCTGTCGCGCTGCAATTCGGTGACCAGCGCCTCCGAGCCGCCGCCGATGAAGGCGAGGCGCAGGTCGGGCCGGGCAAGGCGGGCGGCGGCCTCTACGAGCACCGCATGGCCCTTCCACCGCGTGACGCGGCCGACCATCACCACCAGCGGCCCGTCTGCTGTCGCTCCGAGTTCGGCGCGCAACGCAGCGCGTGTCTCGGCGGAAATGCTTGCGGGGTCGAAGAGCGCCGGCTCGACGCCGCGGGGGGCGACGACCACGCGGGCCTCCGGAAAACCATAGACCTCGGTGATGTGCCGGCGGATGAACTGCGAGTTTGCGATGACCAGCGGCGCGCGCAACATGGCGCTGTTGTAGAAGCGCTTCAGGGCATTGCCGTGGCTGTAGACGCCGTGAAAGGTCGTCACGAAATGCACCGGCCGTTTCGCAAGACGCCGCGCCATCAGGCCGACCCAGGCCGGCACGCGGCTGCGGGCATGGATGATGTCGATGCCTTCCGCGTCGACGAGGCGCGCGATGGCGCGCGCGGCCGAAACGGCGGCAAAGGGCGATTTCTTGCCGACCGGGATCGTCACATGACGGGCGCCGGCGGCTTCGGCCGCGGCCACCAGCGGCCCACCGGCGCTGGCGATCCAGTTTTCCATGCCGAGGGTGCCGAGATGGCCGGCCATTTCCACCGCGCTGCGCTCCACCCCGCCATCGCCAAGCGCCGGCAGGAGCTGGATGATGCGGGGTGCAGCAGCCTCTCCGCCGCGCACGGCAAAATCGTTGATCTTGCGCTGCCAGGTCTGTTCGCGGGCGTGCCGGGCGGCGTTTTCCCTGAGGCGCTCGCGAAGCGCGGGGTCGCCGAGCAGCCTGTCCAGCGCCGCCGTCACGGAGGCGCCGTCGGCGCCGTCGCAGAGCAGGCCGGTCTCGCCGTCGAGCACGGCGTCGGAGGCACCGCCGTCGCGGCCGGCGAGGCTCGGCACGCCAAACCAGGCGGCTTCGAGATAGACGAGGCCGAAGCCTTCGACGGAGTTTCCCTCGCGGCGGGCGGGCATGGCGAAGACATCCGCCAACTGGAGAAGGGCGGCCTTTTCTTCCTCCGAGACACGGCCGTGGAAGACCACGGCATCCGCGACGCCGGTCTCCCGGGCAAGGCTTTCCAGCCGCGCGCGATCAGCGCCGTCACCAGCGACATGGAGTTTCAGGCCGGGATAGGCCGGGCCGAGTTTCGCCACGGCTTCGATCAGCTTGTCGACGCCCTTGCGCGGCTCCAGCCGGCAGAGCGTCATGATCTGCAACCCGTCGCCATGCAGCGTTCGCAGCGCACGCACCCGCTCCGGATCGGCCTCCGACTGGGCGGGAACGGTGGGGGTGACGACGCGCAGCCGCTCGGCCTTGACGTAAGGGGCCGCAAGGCCGGCGGTGAACGAGGAATTGGCGATGACGTCCGCCGCCTTGGCCATGGCGGCGCGGATGCGCTCGGCCTTGCGCGCTGAGGGTGCTGCCGGGAACTCCATGCCGTGGGCGAGCACGGTGATCGGCACGGCGACGGTGCCGAGGTTTTCGACGCTTTTCCAGGTGTCGGCAATGATCTGGTCGAAGGCACCAGAGCGGGTCAACTTCTCCGCCGCACGCGCCTTGCGCCAGCGCCGCAGCGGTTTCCAGCCGGAAAAGCGCGTGATGCGGAAAGGCCGCTTCGGGTCCGCCGCGTCCGCTTTGCCATCGGCGAGAACCGTGACGGCGTGCCCGCTTTCCTGAAGCGCGAGCGCCATCGATCCCATCATGTTTTCGATCCCGCCGACGTCAGGCGGAAAACATTGCGTCAGTATAAGGATGTTCATCGTGATGATAGGCTGTCGGGGCTCGATGGGGCTGCCCGCGCGCGACGGCGGCGGCATGTTTCGCAGAACTCCTATCACCGCGGGCCGATATGGTCTATGGAGGCGCGCGCGACAGGAGACGATGACGAATGCAGACGATAGCATGCATGAAATGGGGCACGCGATATCCGGCGGATTATGTCAACCGCCTGTGGTCCATGATCAAGCGCAACACGGTTCGCCCGACCCGGCTCGTTTGTTTTACGGAAGATCCGAGCGGCATCGACCCGGCCGTCGCCGTCTTCCCGCTGCCGCCGATCAATATTCCCGAGCGCGTCGCCTGGAAGCCTTGGCGCAAGATCTCGCTGTGGCAGGCGCCGCTGGCCGATCTCGAAGGCGATGTGCTGTTCGTCGATCTCGACGTGGTCATCACCGGACCGCTCGACGACTTTTTCGACTATGCGCCGGGCCGCTTCTGCATCGCGGAGAACTGGACGCAGCTTGGTAAGGGCATCGGCAACACCTCGGTCTATCGCTGGACCGTCGGCACCAACACGCACATCTTCGACGATTTCATTCGCGACCCGGATGCCAAGGTCAACAAGCACATCATCTCGCAGCGCTACGTCTCGGCGGCCGCCGAAGGCATGACCTATTGGCCGGCCGAATGGTGCGTCAGCTTCAAGCACACGCTTTTGCCGCGCTGGCCGATGAACTTCTTCAAGGACGTGCCGCTGCCGCCGGCCACCCGCATCGTCGCCTTCACCGGCAAGCCGGACCCGGACGAGGCCGTGATCGGCGAATGGCCGGTCAAGGCCTGGTGGAAGAAGGCCTACAAACATGTGCGGCCGACGAAGTGGATCGACGAGAACTGGCGCTAGGTTTTTGTTTTTGCCGCATTCTCCAGATACCATCGATAGGCGCGGGAAATGCCTTCGCGCAGGCCCGTAGATGGCCGCCAGCCCAGGCGCGCCAGCTTCTCGTTCGACATCAGCTTGCGCGGTGTGCCGTCCGGTTTTGACGGATCGGTCTCGATCCGGCCTTCGAAGCCGACGACGTCAGCGATGAGCTTCATCAGGTCGAGAATCGGGATGTCTTCGCCCGAGCCGACATTGATGTGCTCGTAGTCTTCATAGTTCTTCAGGATGAAGACGAGCGCATCGGCGCAGTCCTCGCTGAACAGGAATTCGCGGCGCGGCGTGCCGGAGCCCCAGATCGTCACATGGTCGAGGCTGGCAAGCTTTGCCTCATGCGCCTTGCGGATGAGCGCCGGCACGACATGGCTGGTCTGGAGGTCGAAATTGTCGTGCGGGCCGTAGAGGTTCGTCGGCATGGCGGAGATGAAGCGGGCGCCGTGCTGCTTCATATAGGCCTGGCACAGCTTGATGCCGGCGATCTTGGCGATCGCGTACCACTCGTTGGTCGGCTCCAGGTCGCCGGTCAAGAGCGCGTTTTCCTTGATCGGCTGCGGCGCGAATTTCGGGTAGATGCAGCTCGACCCGAGGAAGAGCAGCTTCTCGACACCCGCCTCGTGGGCGGATTTGATGACGTTCAGCTCCATCGTCAGGTTGCGCTGGAGGAACTCCACCGGGTTGCGGTCATTGGCGAGGATGCCGCCGACCTTGGCAGCCGCCATGACGACCGCGTGCGGCCGGTGTTCTGCGAGGAAGCGCTCGACATCGGACCGCTCTTCGAGATCGACCGCGTCGCGCTGGGCGAAAAGGATTTCGCAATTCTCCGCTTCCAGACGTCTCGCGACGGCGCTGCCGACCATGCCGCGATGGCCGGCGACCCAGACGCGTTTTCCCGTGAGGTCATACATGTCAGAGCCGGCCCTTGTCGGAGAACTCTTTTTGCATGAGCTTCAGGTCTTCGCGGACCATCTCGCGGGCAAGCTCGTGCGCGCTCGTCTCGTGGCGCCAGCCGAGCACCGTCTCGGCCTTTTTCGGGTCGCCGAGCAGGAGATCGACCTCCGTCGGGCGGAAGTAGCGCGGGTCGATGCTGATCAGGCATTTGCCGGTCGCGGCATCAAATCCCTTCTCGTCGGCGCCCTGGCCTTCCCAGCGGATGGTCATGCCCACCTCGGCAAAGCACCATTCGGCGAACTGGCGCACGGTGGTCGTGGTGCCGGTCGCCAGCACGTAGTCGTCGCCCTGCGGCTGCTGCAGCATCAGCCACATGCCGCGCACATATTCCTTGGCATGGCCCCAGTCGCGCTTGGCATCGAGATTGCCGAGGAAGAGCTGGTCCTGCTGGCCGAGCTTGATGGCGGCGACGGCGCGGGTGATCTTTCGCGTCACGAAGGTTTCGCCGCGCAGCGGGCTTTCGTGGTTGAAGAGGATGCCGTTCGAGGCGTGCAGGCCATAGGCCTCGCGGTAGTTCACGACGATCCAGTAGGCGTAGAGTTTTGCCGCCGCATAGGGCGAGCGCGGATAGAACGGCGTCGTCTCGCTCTGGGGAACCTCCTGCGCCTTGCCGTAGAGTTCGGAGGTGGAGGCCTGGTAGAAGCGCGTCTTCTTTTCCAGCCCCAGGATGCGGATCGCCTCCAGCATGCGGAGCGTCCCGATCGCGTCGGCATTGGCGGTATATTCCGGCGTCTCGAAGCTCACCTGCACATGGCTCTGGGCGGCGAGGTTGTAGATCTCGTCGGGCTGCGTCTGCTGCACGATGCGCACGAGGTTCGTCGCATCCGTCATGTCGCCGTAATGCAGGAAGAACCGCGGATCGGGCTCGTGCGGGTCCTCGTAGATGTGCTCGATGCGCCCGGTGTTGAACGAGGAGGAGCGGCGCTTGATGCCGTGCACGATGTAGCCCTTGTCGAGCAGCAATTGCGCGAGATAGGCGCCATCCTGACCCGTTACGCCCGTAATCAAAGCCACCGGTTTCTTGGACAAGTCTGTTCTCCAGGGTGAAGGTGCAAGCGGCTTAAACCCGAACGCCCGGACGATCAACCGCCGAATCCGGGCGGCCGATCTTATCGCGCCAGCAGGCCGGCGATACGGTTCTTCAGGTGAAGCGCCTCGCGGAAGGCAAAATCGCCCGCCGTCAGCAGCGGATGACCCTTGCGGGAGGCGCGCTGGCTCTTCAGCACGGCCGTGCCGTTGCCGCGCGCCGCGGTGCCGTTTTTGGCGACGACATTGGCGATCAGCGTGAGGATGTTGTGGTCTTCCAGCACGCGGCGGCGCGCCTCGATGATGGCGGGCAGGCGCTTCTCGTATTCGCCGTTGTCGATCGCCGCGCGCATGATGGCGAAGGCCTCGTCCGGCTTGCGGATATCGATCGCGATGAAGCTCTCGGCCGGGAAATAATCGGCAGCGTTCGGTGCGCCGAAATAGAAGGGCAGCGACAGGCCGAGGAAGGGGTCGGCGAGCTTTTCGGTGAAATGGTGCGGGGCGAGGTGGTTCTCGATCGCGAGATGATACTTGTAGGGATCGATCGATTCCGCCTTGTCATCGACTGGCCGGTGGCCGCGGCCGAAAACGTCGAGGTCGGGCATGCGCGCGGCCATGGCCTGCGTGAAATCGTAGCGCAGCCGGTGCAGCGTGTGGCCCTGCCGCTTGGTCGAGCAGACCGTGCCGATGACTTTCGTCTTTTCCGGAAAGTGCCCGGCAATTTCATCGGCGGTCATCAGGTGCTGGCTGCCGTTGCCGTAGAACCAGCGCAGGCCCGCCTGGCTGTAGATCCGGCCGGGATGGCGCAGCGCGAAGGGCTCCTGGCTCGTCACCACATGGCCGAACTGCCGCGTATAGGCACGGCTGTAGATCTTGATGCCGGAGGGTTCCGTCGTGAAGAGGATGGTGTTTTGCGGCGCGCAGGCAAGCGTTTCCACCCGCATCGGGCGGCGTTCGCCACCGGCAGGCGGCATGTTCTCGTAGACCGCCAGCCAGTCGTAGTCGCGCGCATCCGGATCGAAGGTGAAGGTCACGCCGTGGCGTTGCGCAAAGCCTGCAGAAAGCTGCCGGGCAAGCGGGCTTATGCCATGCGTCCGGTTGATCGGGCCCATGACCTTGACCACGGTGGCAGTGCTGCCGCCACCGGCTGGGCTATTGTCGTCTTCGGAAAGAATGGCGGTTCTCCTTCGAACGGCCGCTCGCGATCAGCCCCAGGTGACGGCGAGGATCTCGTAGGCCTTGGCGCCGCCGGGTGCGTTCACTTCGATCGAATCGCCGACTTCCTTGCCGATCAGCGCGCGGGCGATCGGCGAGGAGATGGAGATGCGGCCCTGCTTCACGTCGGCTTCCTGGTCGCCGACGATCTGGTAGACCTTCTCTTCCTCGGTGTCCTCGTCGACGAGCTTCACCTTGGCGCCGAACTTGATCTTGGCGCCGGACATCTTGGAAAGGTCGATGACCTCGGCGCGCGCGACGTAGTCCTCGACCTCGGCGATGCGGCCTTCATTGTGGCTCTGGGCTTCTTTGGCAGCGTGGTATTCGGCGTTTTCGGACAGGTCGCCATGGGCGCGTGCTTCGGCGATCGCTTCGATGATTCTCGGACGCTCTTCCTGCTGGCGCCAGCGCAGTTCTTCCTGCAGCTTGACGAAACCGCCGTGAGTCATCGGTACTTTTTCAACCATTTTATCCCGTCCTTCAGCCCGCGTCGCGCGGGCTCCCGCCCGCATGAACGCAAAAGAAAACGGTCTCCGGAGAAGATTCCCCGGAACCGTCGAAAGCATTTGAACGATCCTTATAGCAGATTGCGTCGGGCGAAAGCCAGTTTTTTCGCCGCAGGTGCAGCATCCGCCCACAGCGCCCGGAACAATCGGCCGCGTCTTCCAGTTAGCCGAATATGGCGGGAGGCGTGCATGACAATCGACAATTCGGACACGGACATGAGGAGCAGACCATGAGCGTGATGCAGAAGATTTCCGGTTATTTCAAACAGCTCGCCGGCGAAGTGTCGGGCAACCAGGCCATGCATGACGAAGGTCGCCGCGAGGCAGCGGAGACCGGCTACCAGGAAAAACACGAGCAGGTCGTGCCCGTCGAGCCGCGCACGGTGCCCGGCGCCCAAAGCGTCGTGTCGGCTGAGACCGGCCGCGAAAAGATTATCCATGCGGATGCTGTGCCGCAGTTCAAGGTTTCGCAGGCCGGCCGCAGCAATGACGGCGTTTCGAGCGCCAAGCCACGCGTCATCACCGGCAGCTACGATGCCACGGTGCACCGCACGCCGCCCGGCATGGCGGAGCCCACCCGCGACTGGTCCGCCGGCTTCGACGAGACCGCATCGCGGCAGGATACCGAGACCGGCGTCACCGACTATTCCGATCCCGAGCAGTTGAAGCTCTACCGCCTCATTCCGATCGCGTCCGCCACGGATACCAACTGGGATCTCGCGCCAAACCAGGGCGAAGTGGTGGTGCGTGCCCGCTCCTCGGGCGATGCCCGCGTCGTCGCAGCTGAAGCGGAACTCGACTATCTGGAAATCGACGCGCTGCCGGCGGACGGCAATTCCACCACCTCGTCCAGCGCCTTCCGCAACGAGAAACTCTACACAGTCGTCGACGAGACCGACCCGGCCTATCCGCTGGACGGCGCGCGGGAAGTCGTTGCCGGCACGGTGCGTGTCGACAATATCCGCCCAACCGAGCTTTGAGGAGGTCGCCATGACCCGCAGCCAATCCGCCCGCACGGCGGCCAAACAGCGTGACATCCAGGACGAGGTGGCGGCGGCCGACCGCAAGGCCGGGGAGGAAAAGCCGAAGGCCATGCAGGCCGGCGCGCGCCTCTATCCCGTGCCGCCCTTTCCCGAGCAGCACCAGCCGAAACCCGGCAACGAGGCCAAGCTTGATCCTGCACCGATGTATGACGCGCCCTTCTATAAGGGCTCGGAGAAGCTGAAGGGCAAGGTGGCGCTCATCACCGGCGGCGATTCCGGCATCGGTCGGGCCGTCGCCGTGCTTTTCGCCCGCGAGGGTGCGGATGTGGCGATTGCCCATCTTGCCGAAGGCGGCGATGCAAAGGACACGATCGCCGCCGTCGAGGCGGAGGGTCGGCGCTGCATCGCGCTTGCCGGCGACGTCAAGGACAAGGCCTTCTGCCGCAATGCGGTCAAGCGCACGGTGAAGGAGCTTGGCCGGCTCGACGTCCTCGTCAACAACGCCGCCTTCCAGGTCCACGCCAAGGATATTCTGGACCTCTCGGAAGCGCATTTCGATGAGACGCTGAAGACCAATCTCTATGGCTATTTCTTCATGGCGCAGGCGGCAGTGCCGCATATGGAGGCGGGTTCAGCCATCATCAACACCGGCTCCGTCACCGGCCTCGAAGGCTCCAAGGCATTGCTCGACTATTCGATGACCAAGGGCGGCATCCATGCCTTCACGCGCTCGCTGGCAAGCCAGCTCGTGCCGCGCGGCATCCGCGTCAATGCGGTGGCGCCCGGCCCGGTCTGGACGCCGCTCAACCCCTCCGACAAGGAGGCGGAAGACGTCGCCAAATTCGGCGCCGACACGCCGATGAAGCGTCCCGCTCAGCCGGAGGAGTTGGCGCCCGCCTATGTCTTCCTCGCCTCGCCGCAATGCTCCAGCTATATCACCGGCGAAGTCCTTCCCATCATCGGCGGCTATTGAGCCGCCGATGACAATTGCTTTTTCATTGACGTTGCTCTCTAGAACATATAGTGAACAAATATGAAGAAATCGCTGCAACAACGCTTGGCCATCCTGTCGGATGCCGCCAAATATGATGCCTCGTGTGCCTCCAGCGGAACGGTCAAGCGCGATTCCGTCGCGTCCGGCGGGCTGGGCTCGACGGAAGGGGCGGGGATCTGCCATGCCTACGCGCCGGACGGGCGCTGCATCTCGCTGCTCAAGATCCTGCTCACCAATTTCTGCATCTTCGATTGCGCCTATTGCATCAACCGCTCCTCCAGCAATGTCGAGCGCGCCCGCTTCACGCCGGAGGAGGTGGTCTGGCTGACGCTGGAATTCTACCGGCGCAACTATATCGAGGGGCTGTTCCTCTCCTCCGGCATCATTCGCTCGCCGGATCATACGATGGGCGAGATGGTGCGGGTGGCCCGCGACCTGCGCACCGTGCACGGCTTTCGCGGCTACATTCACCTGAAGTCCATTCCTGACGCCGCACCGGAGCTGATCGAGGAGGCGGGGCTTTATGCCGATCGCCTGTCGCTCAACATCGAGCTGCCGACGGATGCCGGTATCGGCCGGTTTGCGCCGGAAAAGCGCCCCGAGGGCATTCGCCGCGCGATGGGCGACCTGCGCCGCAAGATCGAGGCAGCGGACGATCCCACCCTCCAGACAAAGCGGCGCAAGCGCTTCGTGCCGGGTGGCCAGAGCACGCAGATGATCGTCGGCGCCGATGGCGCGGATGATGCGACGATCCTGAAGACGAGCGCCCGGCTTTACGGCAGCTACGGCCTGAAGCGCGTCTATTATTCCGCCTTCAGCCCCATTCCCGATGCGTCGCGCGCGCTGCCGCTGATCAAGCCGCCGCTGGTGCGTGAGCACCGGCTTTACCAGGCCGATTGGCTCTATCGCTTCTATGGGTTCGGCGTGGACGAGATCACCTCCGGGACCGGCGGCATGCTGGATCTCGACATGGACCCCAAGCTCGCCTGGGCGCTTGCCAACCGCGATGCCTTTCCGATGAACGTCAACCGGGCGGAGCGCGAACGGCTGTTGCGCGTGCCGGGCCTCGGCACGAAGACGGTGGATGCCATCCTCTCCAGCCGCCGCTTCCGCCGCCTGCGGCTGGAGGATCTGGCGCGGCTCGGCGTGTCGCTGCGCAAGGTGCGCGCCTTCATCGAGGCGGAGGGCTGGACGCCGCGGCGGCTTGCCGATCGCGCCGACCTGAAGACGCTTTTTGCGCGCAAACCGGAACAGCTTTCGTTGCTCTGATGCACACGATCCCTCTTGTCGGACGGGGCGATTTTTCCGAGTGGCGCGACGCCGCCCGCGCACTCGCTGCCGCCGGGATTTCGCCGCGCGAGGCGGACTGGCGTATTTGCGGGGTGGAGGACGAGCTTTTCGACGCCGTCGCGCCGCCGCAATTGCCGAAGCCGGACGCCGCCGCCCCGCCGCTAACCGTGCCGCCCGCCTTCCTGCCTCTGGCCGAGGCCGTCGTCTGCCATACGGAGCCCGGCCGGTTTCACATGCTCTACCGGCTGCTCTGGCGCCTGCAATCGGATCGCCGCCTGCTGGAGCTGACGGCGGACAAGGATGTCGCCTGGGCGCGGCTTCTCGCCAAGAACGTCCACCGCGACAGCCACAAGATGACGGCTTTCGTGCGCTTCAAGGAGATTGCCGGCGAGACGGCGGGGCGCCGGCGGTTCTTCGCCTGGTTCGAGCCGTCGCATTTCGTCGTGGCGCGCACCGCGTCGTTCTTCCGCCGGCGCTTTGCCGACATGGACTGGATCATCGCGACACCGAACGGCACGGCAAGCTGGGATGGCGAGACCCTGATCTTCGACACGCGCCCCGGCGAAAATCCCGGCCATGGTGACCCGACCGATGAACTCTGGCGCACCTATTATGCCAGCATCTTCAACCCGGCGCGCCTGAAGCTGAAGGCCATGCAGGCGGAAATGCCGAAGAAATACTGGCGCAACCTGCCGGAAGCCGATCTCATCCCCGAGATGATCGCCAATGCGGAGGCGAATGTGCGCGCCATGGCCGAGCGCGCCGCCAGCGATCCGCCGCTCTTCCACTACCGTCTCCAGGAGGCCGCGCAGCCCCTGTCGCAGATCGTGCCTGCCGGTGCCGGCACGATCGAGGCGGTGCGCGAGGAGGCGCGACACTGCACGCGCTGCCCGCTGCATTGCACGGCAACGCAGACCGTCTTCGGCGAGGGGCCGCAAGATGCAAGCGTGATGATGGTCGGCGAGCAGCCGGGCGACCAGGAAGACCTCGCCGGCCGCCCCTTCGTCGGCCCGGCGGGCAAGGTTTTTGACGCCGTGCTCAAGGAGGCCGGCATCCCTCGGCAGTCCCTCTACCTCACCAATGCGGTCAAGCATTTCAAATACGTGCCGCGCGGCAAACGCCGCATCCACCAGAAACCGGACCGCGGCGAAATCGACCATTGCCGCTGGTGGCTGGCAAAGGAGGTCGAGCTGATCAAGCCGCGCCTGATCGTGGCGCTGGGCGCCACCGCGCTTTATGCGCTCAGCGGCGAACAAAGGCCGCTCAACCAGCTCCGCGGCAAGCCGATCACCATGCAGGGCGACATGGTCCTATACCCAACCATCCACCCCTCCTACCTGCTCCGCCTGCCGGACGAAGCCGAACGCCAGCGCCAGCACGCGCTGTTCGTCGAGGATATGCGGCTGATCCGGCATTTGGGAGAGACGCTCGTGGCTGCATAAAAAAGCCGGGCGACTGGGTCGCCCGGCTTCGAACACTTGGATGAGTGCCGTCTCAGAAATACGACTGCAACGGCCGCACTTCGAGCTGGCCCTGCTTCAGCGCCCGGATCGCCTGGGCGGCGGCAAGGGCGCCGGCCATGGTGGTGTAGTAGGGCACCTTCTGCATCAGGGCGGCGCGGCGGAGCGACTTGGAGTCCGAGATCGCCTTGTTGCCGTCGGTCGTGTTGATGACAAGCTGGACCTGGCGGTTGCGGATGGCGTCCTCGATATGCGGGCGGCCTTCCTGCACCTTGTTGATCTTGACCGCCTCGATGCCCTTTTCGGCGAGGAAGCGGGCGGTGCCGGAGGTCGCCATCACCTTGAAGCCGATGCCGGTCAGGATGTTGATGGCCGGCAGCACGCGGTCCTTGTCCTCGTCGCGCACCGAGACGAAGACCGTGCCTTCGCGCGGCAGGTCGACGCCGGCGCCGAGCTGCGACTTGGCGAAGGCCAGCGCAAAGTCGGTGTCGAGGCCGATGACCTCGCCGGTAGAGCGCATTTCCGGGCCGAGCAGCGTATCGACGCCCGGGAAGCGGGCGAAGGGGAACACCGCTTCCTTGACGGCGATGTGCTTCAAGTTGCGCGGGTCCGGCTTCTCGCCATAGGCGGCGATCGCGGCGTCGAGGCTCTCGCCGGCCATGATGCGGGCGGCGATCTTGGCGATCGGCGCGCCGATGGTCTTGGCGACGAACGGCACCGTGCGCGAGGCACGCGGGTTGACTTCCAGCACGTAGATCGTGCCGTCCTTGATGGCATATTGCACGTTCATCAGGCCGCCGACATTCAGCGCCTTCGCAAGTGCTTTGGTCTGGCGTTCCAGTTCGTCGACGGTCTCGCTGGAGAGCGTGTGGACCGGCAGCGAGCAGGCCGAGTCGCCCGAATGGATGCCGGCCTCCTCGATATGCTCCATGATGCCGGAGACGAAGACGTCCTTGCCGTCCGAAATGGCGTCGACATCGACTTCCACCGCGTTCGACAGGTAGCTGTCGAAGAGCAGCGGGTTCTTGCCGAGCAGCGTGTTGATCTGGCCGGTCTTGTCGTTCGGGTAACGCTGCTTGATGTCTTCCGGCACCAGTTCCGGCACGGTGTCGAGCAGGTAGGTCTGCAGCATCGATTCCGACTGGATGATCTGCATGGCGCGGCCGCCGAGCACGTAGGACGGGCGCACAACGAGCGGGAAGCCGATCTCGGCCGCGACGAGGCGCGACTGCTCGACCGAATAGGCAATGCCGTTGTTCGGCTGGGCGAGGTCGAGCTTCTGGAGCAGCTTCTGGAAGCGGTCGCGGTCTTCGGCCAGGTCGATCATGTCGGGCGCGGTGCCGAGGATCGGGATGCCGTTCTTTTCCAGCGCCTCGGCGAGCTTCAGCGGCGTCTGGCCGCCGAACTGCACGATGACGCCGACGAGCTCGCCCCTGGTCTGCTCGGCCTTCAGGATCTCGATGACGTCTTCTGCCGTCAGCGGCTCGAAATAGAGCCGGTCGGAGGTGTCGTAGTCTGTCGAGACGGTTTCCGGGTTGCAGTTGATCATGATCGCTTCATAGCCGGCATCCTTCAGCGCGAAGGCGGCGTGGCAGCAGCAATAATCGAACTCGATGCCCTGGCCGATGCGGTTCGGGCCGCCGCCGAGGATGACGACCTTCTTGCGATCGGAAATGCCGGCCTCGGAGCGTGCGGCACCCGCAAACGGCGTCTCGTAGGTCGAGTACATATAGGCGGTCGGAGAGGCGAATTCGGCGGCGCAGGTGTCGATGCGCTTGAAGACCGGGCGAACGTCGAGGCGGTTGCGCAGTTCGGCCACTTCCTTCGGGCGCTTGGCCGAAAGGGTGGCGAGGCGCGCGTCGGAGAAGCCCATGGCCTTCAGCATGCGCAGGTTTTCGGCGTCTTCCGGCAGGCCGTGCTCGCGGATGCGGGCCTCCATGTCGACGATCGCCTTGAACTGCTCGATGAACCACGGGTCGATCTTGGAGCCGTCATGCACTTCTTCGGGCGAAAGGCCGAGGCGCAGCGCCTGGGCGACCATGCGCAGGCGATCGGGCGTCGGGCGGGAGATCGCGGCGCGGATGGCGTTGCGGTCGTTGCCGTCTCCGAGGCCCGGGATTTCGATCTCGTCGAGGCCGGTCAGGCCGGTTTCGAGGCCTCGCAGGGCCTTCTGCAAGGATTCGGCGAAGGTGCGGCCGATGGCCATCACTTCACCGACCGATTTCATGGCGGTGGTCAGCGTCGGCTCGGCGCCGGGGAACTTTTCGAAGGCGAAACGCGGGATCTTCGTCACCACGTAGTCGATCGACGGTTCGAAGGAGGCCGGGGTCGCGCCGCCGGTGATGTCGTTTTCCAGCTCGTCGAGCGTGTAGCCGATGGCGAGCTTTGCCGCGATCTTGGCGATCGGGAAGCCGGTCGCCTTGGAGGCGAGCGCGGAGGAGCGTGAAACGCGCGGGTTCATTTCGATGACGACGAGACGGCCGTTTGCCGGGTTGACGGCGAACTGCACGTTCGAGCCGCCCGTTTCAACGCCGATCTCGCGCAGCACCGCGATCGAGGCGTTGCGCATGATCTGGTATTCCTTGTCCGTCAGCGTCAGCGCCGGGGCGACCGTAATCGAGTCGCCCGTGTGAACCCCCATCGGGTCGATGTTTTCGATCGAGCAGATGATGATGCAGTTGTCCGCCGTGTCGCGGACGACCTCCATCTCGTATTCCTTCCAGCCGAGCACCGATTCCTCGATCAGCACTTCCGTGGTCGGCGAGGCGTCGAGGCCGGAATTGACGATCTCGAAGAATTCCGAGCGGTTGTAGGCGATGCCGCCGCCGGTGCCGCCGAGCGTGAAGGACGGGCGGATGATGGCGGGCAGGCCGATCACGTCGAGCGCCTGCGCGCCGATCGCCATGGCGTGACTCATGTAGCGCTGCTTGCGGTCGGTCTCGCCGAGGTTCCACTGGTTTTCCAGCTCGTCCAGCGCCTTGTCCAGCGCATCGCCGGAAAGCTCGGCCTTCACCTTGGCGCGCTCGGCCTCGTGCACCTTGCGGTCGAGGTCCTTGATCTCGGTGGCGTTGGCGAGCAGCGATTTCGGCGTTTCGAGGCCGATGCGGGCCATTGCCTCGCGGAACAGCGCGCGGTCCTCGGCCATGTCGATGGCGGCGGGCTTGGCGCCGATCATCTCGACATTGTAGCGCTCCAGCACGCCCATGCGCTTCAGGGAGAGCGCGGTGTTGAGCGCGGTCTGGCCGCCCATGGTCGGCAGCAGCGCGTCCGGGCGTTCCTTGGCGATGATCTTGGCGACCACTTCCGGCGTGATCGGCTCGACGTAGGTGGCGTCTGCCAGGCCCGGGTCGGTCATGATCGTTGCCGGGTTGGAGTTGACGAGGATGACGCGGTAGCCTTCCTCCTTCAGCGCCTTGCAGGCCTGTGTGCCGGAATAGTCGAATTCGCAGGCCTGGCCGATGACGATCGGCCCCGCGCCGATGATGAGGATCGATTTCAAATCTTGGCGCTTGGGCATGTCTCTATCCGTTCTTCCGCGTGCGCGAAAATCCGGCCAAGGTGATGGGTTCACCGGCCGGGTGCGCAAAAATGGTCTGTCAAGGCTAGAAGCGGCTTATAGGCAAATGCGGAGGCGAGCGGAACCCCGAAAATGGAGCAATCGACAGGAAAAGTCAGCGCCGTGCGCCGTCGATGTAGCCCTGGATCGCGCGGCCGACATCTGTCACGAGGCGTTCGCGCGGCAGCGCCACGACAGGCGGCAGTTTTAGCACATATCGGGTGAAGGCGAGACCGAGGATCTGCGTGGCGACGAGACCGGCAACGGCTGGCGTATCCGGCCCTGCGATCCGCGCGATGGCGGGGGCCACCTGTGTCGCGAAAATCTCGCGCAGCCGCTCGGCGGCAAGCTCGTTGACGGCGGCGGAGCGCAGCGCGATCGGCAGGGCGCTTCCGCCGCCGTCGCCTTCCCAGACGGAGAGGAAATGGCGCACCAACGCTTCGCCCATCGATGGGGCGGGGAGGTCGGAGAGATCGGGCAGCCGCAGGTCGATATCCGCCGCGCGGGCAAAGAGCGTTTCCTTGCCGCCGAAATAGCGGATGACCATGGCGGGGTCGATATTGGCAGCGGTGGCAATGTCGCGCACTGTCGTACCGTCATAGCCTTTTTCGGCAAAGAGGGTGCGCGCCGCTTCGAGTATGGTCTCGCGGGTGCGGTCCGATTTGCTTTTCCGGGGTCGAGAATCACGCATACGACGAAAATGCCAACGCGTGTTGACAAATTCAAGCGCCGAGCATAAAAGTCAACGCATGTTGATATTTGGAGAGCAACCATGCTGCCGCACGATACCGATGTCCTGATCGTCGGGGCAGGGCCGACCGGCCTTGCGCTGGCCGTCACCCTGCAACAGGCCGGCGTCGCCCATGTCATCGTCGACCGGCTGGCCGCCGGGCAGAACACCTCGCGTGCGGCCGTCATCCATGCCCATACGCTGGAGGTGCTGGAGCATATCGGCGTCACCGACGTGCTGGAGCAGCGTGGCCTGCCGCTCACGCGCTTTGCGCTGCGCGAGCATGACAAGGCGCTGCTGGAGCTCGACTTCTCCATGCTGCCCTCGCGCTACGCACAGATCCTGATGATCCCGCAGGACGAGACGGAGGCGATCCTTGCTGAGCGGCTGTCGAGCCTGGGCGGCACGATATATCGCGGCGCTTCGGCGACGACGATCGAGCCGGACGCGACGGGTGCGGTCGTCCACCTCGATACGCCGGAGGGTGTGCAGAGCATCCGCGCCCGCTATGTCGTCGGCGGCGACGGCATGCACAGTGTGGTGCGAAGTGCCGCCGGCATTACCTTCGATGGCGAGACCTACAGCGAATCCTTCGTGCTCGCCGACGTGCATATGGACTGGGCACTGAGCGACGAGGTGTCGCTGTTCTTCTCGCCGGAGGGCATGGCCGTCGTTGCGCCGCTGCCGGGCGGGCGCTATCGCATCGTGGCCCCCGTCGAGGACGCGCCGGAGGCGCCGGACGTGGCCTTGGTGCAGGCTGTTCTCGACGCGCGCGGGCTGCGCAAGGGCGTCAGCCAGGTGCGTGACGTGATCTGGAGTTCGCGGTTTCGCGTGCACCACCGGGTCGCCTCGCGCTACCGCTCCGGGCCGTTCTTCCTCATGGGCGATGCCGCCCATGTGCATAGCCCGGCCGGCGGGCAGGGCATGAACACGGGGCTCGTGGACGCCGTCGTGCTTGGCCGGCTGCTGGCCGACGTGCTCACCGGCAAGGCGCAGGAGGCGACGCTGGACCTCTACGAGGAGAAGCGCCGGCCGGCGGCGGCCGAGGTGCTGGAACTGGCAGGCCGCCTGACGAAGATCGCGACGGTCCGCAGCCGCATCGGCCGGACCTTGCGCAATGTCGCCCTGCGGCTTCTCGGCACCTCGCCGGTCTTCTGCCGCAAGCTCGCCCTCAATGTCTCGGGCCTTGCCCGCAAGGGGCTTGGAATGGTCCCAAGGCGGTGAGCGCGGGTCAGTCCGTCGCGAGAATGCCGGGCAGTTCCTTCAGGATGCTGTCGCGTGCCCTGAGGCTGGTGCGCGGTTCCTGTTTCTTCTCATCCTGTATCAGCCGGGCGAAAACGACGGTGCGCTCATCGCGGCGCGCCCAGCCTACATACCAGCCATAGGGCCGGCCATATTCCGGCGTGCCGTCGGCCTTGCGGGAATAGGCCATGCCCGTCTTGCCCTGCACGCCCCAGCCGTCCTCGATGTCGCGCCGCTCGACGATCTCCATTGCCCTGTCCATCGCGTCGGCGGCGACCGGCAGTTCGTGGTTCACCAGCTTCTTCAGGAATTCTACCTGTTCGCGCGGCGAGATTTTCAGCGAGGAGGCGATCCAGGCGCGTTCCAGGCCGTTGTCCTTGCCGGGATCGCCCGCCATGTCGGCATTGCCGTAGCCGAAGGCATCGGCATAGTCGCGCAACTGCTCGTAGCCGAGGAATTCGGCGATGCGCTGCGAATACCAGACGACGGAAAATTCCATCCAGCGCTTCGGGCTCGTCGGCTGCCGCCAGGCATCGCCGCCCCAGTCCGGATAACCCTTCATGAAGGGCAGCACCGGCTCCTCGGCGTCTTCGAGGTATCCCGAATCGTAGCCCATCACCGCGAGCGGCACCTTGAAGGTGGAGGCGGGCGTCACGCGGGTCGCGCAATCGCCCTTTTCCAGAAAGACCTCGTTGCTTCCCGCATCGGCAACGATGGTACAAATAATGCGGGCTTGCGCCGGCACATTCATGCCCGCAGCCAGCAGGGCGCCGGCCGCGAAAAGACGGATGTCCATCACGTTTTCCTCGAATTTTGAATGGCTTGCGCATTCTGGATAGCAATGCTTTGATGGTCTGGCAAAAGATCAATACTGGTCTCAGCCATGAGGAAAACTGGGGCATTGCCATGGTTCGGCCATATCTGCCGCTGAACGCGTTTCGCGCTTTCGAAGCCTCCGCCCGGCACCTGAGTTTTACCCGCGCGGCGATCGAGCTGAACGTCACGCAGGCGGCGGTCAGCCATCAGGTGAAGAGCCTGGAGGACCAGCTTAATGTCGTGCTCTTCAAGCGCCTGCCGCGCGGGTTGATGATCACGGCGGAGGGTGAAAGCCTGCTGCCGGTGCTGCGCGACAGTTTCGATCGCATGGCGGATGTCGTGGAGCGCTTTCGCGGCGGGCATGTGCGGGAAATCCTGACAATCGGCGCCGTCGGCACCTTTGCGGTCGGCTGGCTGCTGCCGCGGCTCGCCGGTTTCCGCGAGCGCCATCCCTTCGTGGAGGTGCGGCTTTCCACCAACAACAACCGCGTCGACCTCGCCGCCGAGGGCCTCGATTTCGCCATCCGCTTCGGCGCCGGCGCCTGGCATGGCACGGATGCGGTCCGCCTGTTCGACGCGCCGCTCTCGGTGCTCGCCATCCCCACCGTGGCGCGCGACCTGAACGATCCTGCGGACCTGCTCGGCATGACGCTGCTGCGCTCCTACCGCCGCGATGAGTGGACGCGCTGGTTCGAGGCCGCCGGCCTGCCACGCACGCCACCGCCGCAGAACGCCATTGTCTTCGACACCTCGCTCGCCATGATGGAGGTGGTGCTGCAAGGGGCGGGCGTCGGGCTCGCGCCGCCCTTGATGTTTTCGCGGCTGCTGGGGGCGGGTGCCGTCGTGCAGCCGTTCAAGACCAGCGTGACGCTCGGCAGCTACTGGCTGACCCGCCTGCAATCGCGCAGCGTCAGCCCCGCCATGTCCGCCTTCGCGGCCTGGCTGGAACAGGCGGTGGGGGAGGAGAGCCTGAGCTGAATGTCGATTGGTCTTAGGCCAGCCCCGGCATGACCAGAACCTTCACCTCGCCCGGCCGTGGCGGATTGGTCACCGCATCCGGCAGTTCATCCAGGCCGATGCGGCGGGAGACCAGGCGATCGACCTTGATCGTGCCGGAAGCGATGAGGGCGGCGGCGCGGCCGTGCGTGAAGGGATTGACGAAGGAGGTGAGGATTTTCACCTCGCGGAAGAGCAGGTCGAAGGGTTCCAAGGCCACGGTTTCCCCCTGCGGCATCACGCCGAGAATGACCACCGTGCCGCCATTGCGCGCGAGCCTTGGCGCCTGCTCCACCGTTTCGGCCACGCCGGCGCATTCGATGACCACGTCCGCCCCGCCCGGCAGCAGGCCGGCCTTTCCGGTGATGCCCTGGATGGCGTCACCGGCGGTAGGATCGAAGGACCCGGTCGCTCCGATCTCCTCGGCGAGTGCCCGGCGCAACGCCTGACGGGTGACCAGGATGACGGAGGCGGCACCGGCGAGGCGGGCGAGCTGTACGACCAGCATGCCGATCACCCCGCCGCCGAGCACCACGACGGAACTGCCGGGCTCTATGCTCGCCATATCGATGCCGTGCAGGCAGCAGGCGAGCGGCTCGCAGAAAGCGCCGTGTTCCGGCGGCAGCGAGAGCGGCAGTTCATAGGCCTGCTTCTGCGGCACCAGAACGTATTCGGCAAAACCGCCGTCGCGGTGAATGCCGATCGCCTGCAGGTTTTCGCAGAGGTTGACGCGGCCGCGCTGGCATTGCGCGCAGCGGCCGCAATGGATGTTCGGATCGCCGGTGATGCGCATGCCGGTGCGAAAATGGATCACGGCATCGCCGACGGCCTCGACGATGCCCGAAAATTCGTGGCCCAGCGTCACCGGCGGCTTGCAGGGGAATTCGCCGTGAAAGAGGTGGCGGTCCGTGCCGCAGATGCCGGCGGCTTCGATCCGCACGAGCAGGTCGTCCGGGCCGGGAGCCGGCTTTTCCACCTCGCGCACGAAAAATCCGCCGATCGCCTCCAGCCGCGCCGCTTTCATGCCGTCCTCCCGTTTTCCTCGGGCGGAATAGGAGCGGGAACGGCAGGCGTGGTCAAGTCAGGTTGCGGCGACGCTCCAGTTCGGCATCGGTCGGCGTGTCGAACTCGAAGGAGCCTGTGGTGATCTCGCCGGCGCGGGCATATTTGCTGATGACGACGCCGGTGTCGGTGGTGCGCGAATCGACGAGCGTCAGCGCGCGCGGGAAGGCGGTGTCGCCGAACAGCCGCTTGCCCTTGCCCAGGATGACCGGGAACGTGAAGATGTTGATCTCGTCGACGAGGTCGTTTTCGAACAGCGCCTTCAGGAATTCCGTCGAGCCCTGCGTCAGGAGATCCGGTCCGTCCTCGCTCTTCAGCGCCTTCACGGCGGCGATCGCGTCTGCGCCAAGAACGTGGCTGTTCTGCCAGGTGGCCCGGAAGGCCGGGTTGCGGGTCGCGACATATTTGTTGATGCGGTCGAAGAGCGGGCCGATCGGGTCGTCCTTCTCAACGTAGGGCCAATGGGCGGCGAAGATGTCATAGGTCTTGCGGCCGAGCAGCAGGTCGAAGGGTTTTGCAAACATCTCGCCGACCGCAGCACCGCCCTTCTCGTCGAAAAGCGGGGCCACCCAGCCGCCGAACTTGAAGCCGCCGATCGGGTCCTCCAGCGGCCCGCCCGGCGCCTGCATGACGCCGTCGAGGCTGACGAATGCGCCGACATTGATCTTTCTCATGGGTCTTCTCCTCGCGTGATCGCTTGACTGATATCTAGAGACGCGCGGCGAAAGGGCGATCCGACACGGGGCCGAAAAATTATCAGCCGCGGCCCCAGCGGGCGCGCACCGCCTCGGCCCGGCTGCGGCTCACCGGTATTTCCCGCCCGTCCTTGAGCAGGATCGTCAGCCGGCCATCGCCGCGCTGAAGTTTTTCGACATGGGCGTCGGCGACGAAATGCGAACGGTGCACGGAGAGGCCGGGCGTGGGGCCGAGTTCTTCCAGCGCATCGGAAAAGCGCAGCAGGATCAGCTCCCGGCCGCGGCTCGTCGTCACCTCGGTATAGTGGTCGGCGACGGTGAGATGCAGGATCGCACCGCGGTTTTCCGGCTTCAGGCGGCGCAGCAGCGGGACCTCGGTTCGCACTTCATGGGCAGGTGCCGGAGACAGAGCTGCCGCCTGCTTGCTGCTCATCGTCATGAAGGTCAGGCCGCAGAACAGGGCCGAGAGCAGGAGGCCGGTCGCGATGCTTTCGGCGAGAACCGAAGGAGTGATCGTGCCGCCGAAGGTCAGGAGGCTGATCGCTTCCGTCGCAAGCCCGACGGGCACGCCGGCCAGCAGCGTGCCGAGCGCCATGCGGCCGAAAAGGCTCGGGATCCTGTGCGCAAATAGCGTGTTGACGACGACGATGGTGACGATCGCGATGCCCCAGGCGACGGCGTGCAGCACGAGCCAGAAGCCGAGGCGCGGCACGGCGGCAAGCCGTTGAGACGTGCCGTAGGGACCGGTCACCCAGAAGATCAGAACGACGGCGCCGAAGGTCGCCCAGAAGCGGGGCGAGCGCAGGAAGACCTGCAGTTCACGAAGCGCGGATTGCAGGAAGGGGCGTTCCACGAAGTTTTCCGTCCATTCGGGCCAAAGCGTTTGAGGCGATCCGATCAATGTCTGAAGACCGGAGCGATTTCAACCGCATCCGGAGCCCGCCATGACCTTCGAGCCGCTTCTCAACGCCCCTTCCGCCGTGCAGTTCCATGTGGCGACCGTGCTGCCAGCGGCTGTCCTCGGCGCCGTCCTGCTCGCCCGCCCGAAGGGCACGCCGGCACATCGTCTCCTTGGAAAAATCTGGTTGTTGCTGATGGTTGCGACGAGTTTTTCGACCTTCTTCATCCATGACCTGAAGGTGGTCGGCGACTTCAGCCCGATCCATCTGCTCTCCGTCTACGTCATCGTCGGCAGCGTGCCGGCGATCCGCGCCGCGCGCCGCCGCGATATCCGCGCGCACCGTGCGCATGTCGCGGGCATGTATTTCGGCGGCATCGTCGTGGCCGGGCTTTTCACGCTGGTGCCGCACCGCGTGATGGGCGCCATGATCTTCGATGGCGCCTCCGGTCTGGCAAGCGGGCTCGCGGCTGCCATCGTCAGCGTGCTGCTCGTCGCGGCGGGCGGACTGGCCGTTCGCGTGGCCGGCTGGCTCGATCGCCTGCCGGCGGTTTTCCGGCGGCGCTGAGGGCTGCTTTTCATTTTGCAAGGCGCCCGCCAGGCCCTATAAGCTGGTGCTGAGGAACGAATTCACTTTGTGGACGTTCGTCGGCAATCAATTCGGGGAAATGCGCCATGGAATGGAAAGGTCGCCGTCAGTCGAGCAATGTCGAGGACCAGCGCGGGGCCGGAGGCGGCCCTTCGCTCGGCCGCGGCAATGGCGGGTTCCGTATTCCGATGGGCGGCGGACGTCGCGCCGGCGGCGGCATGAGCATCGGCACAATCATCTTCCTCGTCGTCATCTACTTCATCTTCAAGGCGATGGGCATCGACCTGTTGCAGGTGATGGGCGAGGGCGGCGGGCAGGTCAGCGTGCCGGGCTTCGAGCAGACCGAAAGCGCCAGCCAGCGCTCCTCGCCGCAGGAAGAGGAACGCAAGGCCTTCATGGCGACGGTGCTTGCCGAGACCGAAGACACCTGGAACGGCATCTTCCAGACGGCCGGCGAACGCTACGAGGAGCCCAAGATGGTGCTCTTCTCGGGCTCCGTGCAGTCGGCCTGCGGCTTTGCCTCGGCGGCCTCCGGCCCGTTCTACTGCCCGGGCGACCGCAAGCTCTATCTCGACATGAGCTTCTTCGACGAACTCGCCAACAAGTTCGACGCGTCGGGCGATTTCGCGCAGGCCTATGTCGTCGCGCACGAGGTCGGCCATCACGTGCAGAACCTCACCGGCGTGCTGCCGCGCTTCAACCAGCAGCGCCAGCGCATGAGCGAGGTGGAAGCCAACCAGATGTCGATCCGCGTCGAGCTCCAGGCGGATTGCTACGCCGGCATCTGGGGCAAATATACCGAGCAGAAGGGTCTTCTGGAGCGCGGCGACCTGGAGGAGGCGCTGAACGCCGCAACCCAGATCGGCGACGATACGCTGCAGAAGCGCACGCAGGGTTACGTCGTGCCGGAAAGCTTCAACCACGGCACGTCCGAGCAGCGCCGCCGCTGGTTCAAACGCGGCTTCGACACCGGCCGCGTCGATGCCTGCGATACGTTCAAGGGCGATGTGTAATGAGGGATGCGCCGGCGGCACTGCCGCCGTCGGCGACCTTCAGGTCTTCCTCGACGATTGAGGCATATTTGCCGGAATGGGTGAGGGCGACCGCGAGCGCCACGACGAGCGTCGGCACGGCGATGGCGAGATTGCCGCGCAGCTGCCAGAAGAACGGCCGGTGCACGACCTTTACCCACAGCAGGAAGGCCGCCGGAATGCCGGCGAAGGCCAGCATGTGAAAGGCGAAGCGGATGGGCTGGAAGGCAGCGCCTTCGCCCTGCTCCGTTGCGCGAAACACGCCGTCATCGTCCATGAACCAGGCGGCGGCCGCTGCAATGAGCAGCAGCAGGATAAAGAGCGGCTTCATCACGTTTTTCCATGAGAAGATGGCGCAGGTGGCGATGAACAGGCAGAAGAAGCCGCCTGTCACCAGCACCAGCGTGTCCGGCCGCGCGCCGAGCAGCGCCCAGGTCTCCATCCAGAAATCGCGGCTGGTGATCAGGAAGAGATAGAGGCCGGTCGCCAGGCTCACCGTGAGGCTCGCGAAGCTGGGTCTGGCAGAAAGATGGCTCGGGGCAGAGCGGGTCGACATTGCCGGTCCTCAAGAACTGATGGGCAGGCACACATCTCGGCGCGCACCGTTACCGGCGCATGACAATCCGTGTGTATCCGCGCATTTCTCTCACGAGGAACCTGACAAGACGCTGACGACGGGCCGTATTACGCGGCCCGTCGTCAGGGGAATCAGGCGCGCTTTTCGCTGTCCATATGGGCGAGCTGCGCGGCGGGGTAACGCTCGCCGGCCGCCGCATCCTTCGGCATGGCGGCTTCGATGGCCGCCAGATCGGCCTCGCCCAGCGAAACCGCCTGCGCGCCCAGCGCTTCCGCCAGCCGGTCGCGGCGGCGGGCGCCGATGAGGGGGACGATATCCGCACCCTTCGCGGCGACCCAGGCGATGGCGAGCTGGGCGACGCTTGCGCCCTTTTCCTCGGCGACGCGGCGCAGCGCCTCGACGAGGGCGAGGTTCTGCTCGACATTGCCCTCCTGGAAGCGCGGGCTGATGCTGCGGAAATCGCCGCCGGCACTCGCGCCCTTCTGCCAATGGCCGCTGATCAGGCCGCGCGACAGCACGCCATAGGCGGTGATCGGGATGCCGAGCGCCCGGCAGGTCGGCAGGATGTCCTCCTCGATGCCGCGCGAGATCAGCGAATATTCGATCTGCAAATCCGCGATCGGGTGAACGGCGGCGGCGCGGCGGATGGTTTCCGACCCCACTTCCGACAGCCCGATATGGCGGATGTAACCCGCCTTCACGAGGTCGGCGAGCGCGCCGATGGTCTCCTCAATCGGCACGGCCGGGTCGAGGCGGGAGGGGCGGTAGATGTCGATATGGTCGGTGCCGAGCCGTTGCAGCGAATAGGCGAGGAAGTTCCGGATTGCCGCCGGGCGCGAATCGTAGCCGCTCCACGCGCCGTCCGGACCGCGCAGCGCGCCGAACTTCACGCTGATCACCACGTCCTCGCGCCGGCGGTCCCTGAGCGCTTCGGCGATCAGCATCTCGTTGTGGCCCATGCCGTAGAAATCGCCGGTATCGAGCAGGTTGATGCCGGCGTCGAGGGCGGCGTGGATGGTGGCGATGCTTTCGGTCCGGTCGGCCGGGCCATACATGCCGGACATGCCCATGCAGCCAAGCCCGATGGTCGAAACCGCGGGGCCGGTCTTGCCGAGGTGGGTGGTCTTCATGGCGTCTCTCCTGTGATCTGTCGTTCGGTCGAGAGCCTTCTACCGCGCTGGCCTTTGTGCGATAATCCGTCCTCTCCTGAACAGCTTGTGCGGTTTTCCAAACAATGAGCCAGATCCCCCTTGCCGATCTCGATGCCTTCGTGGCCATCGCCCGGGTGAAGAGTTTTCGCGCGGCCGCCAAGCTGCGTGGGGTTTCCGCCTCGGCGCTGTCGGAGGCGATGCGGCGGCTGGAAGGGCGGCTCGACCTGCGCCTGTTCAACCGCACGACGCGCAGCGTCACGCTGACGGATGCCGGCGAGCGCCTGCTGGAGCGGCTGGCACCGGCGCTTGCCGAAGTCGAGGCGGCGATCGACGGCGTCAACAGCCTGCGCAACCGCCCGGTCGGCCGGCTGCGGCTCAACGTGCCGGGCGTCGTCGCCCGCTTCGTGCTGCCGCCGATCGCGACACCCTTCCTCCAGGCCTATCCCGGCATCACGCTGGAGGTCGCCTCCAACGACGCTTTGGTCGACGTGCTCGCGGAAGGTTTCGACGCCGGCATCCGCTACGAGGAGGCGCTGCACCAGGACATGATCGCGGTGCCGATCGGCCCGCGCCGCCAGCGTTTCGTCGTTGCCGCCGCGCCGTCCTACATCGCCGCGCACGGCGCGCCGGACCATCCGCGCGACCTGATGCGGCATCGCTGCATCCTGCACCGTTTCGCCAGCGGCCGCGTGCTGCCCTGGGCCTTCGAGCGCGGCGAGGAGAAGATGTCCCTGATGCCGCCCGCCTGCCTGATCTCCGGATCGAACGAGGTGGAACTCCACGCTGCCGAGGCCGGCCTCGGCCTCGTCTGCACCTTCGAGGAGTTCCTCGCGCCGGCCCTTGCCACCGGCGCGCTCCGGATCGTCATGCCGGAGTGGATCCAGAGCTTTTCCGGCCCCTTCCTTTACTATCCGAGCCGCATCCTGATGCCGGCGCCGCTGCGCGCCTTCGTCGATTTCGTGAAGGCCAATCCCTGGCCCGAATGAGGCGAAGCATGAGTGTGCCACATCCGCATCATCAAAAATTTTGCAATGTTCACGGATTGTTTCGCGGGAAAAAGTGAAATACAACTCCTCGCCTGACGTTTTGCCCGCCGCGATGGGCGCCGATCATTCCAGAGGTGACACCATGATCGATGCCAGGTCCACCCGGCGGGGGCTCTTTCTCGTCTTCATGATCATGTTTCTCGACGTGATCGGCATCGCCATCATCATGCCGGTGCTGCCGACCTATCTGCGCGAACTGACCGGCGACGACATTAGCCAGGCGGCGATCGATGGCGGCTGGCTGCTGCTCGTCTATGCCGGCATGCAGTTCCTGTTCGCGCCCTTCATCGGCAACCTGTCGGATCGTTTCGGCCGGCGGCCGGTGCTGCTCGCCTGCATCCTCACCTTCGCCATCGACAATCTCATCTGCGCGCTCGCCACCAGCTACTGGATGCTCTTCATCGGCCGGGTGCTGGCCGGCATCAGCGGTGCGAGCTTCGGCACCGCGGCCGCCTATATCGCTGACGTCTCCACCGACGAGACCCGCGCGAAAAATTTCGGGCTGATGGGCATCGCCTTCGGCACGGGCTTCGCGCTCGGCCCGGTCATCGGCGGCCTGCTCGGCGAATTCGGCCCGCGCATCCCGTTTTACGGCGCGGCCGCGCTCGCCTTCCTCAATTTCGTCGCGGCCTGGATCCTGCTGCCGGAAAGCCTGGAGCCCGCCAACCGCCGCCGCTTCGAGTTCTCCCGCGCCAATCCGCTCGGCGCGCTGTTGCAGATGCGGCAATATCCGGGCGTGCTGTGGGTTGGGCTCGTCTTCTTCTGTTACTGGCTGGCGCATGCCGTCTATCCCTCCGTCTGGCCCTTCGTCGCGGCGCTTCGCTACGGCTGGAGCGAAGGGCAGATCGGGCTGTCGCTCGGCGTTTTCGGCATCGGCGGGGCGGTCGTCATGGCTTTCGTGCTGCCGCGCGTCGTGCCGCGGCTCGGCGAATACCGCACCGCGATCGTCGGCCTCGCCTTCGCCGCACTCGGCCTCTCCGGCTATGCCGCGGCCTGGCAGGGCTGGATGGTCTATGCGGTGATCGCGCTGACGGCGCTGGAAAGCCTTGCCGACCCGCCGCTGCGCTCGATCGCATCGGTGCGCGTGCCGCCATCGGCCCAGGGCGAGCTTCAGGGCGCGCTCACCAGCGTCTCCAGCATCACGACGATCATCGGGCCGCTCATCTTCACGCAGGTGTTCAGCCACTTCACGGGGCCGGCCGCGCCGGTGGTCTTTGCCGGCGCGCCCTATGCTCTGGCGGCGGTGATCCTTTTCATCGGCCTCGTGATTTTCATCGTGAAGCTGCGCGGCGCCGATGCGGGGCCAAGCGAGACTCTGGCCGCGCAATCGCGCTGAAGCGCTTTCAACCGTGACGTTTTGACGAAATTTTCGCGCAAAACCTGCGCGAGAAACCCGATTGAGCGCATTTTTGATGAAAAGATCACAGCTACTCGATTGATCGCGGCGGGACTTTGTGATCCGAAGCGTCACGAAAGTGAGAATTATGATGCACATGGCCACGCACCGCGCGGACAATAGCTGGGGCGCCCATTTCCGGGCGACCTTCACCCTCGGCGTGCCGTTGATCGGCGCGCAGCTCGCCCAGCTCGGCATTCACACGACGGACGTGGTCATCCTCGGCCGTCTCGGGGCTGCGCATCTGGCGGCAATCGTGCTGGCGAGCCAGTTCTTCTTCACCATCTTCATCCTCGGCTCCGGCTTCGCCAATGCCGTGATGCCGATGGTGGCGCAGGCCTATGGCCGGGGCGACGCCGTCTCCGTGCGCCGCTCGGTGCGCATGGGCATGTGGGTGGTGCTGATCTATGCGGCGCTGATGATCCCGGTCTTCTACAATGTCGAGGGCATCCTGCTCTATGCCGGCCAGAAGCCGGAGGTGGCGGCCCTTGCCGGCAGCTACCTGAAGATCGCGCAATGGGGCATGGCGCCGGCGCTGCTCTTCATGACGCTGCGCGGCCTCGTCAGCGCGCATGGCCGGGCGGGCGTCGTGCTCTATGTCACGATCGTCATCCTGTCGGTCAACGCGTTCTTCGCCTATGCGCTGGTGCTCGGCCATTTCGGCTTCCCGGCACTCGGCATCGAGGGGGCTGCGATCGTTTCCGTCGCGGTCAATATTTTGAGCTTCTTGCTGCTTACCGCCTATATCCAGCTTCGCCCGGAGCTGCGGCGCTACGAGCTCTTCGTGCGTTTCTGGCGGCCGGACTGGCAGGCCTTCCGCGAGGTCGTTCAGCTCGGTCTGCCGATCGGCCTGACGATGCTCGCCGAAGTCACGCTTTTCACCGGCGCCTCGCTGCTGATGGGCAATATCGGTACGCTGGAACTCGCCGCGCACGGTATTGCGCTCCAGCTCGCCTCGATCGCCTTCATGATTCCGCTCGGCCTCGCGCAGGCCGGCACGGTGCGTGTCGGCGTGGCGCATGGCCGGGGTGATCGCCTCGGCGTGGTCCGCGCATCCTGGGCAGTGCTGGTCGTCGCGGCGGCCATTGCGGTTGGCGGCGGCATCCTCTTTGCCCTCGCGCCCACCACGCTCGCCTCGATCTTCCTCGACACGGCGGGCAAGGATTCGGCCGCCGTCCTGGCGATTGCCGGTCCCTTCGTGGTGATCGCCGGCATCTTCCAGCTTGTCGATGGCCTCCAGGCGATTGCCGCCGGCCTGCTGCGCGGGCTGAAGGATACGCGCATCCCGATGATCCTGGCGCTGATCTCCTATTGGCCGATCGGCTTCCTCTGTGCCTGGTTCTTCGCCTTCCCGGCCGGTTTCGGCGGCGTCGGTGTGTGGTTCGGCTTCGTCAGCGGCCTCGCCGCCGCCGCCATTCTGCTCAACTGGCGCTTCTATCGCCTGGTGACCCGGGGCGCGGCCCGACCCGCCTGAATCAAAAAGGCCCCGGACGCGACGTCCGGGGCCTTTTGTTTTGCGGAAGGTGAAGCTTACGCCCGTTCCGGAATGGCCTCTTCGCCCTTCTTCTCGCGCACCAGGTTGATGAAGCGGCGGAAGAGGTAGTGGCTGTCCTGCGGGCCGGGCGAGGCCTCCGGGTGGTGCTGCACGGAGAAGACTGGCTTGCCGACGAGGCGCAGGCCGCAGTTCGAACCGTCGAACAGCGAGACATGGGTTTCTTCCACGCCTTCCGGCAGCGAGGCCGAGGCGACGGCAAAACCGTGGTTCATCGAGACGATCTCGACCTTGCCGGTCGTGTGGTCCTTCACCGGATGGTTCGCGCCGTGGTGGCCCTGGTGCATCTTTTCGGTCGTGGCGCCGACGGCAAGGCCCAGCATCTGGTGGCCGAGGCAGATGCCGAAGACCGGAATGCCCGTCTCGATCAGCGTCTTGATGACCGGCACGGCATATTCGCCGGTCGCCGCCGGGTCGCCCGGGCCGTTCGACAGGAAGATGCCGTCCGGCTTCTGCGCCAGCACTTCATCCGCGGTGGAGGTTGCCGGCATGACGGTGACCTTGCAGCCGAGGCCGGCGAAGAGGCGCAGGATGTTGCGCTTGACGCCGTAGTCGAGCGCCACGATGTGGTATTTCACGTCGGCGTCCGCAAGGTCCGCGTAGCCTTCGTTCCAGACCCAGGGCTCCTGGCTCCAGCGCGAGGACTGGCCGGAGGAGGCGACCTTGGCGAGGTCGAGGCCGACGAGGCCGCTCCAGGCCTTGGCTTCCGCCTTCAGCGTCTCGATGTCGAAGACGCCGTTGGGGTCATGCGCGATGACCGCGTTCGGCGCGCCGTTTTCGCGGATCCAGGCGGTCAGCGCGCGTGTGTCGATGCCCGAGAGGCCGATGATGCCGCGCGCCTTCAGCCAGCCGTCGAGATGTTTTGCAGAGCGGTAGCTCGAAGGGTCGGTGATGTCGGCCTTGAAGATGGTGCCGACGGCGCCGTGGCGGGCGGCCGGCGTCAGGTCTTCGATGTCCTCGTCATTGGCGCCGATATTGCCGATATGCGGGAAGGTGAAGGTGACGATCTGGCCGAGATAGGAGGGGTCGGTCAGGATTTCCTGGTAGCCCGTCAGCGCCGTGTTGAAGCAGACTTCGGCGGTCACCTTGCCGGTGGCGCCGATGCCCTTGCCTTCGATCACCGTGCCGTCGGCGAGGACGAGCAGGGCGGTCGGCTTGTCAGTGGTCCATGCGGGGGTCGAGGTCATGAGTATCCCGTTTCCGGTGCCGGGCGTAAGGCTTGAAAGCCGGGCGGCCGCGCACCATTTATCTCGCAGGCAAGGGCGCGCGGAAACCCGCGTTGGTTCGCCCTGATTGCCAAATTTCGTGCAGGTGCCGGAAAATAGACAAAGCGGATGACGGGGTCAACCGCCGCCTGTGGATTGCGTGGAATTATAAAGCGTTGAAATTCAAACGCTTATGTAATCCGTTTGCCCGCGGCCCCTTTGCCGGTCTATGAGCATGCACGAGAAAGCACTATCGAAGACCGCTCGCGCATCCGGCGCCGGGCGGCTTCCCATGGAGAAAATGATGCGCGAGCAATTCGCAAATGCGCTGAAGGATGCGCTGAAGGCCAAGGATTCCTGCCGCGTTTCGACGCTCAGGTTGATTCAGGCAACGATCAAGGATCGCGATATCGCCAATCGCGGCGTGGGCAAGGGCCCGGTCGCCGACGACGAAATCATGCAGATCCTCGCCAAGATGATCAAGCAGCGCGAGGAATCCGCCAAGATCTTCGGCGAAAACGGCCGCCCGGAGCTTGCCGCCCAGGAGCGCCAGGAAATCGTCGTGATCGAAAGCTTCATGCCGGCGCAGATTCCGGAAGAGAAGATGAAGGAACTCTGTGCCTCGCTGGTCAGCGAAACCGGCGCGCACGGCCTGCGCGACATGGGCAAGTGCATGAATGCGCTGAAGGAGCGCTATCCGGGCCAGATGGACTTCGCCAAGGCCTCCGGCGTGGTGAAGGAACTGCTAAAATAATCCGGCAGCGACCGGGTCTACAGGCAAGGGCGGCGTCAGCCGCCCTTTTTGTTGGTGGCGTTTCGTGTCGCCGACGACCTCAACGCCCTTGACGGGAACCAAAAGCGCCGCGCACAGTTAAACACCGCGAAACAGGAGCCTGACGATGCGTTCGCGCATCGGCCCGCCCCGGCGAAGTGCATGCTGTGCCGCCGGTTTTGTTCATGCGTAGACGCCCCGGTGGCCGTTCTCGTCAACGGAGACCGAGCCGATGCGCGTGACCTTTCTTCTTTTTCCCCTTGGCATGTTCGCCCTTGCCGGCCCCGCACTTGCGCATGACGCGGCGAGTGGCTGGCAATACGAGCAGTTCTGCTGCAACGGCAACAGCCACAATGGCGACTGCCAGATGATTCCGGCGACGACCGTGCGCATCATCAAGGGCGGCTACCAGGTGACGCTCGCGCCTGGCGACCACCGGCTTGCCACGCGCGCCCATATCTTCCGCCTGCCGCAGGATACGACCCGCCACTCGCCGGATGGCGAATATCATCTCTGCCTCTACCCGACCGAGGACACGCCGCGCTGTTTCTATGCGCCGGACATGGGCTTTTGACGGGCAGCCTGTGAATTGCTGTGGGCAGCCGAGTAGTGCTGGCGATAGCTCCCCCGCATGGTTATATGGAGCCTGATCGAGGTATCCATGCGCTTTTCCAACGCCTTCCTAGACGAGATCCGCGACCGCGTCTCCATTTCCGACGTGATCGGCAAGCGCGTGACCTGGGATCGCCGCAAGACCAATGTGTCGCGCGGCGACTATTGGGCCTGCTGCCCGTTCCACGGCGAAAAGTCGCCGAGCTTCCACTGCGAGGACCGCAAGGGTCGCTACCATTGTTTCGGCTGCGGCGTCTCTGGCGACCATTTCCGCTTCCTCACCGATCTCGACGGGCTGTCCTTCCCGGAGGCAGTACAGCAGATCGCCGACCTGGCAGGCGTCGCCATGCCCCAGCCGGACCGCGAGGCCGAACAACGCGAAAAAGAGCGCACCGGCCTCGTCGAGGTCATGGAAATGGCGGCGCGCTTCTTCGAGGACCAGCTCCAGACGCCTGCCGGCGCCAAGGCGCGCGCCTATCTGCGCGACCGCGGGCTGACGGGCCGCACCATCGAAACGTTCCGCCTCGGCTACGCGCCGGAAAGCCGCAATGCGCTGAAGGAATTCCTAGCCGGCAAGGGCGTGCCGAAGGAATCGATCGAGGCCTGCGGCCTCGTCGTGCACGGGCCGGATCGCCCGGTTTCCTACGACCGGTTCCGCGACCGCATCATGTTTCCCATCCTCTCCGTGCGCGAAAAGGTCATCGCCTTCGGCGGCCGCGCCATGTCGCCGGACGCCCAGGCGAAATACCTCAACTCCAATGAGACCGAGCTCTTTCACAAGGGCAGCGTGCTTTACAACCACGCCCGCGCGCGAAAAGGCGCTCAAGGGGTCGGCCGCGCCGGCAATGCCGCGCAAGAAGAAAAAAGCGCTGGCACGATCATCGCCGTCGAAGGCTATATGGACGTGATCGCGCTCTACCAGGCGGGCATCGAGAATGCCGTGGCGCCACTCGGCACGGCGCTCACCGAAAACCAGCTCGACCTGTTGTGGAAGATGACGCCGGAACCGGTGCTGTGCTTCGATGGCGATGGTGCCGGCATTCGCGCGGCAAACCGCGCCGCCGAGCTTGCGCTGCCCTTCATCAAGCCGGAGCGTACCATACGCTTCGCGCTGCTGCCGGATGGCAAGGACCCGGACGACCTGGTGCGCAACGAGGGCCGCGCGCCCTTCGACAAGGTGATGGCGGCCGCGCGCCCGCTTGCCGAGATGATCTGGAACCGGGAAGTGCAGGGCGCCTCCTTCGACACGCCGGAAAGCCGCGCCGCGCTCGAAGCGCGCCTGCGCCAGGTGACGGCCACGATCGTCGACGAGGATGTGCGGCGCCACTACCAGCAGAACATGCGCGACCGGCTGAACGCCTTCTTCCGCCCCGCCCAGCAGCGGCAGAGTGGCGGCAACTTTTCCGGCAATCGGCAGGGTCGGGGCGGCCGCAATGCGCCGCAGGGCAATGCGGTCTCGTCCGGCATATCGGACCGGCTGGCGCGATCGTCGCTGGTGCGCGGCGCGGAAGGGCTGCCGCCCTTGCGCGAAAGCGTGCTGGCGCTCACCGTCGTCAACCATCCCGGCCTGTTCTTCAGCGACTACGACGAGATCGCCATCATCGAATACGAGCATCGCGACCTGCAGCGGCTCTGGTCGTCGCTGCTCGGCATTGCCGGCTCCGTCGGCGCGCGGCTTGCGCGCGACCGGCTGATCGAGGAACTGGAGGCGGCCGGTTTCGACGCGTTGCTCAAGGGCCTGGACCAGCAGGTCCGCAACTCCCGCCTCTGGACCGCGACGGCGGAGGCCGCCCCCGAGGACGCCCGCGAAGGCTTTCTCCAGGCGCTCGCGCTGCACAAGCGCACCCGCGCGCTGCTCTGGCAGCGCCGCGAGCTGGAGCGCGAACTCGCGGTCTCGACCGAAGAGGGCGACGGCGAACGCGTGCCGCAGATTCTGCGCGCCCTTCAGGAGGTGCAGATGGAGACGATGCGCATGGAAAACCAGGAAGCCATCATCGAGGGTTTTGGCGTGTTGTCCGGCAGGGTGAAGGGGCCGGCGGGGAAGTAGGAGCGCTCTTGCGACCCCGGTGGCAGCGAGCCCGGCTTGCCGGAACAATCCGCAGAGGATGGCGCCCAACAAGGCTAGTGCAGCGTAGATGCTCACCGTTTTTCTCCCCTCTTTCAAATTATTTGCAACTTAGCCTTGAAATCGGAACAAATCAAGAACATTGTGTGTGACGGCAAAAGCTGGCGGTCGGGCGGTTGCCCATGGTGGTGCACTTGGCCAGAATGAAAGGAGGAAGGTGCCATTGATGACCCAGACCAAATCGTCCCGTTCTCTCTCCGCGCTGTCCGACGCGCCGTCGGCGCCGCTCGACGTGTTGAAGCGCGTCTACGGCTACGACGCCTTCCGCGGCAAGCAGCAGGCGGTGGTGGAACATGTGGCGGCGGGCGGCGATGCGGTCGTGCTGTTTCCGACGGGTGCGGGCAAATCGCTGTGCTTCCAGATCCCGGCGCTCTGCCGCGAGGGTGTCGGCATCGTCATTTCGCCGCTGATCGCCTTAATGCGCGATCAGGTGGAGGCGTTGAAGCAGCTCGGCGTCAGCGCGGCGGCGCTTAATTCCTCGCTGACACGTGACGAGTTCTTTGCCGTGCGCGATTCGATGCGTGCGGGCACGCTCGACCTGCTCTATGTCACACCGGAGCGCATCGTCACGGAGGGGTTCGCCGAGCTGGTGGCCGATGCCCGGATCGCGCTCTTCGCCATCGACGAGGCGCATTGCGTCTCGCAATGGGGGCACGATTTCCGGCCGGAATACCGCACGCTCGGCATGCTCGGCGAGCGCTATCCCGGCGTGCCGCGCATCGCGCTGACGGCGACCGCCGATCCGCACACCCGCGGCGATATCATTGAGCGGCTCGGCTTGCAGGATGCCGAGGTTTTCACCACCAGCTTCGACCGGCCGAACATTTCCTACGAGATCGCCGAGCGCGACCAGGCGCGCCAGCAGCTGTTGCGCTTCCTGGGGCGCCATCAAGGAGAGAGCGGCATCGTCTACTGCCTGTCGCGCGCCAAGGTGGAGGACACGGCCGAATGGCTGAACACGCAGGGCGTTCGCGCGCTGCCCTATCATGCGGGCTTTGATCGTGCCGTGCGCGATGCCAACCAGGATGCCTTCCTAAAGGAGGAAAATCTCTGCCTTGTGGCGACCGTCGCCTTCGGCATGGGCATCGACAAGCCGGATGTGCGCTATGTCGCCCATCTCGACCTGCCGGGCTCCGTGGAGGCCTATTACCAGGAGACGGGGCGTGCCGGGCGTGACGGCCTGCCGTCGGATGCCTGGATGGCCTATGGCATGGCGGACGTCGTGCAGCGCCGCAGGATGATCGACGAGGGCAATGCGGCCGACGAGATCAAACGCATCGAGCGCGCCAAGCTGATGGCGCTGCTCGCCATCTGCGAGACGTCCGGCTGCCGGCGCAAGGCGATCCTGGCGCATTTCGGCGAATCGCATGCCGGCCAGTGCGGCAATTGTGATACCTGCCGCAACCCGGTCGAGACCTGGGATGGCACCGACGCCGCGATCAAGGCGCTTGCCGCGGTCTATCGCACCGGCGAGCGGTTTGGCGCGGCGCATGTCATCGACGTGCTGATGGGATCGGTCAACGAGAAGACGGAACGGTTCGGCCATACCGAAATGCCGGTCTTCGGCGCGGGCAAGGATATAGCGCCGCGCATCTGGCAATCGATCTTCCGGCAATTGCTGGCGTCCGGCCTGATCAGCGTCGACCATGCCGCCTTCGGGGCGCTGAAGCTGGAGGAGGAGGCGCTCGCCGTGTTCCGCCGCGAGCGGGAGGTGTTTTTCCGCAAGGACCGGCCGCAGGCGGGCCGTAAGGGCAAGGCAAGCAACTCGCCCGCCGCCCGCGAACGCTCCAACCTTGCCGGTTCGGAACGCGCGCTTTTCGAGCTGCTGCGCGCCGAGCGCCTCGCCATCGCCAAGGACCTCGACGTGCCGCCCTATGTCGTCTTCCCGGATACGACGCTGATCGCGCTCGCCAAGGAGCGTCCGCGTGACCGGGAGGAACTTCTGGACATTCCCGGCATCGGCGTTTCCAAGCGCGACCGGTTCGGCGATGCCTTCCTGGCCGTCATCGAGGAATTTGCCGGCTAGTTTTTTAAAAACCTGTCGGAACGTTCGTGGCTCGTTCGTCCTTGCTGTAGTTCACAAAGGAGGACGTCACGATGAAAGTCACGCAGCATCTCTGGTTCGAAAAGGACATGGAGGCCGCCATCGGCCTCTATACGTCGCTGATCCCGGGCTCGTCGGTCCACTGGGTGTCGCCGCTGCTTGCGGAAACGCCGAGCGGACCGCCGGGCAGCGTCAAGATCGCGAGCTTCACGCTGGGTGACCAGCGCTACATGGCGATCGAGGCCGGCCCGCTCGATCCGTTCAACCACAGCTTTTCCATCATGGTCGAATGCGAGACGCAGGGCGATCTCGACCGGCTGTGGGATGCGCTGAGGGAGGGCGGCTCGGTGGAACAGTGCGGCTGGTTGAAGGACCGCTGGGGTCTCTCCTGGCAGATCGCGCCGGCGCGGCTCGGCGAGCTGATGAGCGGCCCGGACCAGGCGAAGGTCAAGCGCGTCACCGAGGCGATGCTGACGATGGTGAAGCTGGACATTGCCGGACTGGAGGCGGCCGCTGCGGCGCGGTGATCGACCGTTGTTTTGGCGTTGACTGAGGTGCGCCTCTACATCCGGACCGTCATTCCGCCATCCACCACCAGCACATGGCCGTTGACGAAGGAGGCGGCGTCGCTGGCGAGGAACAGGGCGGCGCCGGCGATTTCGTCGGCGCGCGCCCAGCGCTGGACGGGAATGCGCTGGCGCACGAAGGGCATCAGATCCTCGTCGGAGGCGAGCACGGCGTTTGTTTCCGTGGCGAACCAGCCGGGCGCGATGGCGTTGCTGGTGATGCCGTGCGGGCCGTATTCCACTGCCATGCTGCGCATCAGGCCGGTCAGGCCGTGTTTTGCGGCCGGGTAGATGCCATCGTTCGGCATGGCGACATGGCCGCCGATCGAGGTGATGGAGATGAGGCGGCCGTGGCAGTGGCGTTTCATCAGCGCGGCCGCGTCTCGGGCGAGGCTGGCGGCGGCGAGAAGATCGGTGCGGATCAGCTCGTCGATGGCCTCGTCGTCCATTTCGGAGAGCGGCCGGCGGTCGCGGGCGCCGACATTGTTGACGAGCACATCGAGCCGGCCATGTTCGCGGTCGATCGCAGCGAGTGTTTCGCGCTGGGCGGCGCGGTCAGCGATGTCGAAGGCGGCGAAGGACGCGCTGCCGCCTGCTTCGGTGATCGCGGCCACGGCGGCCTCCAGCGTTGTGGCGGTGCGGCCCGTCAGCACGACATGGGCGCCCGCCTCGGCGAGCGCCTTGGCGATCTCGAAGCCGAGGCCGCGGGCGGCACCCGTCACCAGCGCCACGCGGCCCTTCTGGGAAAACCTGTCCAATATCGTCATCGTCGCGCCCTTTTTCCGGCGGCCACCGGACAGGCGCAGACCGGTTCTGTCAATCCCTTCCGTCAATCCGGGCACGGCTTTGCCTGACGGGAAAAAACGGCTATGTCCAGCAGGAAAAGGACTTTGCCATGGCCCAGAACATCTACGACCAGCCCGCTTTTTTCGAGGGCTACAGCAGCCTTCCGCGCTCGGTGCACGGGCTTGCAGGGGCGGCGGAGTGGGGCTCGGTGCGCGCGCTGCTGCCGGATCTCAAGGGCCGGCGCATCGTCGATCTCGGCTGCGGCTTCGGCTGGTTCGCGCGGTATGCGGCGGCGGAAGGGGCTGAAAGCGTGCTCGGCCTCGACCTTTCGGAAAACATGATCGCGCGTGCGCGAGCGGAAACGGCCTCGCCGGCCGTGCGCTACGAGATCGCCGACCTCGACCGGCTCGACCTGCCGCAGGGCGCCTTCGATTTCGCCTATTCGTCGCTCGCCTTCCACTATGTCGCGGATTTCGACCGGCTGGTGCGTACGGTCCATGCCGCGCTGACGCCGGGCGCGTCCTTCGTCTTCACCATCGAACATCCGCTTTTCATGGCGCCGTCGGCACCGGACTGGGCGGAGGTCGGCGGGCGGACGGTCTGGCCGGTCGATGGCTATCTGGTCGAAGGCCCGCGCACGACGGATTGGCTCGCCAAGGGCGTCGTCAAATATCACCGCACGCTCGGCACGACGCTGAATGCGCTGATTGCGGCGGGCTTCACGATCCGCCATGTCGAGGAGTGGCGGCCGAGTGCGGCACAGCTTGCCGAGCATCCGGAATGGCAGGTGGAGCTGAACCGGCCGATGTTCCTGCTGATCGCCTGCGAGCGCGGTTGAAAACAGCGAAAGGGCGACGAGAGCCCTTTACGCGGCTTGCGGCTGCGCTAGAACTATCCCCGTGGAAATCGCCGGCATCACGATCAAAAAGACAGCCCGCGTTCAATCGGAAGGGGAGCCAAGCGATGGGAAAACTCAAACTGCCGCTCGACGGTGCCTGCCGCTGCGGGCGCGTCAAAATCCGCATCAGCGCGCCGCCGCTCATCGCCATGGCCTGTCATTGCACGGGCTGCCAGCGCATGTCGGGCAGCGCCTATTCGCTGAGTGCTGCGATCCCGACGGAGGCTTTTGCCGTCGTGGAGGGCGAACCGGTCGTGGCTGGCGCCAGCCCCGAGGCCGGCCATCATTTCTGCCCGGATTGCATGACATGGATGTTCACGCGGCCGCAGGGGCTCGATTTCTTCGTCAATGTGCGCCCGACCATGCTCGACGATGTCAGCTGGTACAGCCCTTTCGTCGAGACCTATGTGAGCGAAAAGCTCGCCTGGGCGACGACGCCCGCCAAGCACAGCTATGAAAAATTCCCCCCGATGGAGGATTTTCAGCCGCTGATGGCCGGCTATGCCGCGAGCATCGCCTGAGCCGCCCCTTTCTCAAAGCCGTGAGTGCGTGCCCATGACCTCCGCCTTTATCGCCCATCTGCAATCCGAAATCGACGGCCTCAAGGCCGGCGGCCTCTACAAGGCCGAGCGCGTCATCACCTCCAAGCAGGCCGGCGAGATCACCGTGACCTCCGGCGAGCGCGTGCTGAACTTCTGCGCCAACAACTATCTCGGCCTGGCCGACAATGCGGAACTGGCGGAAGCCGGCAAGGCGGCGCTCGACCGCTATGGCTACGGCATGGCCTCGGTGCGCTTCATCTGCGGTACGCAAGAGGAGCACAAGCAACTCGAAGCGCGCATCTCCGCCTTCCTCGGGCTGGAGGACACGATCCTCTATTCCTCCTGTTTCGATGCGAATGGCGGGCTCTTCGAAACGCTGCTCGGCGAGGAGGACGCCATCATCTCCGATGCGCTGAACCACGCCTCGATCATCGACGGCGTACGGCTCTCCAAGGCGAAACGCTTCCGCTATGCCAACAACGACATGGCCGCGCTCGAAGAGGAGCTGAAGAAGGCGGAAGGCGCGCGCTTCAAGCTGATCGCCACCGACGGCGTCTTCTCGATGGACGGCATCATCGCCAATCTCGGCGGCGTCTGCGATCTCGCGGAAAAATACGGCGCCATGGTCATGGTGGACGACAGCCATGCGGTCGGCTTTGTCGGCAAACATGGCCGCGGCTCGGCGGAACATTGCGGCGTCGAGGGCCGCGTCGATATCATCACCGGCACGCTCGGCAAGGCGCTGGGCGGGGCTTCCGGCGGCTACACATCGGGCAAGCGCGAGGTCGTGGAATGGCTGCGCCAGCGCTCGCGGCCCTATCTCTTCTCCAACACGCTCGCCCCCGTCATCGCGAGCGCCTCGCTGAAAGTCTTCGACCTCATCGACAATGGCGATGCGCTGCGCCAGCGGCTCTATGCCAATGCGGATCTCTTCCGCACCGACATGACGAAGCTCGGCTTCACGCTTGCGGGCGAGGGGCATGCGATCATTCCGGTCATGCTGGGCGATGCGGCACTAGCGCAGGACATGGCGTCCCGCATGCTGGCGAAGGGGGTCTATGTCATCGGCTTTTCCTTCCCCGTCGTGCCGCGCGGCCAGGCGCGCATCCGCACCCAGATGTCGGCGGCGCATAGCGAGGCGGATGTCCGCAAGGCGATCGCCGTCTTCGCCGAAGTCGGGCGCGAACTGGGTGTGATTTAAAGAATCCTCTGAATCCCTTGCGGAGATTTCGTCATGTCGAACATGATGCGTGCGCTGGTTAAAGCGAAACCTGAAGTCGGCCTCTGGATGGAAAACGTCCCGGTGCCGGAGGTCGGGCCGAACGACGTGCTGATCCGGGTGAAGAAGTCGGCGATCTGCGGCACGGATGTGCATATCTGGAACTGGGACCACTGGGCGCAGAAGACCATTCCGGTGCCGATGGTCGTCGGCCATGAATTCGTCGGCGAGATCGCCGAGATCGGTTCGTCCGTCACGAAATACCATGTCGGCGAGCGGGTCTCGGGCGAGGGGCACATCGTCTGCGGCAAGTGCCGCAACTGCCGCGCCGGGCGCGGGCACCTCTGCCATTACACCAAGGGCGTCGGCGTCAACCGCCCCGGCTCCTTCGGCGAATATCTCTGCATTCCCGAGCACAATGTCGTGCCGATTCCGGATGATGTGCCCGATGAGGTCGCCGCGATCTTCGATCCGTTCGGCAATGCCGTGCACACCGCGCTCTCCTTCGATCTGGTGGGCGAGGACGTGCTGGTGACGGGCGCGGGGCCGATCGGCATCATGGGCGCGATGGTCGCGAAACGCTCCGGCGCGCGAAAGGTTGTGATCACCGATATCAACCCTGTCCGGCTGGATCTCGCCCGCAAGGTCGGCATCGACTATGTCGTCGACGCCTCGAAGCAGGATCTCGCCGAGGTGATGACAGAGATCGGCATGACGGAAGGGTTCGACGTCGGCCTTGAAATGTCCGGCGCCCCGCCGGCCTTCCGCTCGATGATCGACACGATGAACAATGGCGGCAAGATCGCCATTCTCGGCATCGCGCCGGACGGCTTCGGCATCGACTGGAACAAGGTGATCTTCAAGATGCTGACGCTGAAGGGCATCTACGGCCGCGAGATGTTCGAGACCTGGTACAAGATGATCGCCTTCGTGCAGGGCGGGCTGGATCTCTCGCCGATCATCACCCACCGCATCAGGATCGACGAATTCCGCGACGGGTTCGAGGCGATGCGCTCGGGCAATTCCGGCAAGGTCGTCATGGACTGGCACTGAGCAGGCCGCGAACGCGTGCAGCGGTGCGATATAAGAATCGGGAGGAGTTTTTCGAATGAAATACGAGGGAAGCTGTCATTGCGGCGCCATCGCCTTCGAGGTGGAGGGCGAATTCGATACGGGGCTCGACTGCAACTGTTCGCTGTGCCGCCGGCGCGGCGGCCTGCTCGCCTTCGTGCCGCGGGACAGCCTGGTGCTGACGACGCCGGAGGCGAACGTCTCGACCTACCAGTTCAACCGCCACATGATCGAGCATCATTTCTGTGCCAAATGCGGCATTGCGCCCTATGGAGAGGGCAAGGACCCGAAGGGAAACGGCATGGCGGCGGTCAATCTGCGCTGCATTCCGGCGATCGATCTTGAGACACTGGCGATCACCAAGGTGGACGGAAAGTCGTTTTGAAACCCTGGCGTGCGAATCGCTGTCGTGAGACGCGTGGGGGCGCGGGGAATGCGGCTCTTGTCTTTTCAGGATTTGCGCCTACATGAAGGCTCAATCGCCCGGATCCGCCGACTTTCCTGTCCGCGAACCCGAATCGGAACCTTTTGCGGCTTTTTTGCCGGAAAAGCTTGACGTAACCGAAAATTCTGGGAATCACCATTGTTGGCGAGCAAGGAATGGGTACGGCGGATCGGGAAGTCATGTCAATTGTGTTGCCTCGGCAACATGTCCACAGTCCCGCGGGCCGGGATGTGGTTAATCGGGATTTAATTGTCAATCCGTTAGGTGAGGGATGCCGTGAGGCGATTGCGCATGCCGAAGGGCGATCGGCTGCGGAAACCCTGACCGCTTGAAAACTGGATGCTCAGGAAAGCGACGAAATAAATGGCGACAAAGGTCAAAGAGAACGAGGAAGTCGAAAACGAACGCGAAGGCGCATCCGACGGCCCACTTCTCGATCTTTCCGATGATGCAGTCAAGAAGATGATCAAGGCCGCCAAGAAGCGCGGCTATGTCACCATGGACGAGCTGAATTCGGTCCTGCCTTCCGAGGAAGTCACCTCGGAGCAGATCGAGGACACGATGGCCATGCTCTCCGACATGGGCATCAACGTCATCGAGGACGAGGACGCCGAAGAGGCGAGCCAGGGCGGCGACGACGAGTCGAGCGACGACGACAACGAGAGCGAAGGCGGCGAAATCGCCTCTTCCAGCGGCACCGCGCTTGCGACCGCGAAGAAGAAGGAGCCGACCGACCGCACGGACGACCCGGTGCGCATGTATCTGCGCGAAATGGGGTCCGTGGAGTTGCTGTCGCGCGAGGGCGAAATCGCCATCGCCAAGCGCATCGAAGCCGGCCGCGAGACGATGATCGCCGGCCTCTGTGAGAGCCCGCTGACGTTCCAGGCCATCATCATCTGGCGGGATGAACTCAACGAAGGCCAGACGCTGCTGCGCGAGATCATCGACCTCGAGACGACCTATTCGGGTCCCGAGGCGAAGGCTGCCCCCCAGTTCCAGAGCCCGGAAAAGATCGAGGCCGACCGCAAGGCGGCCGAGGAAAAGGAAAAGAACCGCCGCCCGCGCGCCGCCAACGACGACGACATCACCAATGTCGGCGGCGACGGCATGCCGCCGGAGGAGGAGGAAGAGGACGACGACGAGTCGAACCTCTCGCTCGCCGCCATGGAAGCGGAACTGCGCCCGCAGGTCATGGAGACGCTCGACACGATCGCCGAGACCTACAAGAAGCTGCGCAAGCTGCAGGACCAGCAGGTGGAAGCCCGCCTGCAGGCGACCGGCACGCTCTCGCCCGCCCAGGAGCGCCGCTACAAGGAGCTCAAGGACGAGCTGATCACGGCCGTCAAGTCGCTGTCGCTGAACCAGAACCGCGTCGACAGCCTCGTCGAGCAGCTCTACGACATCAACAAGCGCCTCGTGCAGAACGAGGGCCGCCTGCTGCGTCTGGCTGAAAGCTACGGCGTCAAGCGCGATTCGTTCCTGGAACAGTATAACGGTGCGGAACTCGATCCGAACTGGATGAAGTCGATCGCCAACCTGGCCGCCCGCGGCTGGAAGGAATTCGCCAAGAGCGAAAACACGACGATTCGCGACATCCGCCAGGAAATCCAGAACCTCGCCACCGAGACCGGCATTTCCATCTCGGAATTCCGCCGCATCGTGCACATGGTGCAGAAGGGCGAGCGCGAGGCGCGCATCGCCAAGAAGGAGATGGTGGAAGCCAACCTCCGTCTCGTGATCTCGATCGCCAAGAAGTACACGAACCGCGGGCTGCAGTTCCTCGATCTCATTCAGGAGGGCAATATCGGCCTCATGAAGGCGGTCGATAAGTTCGAGTATCGCCGCGGCTACAAGTTCTCCACCTACGCGACGTGGTGGATCCGGCAGGCGATCACCCGTTCGATCGCCGACCAGGCCCGCACGATCCGCATTCCGGTGCACATGATCGAGACGATCAACAAGATCGTGCGCACCTCGCGTCAGATGCTGCACGAGATCGGCCGCGAGCCGACCCCGGAAGAACTGGCCGAAAAGCTCGCCATGCCGCTCGAAAAGGTCCGCAAGGTCCTGAAGATCGCCAAGGAGCCGATCTCGCTCGAAACCCCGGTGGGTGACGAAGAGGATTCGCATCTCGGCGATTTCATCGAGGACAAGAACGCGCTGCTGCCGATCGACGCCGCCATCCAGGCGAACCTGCGCGAAACGACGACCCGCGTGCTGGCATCGCTCACGCCACGCGAAGAGCGCGTGCTGCGCATGCGCTTCGGCATCGGCATGAACACCGACCACACGCTCGAAGAAGTCGGCCAGCAGTTCTCGGTCACCCGCGAACGTATCCGCCAGATCGAAGCGAAGGCGCTGCGCAAGCTGAAGCACCCGAGCCGGTCGCGGAAGCTGCGTTCGTTCCTGGATAGCTGAGGCGATAGATAGACAAAGAAAGCCCCGTTACCCAAAAGGTCGCGGGGCTTTTTTATATCTAGGCCAGCTTTGTCGGATCGCCGAACTCGGCATTCAGCCGTATCGCTTCGCGCACCAGCAGGCTTGCACTTTCCGCATCCACGCTGTCACCCTCGACAAAGGTCATAGTCGCCATCTCATATTTGCCGCCGGGTTTCAGGCGTGGTTCGCTGCCGCGCAGCCGCTGGCCGCGCCAGAAGCCGAAGAGCACGCGCTTATCCTCGGCGCGGATCAAGAGGGCGGGGCCGTTGGAGAAATAGACGAGGTGGCCCCATTTGATGCGTTCGTCGAGGTCGCCCGTGGCAAGAACCGCGGCGCGCAGGGCCTCCACGATCTCGCGGTGCCAGCCGCTCTGGGCGGCGACATATGCCTTGGGGCTCTCCGCAGGCTTTTCCTTGCGCATCATCGGCTTTCCTTCCGCCCAGCGATCCTATAGCGAACAGCCGTCGACGTGCCAGCGGTTGCACCGACTCCCTCGGCATGCAAGGTTTGCGGCCATGACACAGGCAGCGGAAGGGAGGATGGTCGTGCGGGATTGGTTCTGGCGCCTTGTCCTGTCCTTCTCGGCCACAGGCCTCGTGCTTGGCACTCTGCTCTTCGCCGCGTCGCTGACGCCGAGCCTCTTGCCGCGCACCTATGTTACGCAGGGCCTGCTTTCCGGCGTTGCCATGGCCTGTGGTTATGGCCTGGGCGTGCTGCTGGCCGCGCTCTGGTTCTGGCTCGAACTGCCGGAGCCGAAGGATCGTGTGCGGCTGTGGTTGAAGACGGTGGCGGGCGGTGTGTGCGGCGTGGTGGTGCTGGTGTTTCTGTGGCGCACCGCCGAATGGCAGAATTCGATCCGCGCGCTGATGGACCTGCCGCCGATCGAGACGGCGCATCCCTTCTATGTCGGCCTCATCGCGCTTGCCCTGTTTCTCGTGCTGTTCGGCCTCGGGCGTCTTTTTGCGTTTCTCGTCCGGCTTTTCGCCAGCACCTCGCGCCGCGCGGCGCCCCGGCGGCTTTCCTATGTCATCGGCACGGCGCTGGCCGCGACCCTGTTCTGGACGCTCGCCGACGGGCTTCTCGTGCGCTTCGTGCTGCACACGGCCGATTCATCCTTCCGGCGGCTCGACCAGGTGATCGAGCCGGATACGGCCGAGCCCTCCGATCCGTTGAAATCCGGCAGCGCCGCCTCGCTGGTGCGCTGGGACGACCTCGGCCGCATGGGCCGTTCCTTCATCGCCACGGGGCCGGCGGCCAAGGATATCGCCGCCTTCACCGGCAAACCGGCGCTGGAGCCGCTGCGTGTTTATGCCGGCCTCAACGCGGCCGAGACGCCGGAGGCGCGCGCAAAAATTGCGCTCGACGAGCTGATCCGTGTCGGCGGCTTCGAGCGCTCGACGCTGCTCGTCGTCATGCCGACCGGCACCGGCTGGATCGATCCGGAGGGGATCGACACCGTCGAATACCTGCACCATGGCGACATCGCGAGCGTCGCCATCCAGTATTCCTATCTCGCGAGCTGGCTCTCGCTGCTCGCCGAGCCGGACTATGGCGCGGAGGCCGCCCGCGCGCTGTTCCGCGCCGTCTACGGCCACTGGACCACGCTGCCGAAGGAGAGCCGTCCGAAACTCTACCTCTATGGCCTCAGCCTCGGCGCGCTCTCCTCCGAACAGTCGGCCGAACTCTTCGAGGTGATCGGTGATCCCTATCAGGGTGCGCTCTGGGCCGGCCCGCCATTCCCCAGCCGCATCTGGCGCAAGATGACGGCGGACCGCAATCCTGGCACGCCCGCCTGGCTGCCGCGTTTTCGCGACGGCTCCTACGTGCGCTTCACCAGCCAGCGCAATGTGCTGCCGCAGGCGGGCGACCATTGGGGACCGATGCGCATCGTCTACCTGCAATATGCCAGCGACCCGATCGTCTTCTACGATCCCTATTCCTTCTATCGCCAGCCGGAATGGATGGCGGTGCCGCGCGGTCCGGATGTGTCGCCGGATTTTGCCTGGTATCCCGTTGTCACCTTCCTGCAACTGACGCTCGACATGGCGATGGCGACGACCACGCCGATGGGGCTCGGCCATGTCTATGCGGGTGAGCACTATATCGATCCGTGGATCGCGGTGACGGGGGTCACGGATTGGAGTGAGGCGGATGTTGCGCGGCTCAAGGAGCGGTTTCGCGCGGGGCGGTGAGGGGGCGGCCTCCATCCACAAACAAAAACGCCGGGGTTTCCCCCGGCGTTTCCCATTCCAAATCGCAAAAACTTACTCGGCAGCGACGATCTTGCCGTCTTCCCACTTGAAGAGGGAGAAGCTCTGCGAGGTGAGGTCGCCCGTTTCGCCGTAGGTGAGCTTGCCGATGGCGGTGGGGATGGCTTCGCCGGACTTCAGGGCTGCGGCGACGGCGGCAGAATCTTCCGCGCTGCCGGCCTTCTCGATGCCGGCCTTCAGCAATTCGACGGCGGCATAGGCGTTGAGCGTGAAGGCTTCCGGCGGAACGCCCTTTTCCTTCAGCACGGCGACGGCCGCCTGCGAATCGGCGCTCTTCAGCGCGTCCGAGGCGTTGGTGAACAGCGTGCCGCCAGCGGCTTCGTTGCCGATCGCCCAATATTCGCTGTTCGACAGGCCTTCGCCGCCGATGATCGTGGCGTTAACGGCAAGATCCTTCAACTGACGGGCGAGCAGGCCGCCTTCCGGATGGTAGCCGCCGAAATAGATGACCTCGACGCCGTCAGCCTTGAGGCGGGTGATCAGCGCGCTGAAATCCTTGTCGCCGGGCGTGACGGAATCATAGAGCGCCTCGGTGATGCCGCCCTTGTTGAGCGCCGCCTTGAAGGCATCCGCCAGGCCCTTGCCGTAGGCGCCCTTGTCGTGAACGATGGCGACCTTCTTGTCCTTGAGCGTATTGACGACATAGGCGGCGGCGACTTCCGCCTGCTGGTCGTCACGGCCGCAGGTGCGCAGCACGTTGGTAAGGCCACGGGCCGTGAGGTCCGGCGCGGTCGCCGTCGGGGTCACCATCAGCACGCCGTTTTCCGCGAAAACGTCCGAAGCCGGGATCGCGACGCCCGAGGTCACCGGGCCGACGACGAAGCGGATGCCTTCGCCGACGATCTGGTTGGCGGCCGAAACGCCCTGCTTGGGCTCGCCGGCATCGTCCGCCAGCTTCAGCACGACCTGTTCGCCCAGAATGCCGCCATTCTTGTTGATCTCGGCAACGGCCGCTTCGGCACCGTTTTTGACCTGGTCGCCGTAAGCCGCGACCGGGCCGGTCAGCGGCGCGACGAGGCCGATGACGATATCGGCATGGGCGAGCGGCGCAAAGGCGACGGAAGCCGCGAGCAGGGCTCCGGCGAAAATTGGCTTCTTCATGATTTTTCTCCTGGCTGGGGCCTTGGGAAGGCCCGGTCGCAAACGCTCACGCGCCCGGATGGCGAGGTCCAGATCCGATGGCAGAGCGGGTTCTTTCACGGTCCGGAACAATCGTGCGCGAAGGGCCGGCGTGCTGCAGATTGATTAGGCCGGAAGGCCAAAAAGCGCAACAAAATAATGCATTTGCATATTTGATGGGCGGATCACGCCCATGAATGGAAGGGCGCTTCCCGGCATTTGAATCAAAACGGATTGTTAAGATTTACGATTTATAAATATCCGGAAATTCTGAGGAACTGCGATGCGTTGCGTCTTGGTCGTCGTCCTCCTGTTGCTTGCCGGCTGCGCGTCCGTCCCCCGACAGACGCAGAACGCCTGTGCCATCTTCGAGCAACGTGACGGCATGTTCGATAACTGGCGGCGAGCCGCCTACCGCGCCGAGCGGGAATATGGCGTGCCCGTGCCCGTGCTGATGGCGACGATCTACACGGAGTCCGGCTTCCGCCATAATGCCCGTCCGCCGCGCACCAAACTCCTGGGCTTCATTCCGTGGAAGCGCCAGTCGACGGCGCTCGGCTTCTCCCAGGCGCTCGACGGCACCTGGGCGCGCTACAAGCGCGTGACGGGCCGCTGGACGGCAAACCGCACGGACTTCTCCGACGCGATCCGCTTCATCGGCTGGTATCACAGCGAGAGCAACCGCAAGAACGGCATCGCGCTCAACGACACCTACCGCCTCTACATCGCCTATTACCACGGCCACGCCGGCTACAAACGCGGCAACTGGAGCGGCACGGCAAAGGCCGGCGCCAAGCGCGCCGCCAACATGGCGTCCAGCTATTCGCGCCAGTTGCGCGACTGCGGGTCTTGGTAGGTGCGGTAGGGCCGGTCGAGAGCAACAGCTTGATCTTCACCAGAGTTCCGGATACAAATCCCGCCATTGCGGGTTGAATGCCTCGATCAGTTCGATTTTCCATTGCCGATACCAGCGCTTCAGCGACTTTTCACGCTGAATGGCGGTGCCGATACCCAGGTGCTCCTCATACCAGACCAGCCTTGTGCAACTGTGTTGCCGCGTAAAGCCTGGTGTCAGGCCCTCGCGATGTTCATGAACGCGTCGCTCAAGGTCGGAGGTGACGCCAATGTAGAGCGTGCCATGCCTCTGGTTGGTCACGATGTAAACATATCCCGCCATGCGGGAAATGTGTGCCGTTCTGGATCCTCGGGTCAAGCCCGAGGACGACGAAAGAAGAGAGGGCGGCGTGCAAAACGGCCGCCCCGTATGCCGCGACCATTCAAGGGGGCAGCACGTCACCTCCCCACTGTCATCCTCGGGCTTGACCCGAGGATCCACCATCACCGTAGAGCGTTCGTGGTTGGTTCGCCTTGGTCTTCACAAAAAAACGCACCCCCTTGTCGGATCCGCCCGGTGACACACGTCCTTGGCATGTCCAACCCAAAGGAGGAGACGATCATGACCTATGTCGATGGATTCCTGGTGGCCGTGCCGAAGGCCAATCTGGAGGCTTATAAGGATATGGCGCGCTTGGGGGGCGAGGTGTGGAAGGAGTATGGCGCGATCGATTATGTCGAATGCATCGGCGACGACGTGCCCTATGGCGAGCTTACCTCGTTTCCGCGCGCCGTGCAGGCGAAGGAGGACGAGATCGTCGTCTTTTCCTGGATCACCTATGAATCGCGTGAAAAGCGCGACGAAATCATGGCCAAGGTGATGGCGGACGAGCGCCTGAAGGGCGACGAGTGGAAGAACGTCTTCGACGGCAAGCGCATGATCTATGGCGGCTTCCGCGCCTTCGTCGAGTTGTGAGCGGCGCGCGGGTGCGCTATCACCGCATCCAACACGATGAAAGGGATGCGCCATGAAGGACCTCTATTACGCGATCGTCGGCACCACCACGGATACGAACATGGGTCTCGCGCGCTTCATGGGCGTGATCATCGTCTTCATCGCGGTCGTCGGCACCCTATTCTGGGCGATCGGCGGCTGAGGCGGTCGCCATGCCGCAAAAGATCCTGACGGTTGCGACCCGCGGGCAGGGGCTCTACGAGTTCACCCGCGAGGCCGCCGCCTTTGTGCAGGAAGCCGGCGGGGAGGAGGGGTTGCTGACGGTCTTCGTCCGCCACACCTCCTGCTCGCTGCTCATCCAGGAAAATGCCGATCCGGACGTGCGGCGTGACCTCGACCAGTTCTTCCGCCGCCTCGTGCCGCCCTCCGACGATCCCTCCATGCGCTGGATCGTGCACACGATGGAAGGGCCGGACGACATGCCGGCCCATATCAAGGCGGCGCTGACCCAGGTCTCGATCGGCATTCCTGTCATGGGCGGGCGCCTGGCACTCGGCACGTGGCAGGGCCTCTACCTCTTCGAGCACCGCGACCGGCCGCACCGGCGCGAAATCGTGCTGCATCTCGGCCCTTGACGGAACCCGTTCACACGGAGGAACGTTCCTGGCGTGGCTCACGAGAGGAGAGATCCATGTCAGACACGGAAAGCATCAACCACGCCGTCATCGAGGCGCTGAATGCCCGGGATTTTGCCGCACTTGCCGCAAAGGTCCATGAGAACGTCTCGATCTCCGGCATCGGCGAGGGTATGGACAACGGCCGCGACGCGCTGCGCGACCGCCTCGCCCGGCATTTCGAAGCGTTTGATGAAAGTTATGGCGATGCGCTGGTGATGAGCGATGCGCTCGGCCACAACGTCGCGATCCGCCTGACGGCGCATGGCAAATCCGCCGCCGGCGCCACCTATTCGAAGGAGAAGATCCTGCTGCTCGAGCTCGAGGAGGGATCCATCACCCGCATCGCCTTCTTTTCCGGTTCATGAAGTTGAACGGAGGCTGAACGGCGGCTTCGGCCTGCGTTCAGCCTCCCCCCGCTAAGGTCTCCTCAATCGCCGGACACGACGGTCCGGCGCAAGCGAACAGGAGATCCCGATGACCAGCTTTCTGAAAAACACCCTTCTTGCCGCCGTGCTCGGCCTCGGTGCCCTGACCGCTTTCGCCCCGGCCGCCTCCGCCGCCAATATCGAGCTCTCGGTCGAGACCGTCGGCTACCGCAACGGCTTCCTCGAAGTGCGCGATCACGACCGCGGCCGCGACCGCTGGGATCGCCGCCACGACCGTCGCCATGGCAACTGGGGCGGTGGCCGCGGCCGCTGCGATATCGGCCTTGCCGTCGCCAAGGCGCGCGATTTCGGCCTGCGCCGCGCCCGCGTGGCCGATGTGACGCCGCGCAAGGTCGTCGTCGAAGGGTTCCGCTACCAGGGCTACAGCCGCATGGTCTTCGCCAACGACCGTCATTGCCCGGTTCTCTGGCGTTAAGGCAGAGGCCTGCCCAACGGACGTCGTTCGCCTCGTCACCCCCGGCCGGTGAACGGCTACCCTCCCGGTTTGCGCCGGGAGGGTTCTTTGCGTTCTGGTGCGGGCATTGTGAACCCGCAAACGAAAAAAGGGCCGGTTTCCCGGCCCTTTCGTTCATTGCTGTTGTGCGGATCAGTTGCCGAGCGCGAAGGTCACGTTGACGACGACGGAATAGCTGTTCTCGCCGGTGGCGAGCGGCACGGAGGCCCCTTCGGCATAGTCCTTGGCCATGGCGCGCATCATCGGCACGGGTTCCGCGCGGTAGTTGGTTTCGGAAATCTCCAGCACGCGACCGAGGCCGACGCCGGCGGCTTCCGTCAGTTCCTTGGCCTTGGCGATGGCATTCTCGACGGCCTTCTTGCGCGCCGCACTGACGGCCGTGTCCGGCTTGTCGTTGGTGAAGCGGATGCCGCCGCCCTGGTTGGCGCCGAGCGTCACGGCCTTGTCGAGGATCTCGCCGAGCTTGGAGAGATCGCGCACGCGCAGCGTCACCGTGTTGGTGACCTGGAAGCCCGTCAGAATCGGCGGCGGGTTTTCGCCCGTCGAGCTCTGCGGATACTGGTATTGCGGGTTGATCATGAAGCCGGAGGTCTGCAGGTCGCGTTCCGCGATGCCGGCGTCCTTCAAGGCAGCGAGAATCTCGGCCATCGCCTTGTTGTTGGCATCGAGCGCCTCACGGGCGGTCTTGGCATCCTTGACGACGCCGAGGTCGATCAGCGCCATGTCGGGCGCTATTTCCGCGCTGCCTTCGCCGGTAACGACGATGGTTGCCTCGCGCGGCTTTGCGGCGTCCTGCGCGCGTGCGGCCATCGGAACGGCAGCGGCGAGAGCGAGCGAAAGCGCGAAGAGGCCGGCACCCGTGCGGCGGCCCAGTGTTCCGTAGAACATGAAGACTATCTCCTGATGGTTGTGTCCCTCGCGCCGTTCTTCGCCCGCGATTGTGTAGAGAATACGGCGGTGCTTGTGAGGCCCGCCGAATTCGTCTAGACGATCTCTAACCGTCGGCCGCCATTGACCGACGGTACCTGGTCAAGGCTGGGAAGGGCCTGTAGCTCAATGGTTAGAGCCGGCGGCTCATAACCGCTTGGTTGGGGGTTCGAGTCCCTCCGGGCCCACCACTCCCCTTCGTCCAGTAAAGTCCAGCTTGGGCGAGGGGATGCGAGATAATCACGGCTTTTCAACGTGTTCGCGGTGCCCATTCGTCCAAGACCGTTCGCTGTCGCACAGTGACATCCCGCCTGATTGTTGGTAGCTTCGTTGGTGTTTATTCACTGCTTGGGGCAAAATACCAACAATGCCTTTGACCGATGTCTTCTGCCGAAACGTCAAGCCATCCGAAAAACCTCAGAAAATCAGCGATGGCGGCGGGTGTTGGTTTCCACGCAGAACTGAGCCGGTTAGGCGCATAATTTCCATTGAGAATTGAGCCATGTGAACCTTCCCCCAACGCGGTGAGCGACGGG